>PMAK01000223.1 GCA_003153655.1 Phycisphaerales bacterium
CGCCCTTCGATCCGGAAACATCGGCGTGATGGATTATTACAAGCTGAAGAACATCCAGTCCGACACCTCCATGCGCGAGGCAATCGCCAAACCCGGCGACGCCGGCAAGACCTCCTGATCTCGGAGCAGACATGGATACGCTGATTGAATTAATCGTTCGAGGCCTGATCGCCCTTNNCTCCCGCTGCGCGCCGGCCGCCCCAGCAAAGACCTCGCTCCGTAACACCCCTGGAGCGACAGCAAGCGATGCTCCAGGAAATGAGGCGCCGCGGCATTGCCCCGAAAAAAATAGCACAAAAACCCGCAGCCCCGCAGCCGCGCCCGGCACCCATTCCACCACCACCGAGACCCCTATCCCAGGCGTCCGCCCGACCAGAAGCCAGCCATCCCTCAATTTCAGCCGCCGCCATCAAACAATTAATCACTTCCCGCCCAACGGCTCTCCGAACGGTTTACGTCTTATCCGAGGTCATCCAACCGCCTCTGGCTCTAAGACCTGAACGTTGAGCCACGGAGACGCAGAGAAATCCAATTTCCTAAATCCGAGATTATGACTTCTCCGCGTCTGCCTCTGCGACTCAGCGTCTCTGCGGCTCTCCCGCATTGGATGAAAAAACAACTCAAATTGAGTACAGTAATCCCGCAATGAACCCCACAACCACGGAAACGCCGCCACCGGCTTCCTCCGACCGCACCGTCACGCTTCGAATCCGCCGCCAGGACGGCCCCGGCCAATCCGCACGATGGGAAGAATTCTCCATTCCGCGCCGGCCCAACATGAACATCATCTCCTGCCTCCAATACATCGCCGCCCATCCGAACACCGCCGACGGCAAACCCACCACCCAGGTCGTCTACGACAGCGGCTGTCTCGAAGAAGTCTGCGGCGCCTGCACCATGGTCATCAACGGCCGCGTCCGCCAAAGCTGCTCAACCCTCGTCGATAAGCTCGGCGCCGGCACGATAACGCTCGAGCCGATGACCAAATTCCCCCTCATCCGCGACCTGTATGTCGATCGTGCCCGACTCTTCAACGATCTCAAACGGGTCAAAGCCTGGGTTCCCGTCGACGGCACATATGACCTCGGCAAGGGCCCGGAAATTTCCCAAAAACTCCAGCAGGAACGATATCCCCTCTCTCGCTGCATCAGTTGCGGATGTTGCCTCGAGGCTTGCCCCCAGTACACGCCCGCCAATCATTTCGTCGGCGCAGCGGTCATCAGCCAGGTCCGGCTTTTCAACGATCATCCCACCGGAGCAGCGCTGAAGGAAGATCGTCTCGACACGCTCATGGAGCCGGGCGGCGTCGGCGACTGCGCCAAGGCCGGCAACTGCGTCGAGGTCTGCCCCAAGGAGATTCCACTGCTCGAAAGCATCGCCACCGTCCAGCGGCAGGCGACCCTTCACGTTGTCAAAAAATTCTTCGCCCGGTGATTTCAACTTGACCCCACGCGCCAAAAAAGTCTTCCTCGGCCTTTTTGTCTTCGATGCGATTGTTATAGCCGCCCTGATTTATTGGCTCGCCAATCGTCACGCCAAAACCGCCGCGCCTGCCGCCGGCAAACCCGACATCCAGGTTATGCTCCGTCATCTTGAAGCAAAGCTCACCGAAGTTGATCTGGTCAACAAAGGCACAGCCCCCGGCTCGCTCGACGTAGCCGCGGACATCTCCTGGCAAGACAGCGATCTCGACCGCGCCGAAGGCCTCGCCGGCTTCGAAGAAATCGACACCGGCCGAATGAGCGCGCGATTTCACCCCCATCACTGGCCATCGGGCGAACAACTATCCCCCGGGGAAAGCCGCGACATCGGCTGGGTGCAATTAAAAGACGACGCCCCAATCCATGCCGAAATCGTAACCGGCCCCGCCGCCACGCAACCCTGACACAGATCCGCTAAATAAAATGGCTGATTTCTACTTCGCGCCCGCCGGCACAACTGCGGGCGTCGCTGCCCCTGCCCCACCCTGCGCCAGTCTTTGCTCACGATCCAATCGCCTCCCGCGCCCAATAATCAATCTCGCCACCAGCGATGTCCAACCCGTCTGATGACTCGCCCCGCAACCCCGGCCCGTTTCTCCATGAAAATACTCATGGAACAGCAACAATTGCTTCCAATTCGCATCCACGGCAAACCGCGTTTCATCCCCATGACACGGACGCCGGCCGTTCTTATCCGGCTCAAACGTGCGCATCAGCCGCTGCCCCAACTCGTCCGCAACCTGCTGCAACGTCAACATCTTTCCCGAGCCGGTCGGAAATTCCACCTTGAAACTTTCGCCGTAGAAATAATGATATTTTTCCAGCGATTCAAGCAGTATAAAATTCAGCGGATACCAGACGGGCCCGCGCCAATTGCTATTCCCGCCAAACAGCCCCGTATCCCCCTCGCCCGGACAATACTTCACGCTATATTCCTTGCCGTCCGCATGGAAAATATATGGATGATCCAGGTGAAATCGCGACACGGATCGAATTCCGTAAGGTGAAAGGAACTCCGCCTCGTTCAAAAAATACTTTAGAACGCGTTCCAGCCGCTGCTGCGTCGGAACCGCCAACAGATAGTGTTTATGCTCGCTGTCGGATGGCTTCATGTATGAAATATACTTCGCCAGATCCTTGCGATTGGTCAAAAACCAATCCATCCGCTTGCGGAACCCCTGAAGCTTGTCGATCACGCACCCTTCAAGCACCTCCACCGCGAACAGCGGAATCACCCCCACCATCGAACGCACGCGCAGCGGAATGCTCTTGCCATCCAGATAAAGCTGGTCGTAATAAAATCCATCCTGCTCGTCCCACAACCCGGTGCCGCCGACGCTGTTCATCGCATCAACGATCGCCACGAAATGCTCGAAGAATTTCGACGCGATGTCCTCATAAACCGGATCGTCCCGCGACAATTCCAAAGCCATCGAGAGCATCGTCGAACAATAGAATGCCATCCACGCCGTCCCGTCAGCCTGATCGAGCACCCCACCCGTCGGCAGCGGCTTGGACCTGTCAAATACACCGATATTATCCAGCCCCAAAAATCCTCCGCCAAAAATATTCCGCCCGCTGACATCCTTCCGGTTCACCCACCATGTGAAATTCACCAGAAGCTTCTGAAACGCCCGTTCCAGAAACATCCGATCGCGGCCCCCACGCGGACCCGTCATCTTGTAAACGCGCCAGCACGCCCACGCATGCACCGGCGGATTCACATCCGAAAATTCAAACTCATATGCCGGCAATTCCCCGTTCGGATGCATATACCATTCGCGCAGCAGCAAAATAAGCTGCTCCTTGGCGAATTCCGGATCGATCGTCGCGAATGTAATCATGTGAAACGCCAAGTCCCACGCGGCGTACCACGGATACTCCCATTTATCAGGCATGGAAATCACGTCGCGGTTATACAGATGCAGCCATTCGCGGTTTCGGCCGTTCCATCGCGAAGCCGGCGGCGGCGGCTGCTCCGGGTCTCCCGCCATCCACTCACGCACGATGTAATGATAAAACTGCTTTGACCAGAGCAATCCGCCCAGGCATTGCCGCCCGATATTCCGCATCTCCGCCGGTAAATTCTTCGAGAGCTTCGTTTCGTAGAACTCATCCGCTTCCGCAATTCGTTGCTGAAATATCCGATCAAATTCGGCCCCAAAATTTTCCGCTGGCGCCGCGCTCTGTGAAAATAGCCGCAGTCGAAGCACCGATTGACCGCCCGGCGGCAGATTAATTTCGTAGTGCGCCGCCACCTTCGTTCCCATCCTCGCCGGATTCACCGCGTCTTTTTCCCCGTTGATCAAATACCGATGAAACGCGTCCTTCACGAACGGCGTGTAATTCGGCGTCCCGTACAATCGCTGCAAATTCGACTCATTCTCCGTGAATAGCAGCTTCGGCTCCTGCCCGCGCTGTTCCGCGACCCACCGAAATTTCCCAAGCGTCACATGATCCACATCCACCGAAGCCGGCCCCGACGCAGCCATATGCGGCTTGACTTCGCACCCCTCATGCAGACATCCCCAGATCCACGAATTGCGCGCCCAAAGCGTCGGCAACAGGTGAATCGTCGCCGGATTAGGCCCGCGATTGCAAACCGTGATCCGGATCAGAATATCATCCGGCCCATTCTTCGCGTATTCCACGAAAACGTCGAAATATCGATCATGGTCGAAGATCCCGGTATCCAGAATTTCCCNNACTCCGGGTTCAGCCGCGTCCGCCGATGGTTCTCCGCCACAAGTTGGTCATACGGAAACTGATTTTGCGGATATTTGTATAACCCCTTCATGTACGAATGCGTCGGCGTGGAATCGAGGTAAAAATACTGCTCCTTCACATCCTCGCCATGATTTCCCTCCGGCCCGCTCAGCCCAAAAAGCCGCTCCTTAAGGATCACATCCCGCCCGTTCCACATCGCCACCGCAAAACACAGTCGGCATTCCCGATCGGTAATCCCCATCAGCCCATCTTCGCCCCAGCGATAGGCGCGGCTCCGGGCATGATCGTGCGGCAAATAATTCCAGCAATCCCCGTTCGGCGAATAATCTTCCCGAACCGTGCCCCACTGCCGCTCCGACAGATATGGCCCCCACCGCTTCCAGTTGGCCTTTCGCGCCGCGTCCTCCCGCAACCGCTTTTGCTCCGCGATTTCGCTCATCTAAGGCTCACCACGTTTTTGATCCCGTCCACCTTCCCAGTCAGCAAATCAATCGCCTGAGTAATCTGAAACCGCCCGGTGATCAGCTTCTTCACCGCATCCGGCCAGCGCTTCCGAAACTCGGCCAGATCGCCAATCGCATCCAGAAACGCCTGCTTGCCGGCGTTCACCGTGCCGTAAATCACCTGGTTTTTCAAAACGAAATCCCGCATCAGCAGATCGGTGTTCACTTCGATTGGCGATTTTCGCCCGGGAACGCCGGTGAAAATGAACACGCCATTCGTGCCCAGCACACGCATGACATCAAACGCCAGCGAAGAAGCCCCAACCGCTTCGTACACCAGGTCGATCCCGCCGACGATCTTCGCCATCTCATCCACAGAGGTTGTCTCCGAAGAAATGTATTGCGCCCCGATGGCACTGCAAAGATCAGCCCGCGAATTCGGCAGCGGATTCTTGGAATAGACATAGGTCTTGAATCCCCGCAGGACCAGGGCCATCGCCCCGAGCAAGCCCACCGGCCCGGCCCCCAGAACGACCGCCTTGTGGCAATAACCCGGCGATTGCCCTGGCTCGATGGGACACGCCCACGGCAATCGCGCCTGAACCTGCCACAACTGCTCGATTGCCTTCTCGGCAATTGTCAGCGGCTCCACCAGCACCGCCACATCCCGTAACGCGCTCGGAACCAGATTCATATACTTTTCGTCATCAACGACGAGTTCAGTCATGAACCCATGCCGCCCCTTGATCCCCCGTTCGGTGAAATCGCCCGTATAACAAAAATCCTGCCGCCCGGCCCGGCACGCCACGCATTCCGGATGATCGCACGGCCGCCGCACCATCGTCACGACAAGATCGCCCTTCTTCAGCGTCTTAACACCCGCGCCAATTTCAATCACTTCCCCAAGAGATTCGTGCCCGATCACCAGATATTCCGACCCATCCGGCGGTGTGCCATATTGAAACGTGACAATCTCTTTGTCCGTCCCACACACCCCGACATCAATCATGCGAAGTTTCACATCGGTTGGCGACGAGATAGCCGGCTCCGGATGATCGATCACCTCCACTTGTTTCGTCGAGGGAAATACGGCGACTGCCTTCATCGCAAACTCCTTCCAAGAGCCAAAACACTATATCCGGCCCCAGAGACATTGGTAGCGCCTATATTGCACTCCTATAATCGCGGATGACGCCCCTACCTCACCGGACCCGAATTGTCGTTCTGATCCTGGCTGCCATGACTCTCGTCGCGATGCCATTAGTCGCTCGCGCAGACTATCCGGCTTTCGAAGCGACGCTAACAGAGCCGGGCGGCGTCATCGATTTGTCAGCGCCACACCACCTCGCGGTATCATCTGACGAAATAAAAGCATGGGTGGAGCGCGCTGCCACGGCACTAACACATTTCTATGGCCGATATCCCGTCAAGCACGTCTCGATCACCGTTCTTCCCGGCGGCAGCGATGTGAATGGCGCCGTCGAATACGACGGCAGGCGCATCGAAATTCACGTCAGCGGCGACACCACTCACGCGGATTTAGTCGCCGACTGGATGCTGACCCACGAGATGTTTCATCTTTCCCAGCCCGAGTTGGATGATGACTACACCTGGATGAGCGAGGGCATGGCAGATTACCTGGAGCCCGTCGCCCGCGTCCGCATTCGCCAGATCACCCCCGAACGTTTTTGGCGTGACTTGGTTGAGGGCATGCCCCAAGGATTACCCAAGCCGGGCGACCGCGGACTCGATCACACGCACACCTGGGGCAGAACATATTGGGGCGGCTCGCTCTACTGGCTCATCGCCGACATCCACGTTCGGCAAAAGACGGATAATAAAAAATCGGTCCGCGATGCCGCCCGCGCAGTCCTCGACGCCGGAGGCGATGGATCGCAAGACTGGAATATCGACCGCCTGCTGGATGTGTACGACAGCGGCGTCGGGGTCACCGTTTTCAAGGATTTGCACAATGAAATGGGCGGCAAACCCGTCATGGTCGATTTAGACGAACTTTGGAAATCACTGGGCGTCATTTTCGACGGTCAAAACATCACGTTCAACGACGCCGCGCCACTGGCTAACATCCGCCGTGGGATTATCGCTCCTGAAAAATGATCTGAAATATGCAACTCGAAGATTACGGCCGCTTGAATATCCGCGAAACAGGAATAACCAACCCGGGCAATGCCGGCTCACGAGTGATTTTGTCTCGCGTGCTAAATCGCAGTGGCTTTTCCACCGCCCGGTGAATCATAATCGTCATACTCGCCGGATCGGCCACCCAGCAAGAGATCGTCCCATGCGCCAGCCACATGTTCACCTTCTCCGCGATTTCCCTCTTGGTGTCATCGGGTGAGACAACCTCCACCGCAAGATCAGGAACGCCGGGAAAATATTTGTTCCATGCGGTCTTTGGAACGCGATCCTTACGAACGAAACTGGCATCTGGCGCGCGGACCAAATCGGGATCCCGTTCGACGATAAAGCCCGTTTCCGCCGCCAGTACTACGCCCAGGTCATGCTCTTCCACGAAGTTCCCCAACAGCCGCCCGATTCGCAAAGCAATCTCGCCATGACTAAAACCGGCTGGACTCATCATGACCAGTTCCCCATAAATGAGTTCGCACCGGCCAATGTCGCCCATCTTGAGCAATTCCTCGGCCGTAATGGACTTGGTTGCGGTCATAGAGCGTTCAATCTTCTATCATAACCCGCAAATCTCATGGTTCCNNCCGCTTCCCTCAATGCCCCTTCCCAAAAAAAGTCTTGATCGAATCATAAATATCATCCTTCGAATTCACCCGGCTCGTCAGCACCTTCTCGTGATTCCGCAAATGCTCGTGTAGCACATTAATAAAATTCCCCGACCCATACGCGCTCGCCACCTGGCAATACCCAAACATATTGCAGATCGGCAATAGCTGATCCTTCAGAAGCTTCACGCAGTCCCGGCTGTCCGCCTCCGAGCTATTATCGCCATCGCTGAAATGAAACAGGTAAATGTTCCACTCCTGCGCCGAATAATGCGCATCCAGCAATGACTTCGCGGTTCGAAACGCGCTGCTGATTTTCGTCCCGCCATCTTCGCGCAGATGGTAAAAAGTATGCTNNCTTCCTTCGCCTGCACATCATGCACAATGTACCGCGATTCGATCCCCTCGTAATTCTTCCGCAGCCATGTATCGATCCAAAAACTCTCCAGCCGCACCAGTTCTTTCTGCTCCTCGCCCATCGAACCGGAGACGTCCATCATAAAAACGATCACCGCATTGGATTTCGGGCTTTTGATTTCTTTCCAGCTTCGATAACGAATGTCTTTTTTCTGCGGAATGATGATTGGATGATCCGGATCATAATCCCCGATCATGATCTGCCGCTTGAGCGCTTCCTTGAATGAGCGTTTGAAATGCCGCAATGATGCCGGCCCGACATTCCGGATCCCACTATATTTTTCCCTGATCGTCGTAATCCGATTCTTCCCCTTAGGCTCGATGCGTGGCAGCTTGAGTTCCTCAGCCAAAATCTCCGCCAGCTCATCCAGCGTCAGATCCACCTCCATGATGTGCTGACCCGCTTCGGTCCCACCCTGGGCCTTGCCCTGACCCTTGCCGACTACATCCCCCTCTTTTCCATCGCCCGTCCCAACGCCGGACGAATTATCCCCATATCGAAAATGCGGCAATTCAATCCCGCGCAGCGGAATGCTGATCAGATGTTTCCCCTCCTTGCCGATCAATTCCCCCTTGGTCAGAAACTTGCGCAGATCGTCCCGAATCCGCCCTTTGACGATCTGCCGGAATCGCTGGTGATCTTTTTCGATCTTCAGGATCATTGCAGCCTCTTCAAGAATATAGCCCCGAACGCTCTAAGCTGAATATCCATAGCATTATAGCATTCACAAAGCGCGTTGCCGCCGATAACCGCGCTGGTCCGGTAATACAATCCGAAGCCACGTTACCAAACTCCCCGTCCAAATTTTCGGCATTTCCCCTCTAAACCGAATAGACGTTACCGCCGACGAAACCACTGCACCTCCAGATCGCCCGAGTGTAGAGGCTCTTATGCTTCATGGTTTGACAAATCGGTCACTGCGGATTGTGCTACTGACCTTCTCGATCGTCTCAGCGGCTTCGGTCGTATCGTATGCCGCCGCTCCGGTCGCTCCCACCACACGGTCCAGCACTGCATCCACCAGCGGCAAAAAGACCGCAAAGCCATCCTCAAAGTCGTCCGCCAAGAAAAAGGCTTCGGCTGCCAAAATCGGCAGCACACATACCGCCGGCGGCGACTACGGCACAACCCGCAAATATCCGCCCGCGCCCAAAAACNNGGAAATGAGCCTCGAACAGCTCATGCAGGTGGAGGTGACCACCAACACCCTGACGATGACCGAGCGCCAACTGGTGCCCGCCGCGGTCACTCATATTGATCGCGATGAGATCGACCAGCAGAACCCGCGCACCGTCAGCGACCTGCTTAATATTTACGTGCCAAATCTTGAAATGTCCGACCATCCCTATGAAATGCCCAGCGTTGGTATGCGCGGCGTCATTGGTGATGACAATACCAAGTATCTCTTCCTTGTGGACGGCCGAGAAATGAATGAGGTTACGCACTTCGGCGTGCTGACCGAACAGGATCTCTATCTCCTCGGCGACATCGATCAAATGGACGTCGTTCGTGGACCCGGGTCGACAACCTATGGCCCCGGCGCCGTTGAAGGCGTCGTCTCGCTGCAAACATACAACGGGCTTAACTATCAAGGCACCGAAGCCACCATTCGCGGCGGCGAACTCGACGATTTCATTGGCTTCGAGTTCAAACACGGCCAGAAGCTATCCCCGGATTCGGGCTGGTTCGTATACGGCGGGGCCGCCCAGGTCACCGGCGCCGATCCCACCAACGCGCCGATCGTTCAAAGCCAATTCTTCACCGCTCCGGGCAACGTCCCGGTCATCCCGGGACAGCCGGTTATCGCTTCGTATCAACGTGAAGGGGCGGAGTTCGAGAACGAGCCGCAAATCAAAGTACACGCGGAATATGATAGCGGCGGTTTCAGCCTTTGGGCGCGCTATACCCGCGGCGGCGAAACGCTCGACCCGACCGACCGACGCTACGCTCCGTACCCAACCGGTTTCGGATCCGTTCTGCCGCCCCCCGTCACGGCCGTCGGCTACCAACAGCTTACGATTTTCGGCGGCGACAAGATCAAACTCTCCGACAAGCTCGATCTGGACGTTTCAACCAGCTTCGACGCAACCGACTACGAGCGGGTTGTCGCCGCCGCCGCCATCGACAGCGAGCAGGAAGACAAGCTCATCAGCAAAGCCGTGCTGAACTGGCAGATGTTCCCCACAAACCAGTTGGCGGTGGGCTCCGAGTACGCCTACTACTGGCTCGGCCTGCCGAGCTGGTTCGATCCCGGCCTCGATGGGCTCGACAGCGCGTTCAGCACGCCGGAGCATTGGAATTCAGACATGTTCTCGGTGTTCCTTGAAGACCAATGGCACATCACCAAGCAATTGACGATGTTCCTCAGCGCCCGTGCCGACAAGGACCGATTCACCGAGTTTCTCTATTCGCCGCGCGCCGCCCTGGCATGGGCGCCGGATGATAAAGACACCTTCAAATTCATCGCATCCCAGTCATTGCGGACCAATACCGAAGAGGACATGTACCATCAGTGGCTCGTCAACCACACGCTGTCCGCGCCGGAACAGATGAACAGCCTTGAACTCCGCTACGAACGCGAGCAATCAAAGAGCCTGTTCTTCGGCACCTCCATCTATTACAACCGGCTGAACCCACTGGCGTACAATACCGTCACCAACGAAGAACAACTGCTCGGACCGTACAAGACCGTCGGCATCGAATTGGAGGCGAGCTACAAGACCCAGCAGGACACGTTTACCATTTCTCACGGATACACAAAGCTGGTTGCCCAGGATTTCATACCGAACTCGGGAACGCTCATTACCAGCGCTCCTTTCGGCTATGGATATGACCTGAACGACTGGTCCAGCAACGTCAGCAAGCTCTCGGAGCATCACCAGTTTAATGAGGCCTTCTCCGTTGACGGCAACATTCAGGTGATGTGGGGATATCAAGGCAGCGAGGATTTCCTGGATCTCAAGAATGCCAACCCGTTTTTTGGCGCTGGAACTCCCACCAGTTCGGTGCCGGGTTATACTCAGCCGTTTGGCGTCACCGCTTACTTGAACTTGGGCGCCGAATACAAGCTCGGTCCGCACGCGACGATTCGGCTTGACGCCTACAACGTCCTGGGCTGGATCAATCCAACGCTCAACAAAGATGACGTACTGGGTGGAGTCTGGGCCGGCGCGTATCGCGTGCAATCGCCCGCGTTCGCCCTGACCTACAAATACGAGTTCTAAACCGCGTTTTTCTAGGCTTGCCCCAAGCCGTTCACATGACCTTCCGCGACAGCAGGTACAATCCGATCAGAAAAACCAGCAGCGATCCCGCCAGCCCGACGACCGTGCCGGGAAAATGCTGGTTTGCCAGATAGATCGGATTCTCGCCCCTGCTCCAATGCAGGCCCAGGCCGTACCGGGGATCGGTAATCCAGAAGAAAACGATTCCCAGCACGCCCACGATCACCAGCGAATATCCGGAGCGACGATTAAATGTCCGCATGATTTTCTTGCTTCACAGAACCGTCATTCATCCTGCTTACTATCGCCTCGCGCAAAAATGCTCGCCACATAATTCAGCACATCCGTGGCGCTGGTTTCGTTATATCCGAAGTACTTGATCAGCCGTTGCTTCACCACATCGATCTTCTGCTGCGTCTCGTCGTCCACAACGCTGCTGACCAGATTCTTCAGCTTGATCGTGTCGCGTTGATCCTCAAACAGCTTCAATTCCAGCGCCTTCAGCAGCCGGGCGTTGGTGTTGTATTCAAATTTCTTCCCATCGAGCGATAGAGCCCCGATGTAATTCATGATCTCCTGCCGGAAATCATCCTTACGGCTCTCGGGGATATCAATCTTGTCCTCAATCGACCGCATCAGGCGTTCATCCGGATCCTCATCCCGCCCGGTATACCGATTCCGCACGCGCTCGTGCTGCGTATAAGCCCGGACATTCTCGATGTAGTTCGCCGCCAGACGCTTGATCGCATCCTCGTCGGCACTGATCGCCCGCTGCACTTCCGCCTTCAGAATATCCTCATACTCCTCGCGCACCACGACCAGCAATTCGCGATATTCCTTCTTCAATTCCTCATCGGTGATCAGCGAATGATGGCTCAATCCACCCTCAAGCTCGTTCATCACCATGAACGGATTGATCGACTGATCGATCTGAGCCTGATGGCTCACCAGCGAATTGCTGACCTTGTCCTGAATATACCGCGGGCTGATTCCCTGCATACCCTCGCGGGGGGCCTCTTCCTTCAGTTCTTTAATGCTGTCCTCGGTGAATCCGGGAATGCTCTTCCCGTTGTACAGCTTCATCTTCTGCAGTTTGGTGATGCCCGCCTTCTTCGGCTCCGCCAGCCGCGTCAGCACCGCCCACATGGCCGCGATCTCAACNNCGCCGCCACTTCGATCGTGTGCGGCGCGATATGAATTCCCTTGATCCGTTCCGGACCGAAATCCTTCAGATAAATCTTGATCTCATCATCCAGCCGGATGTTGTACGGCACGTCGATCTTGATCGTGCGGTCCCGGAATGCCTCCATCATCTCATTGCCCTGGAGTTTCTTATATTCCGGCTCGTTCGTATGCCCCAGAATTACCTCATCAATATAAGTCTGGGCAAATTTCTTCGGCTTGATCAAATGTTCCTGGCTCGCTCCGAGCAAGTCATACAAAAATGCCACATCGAGTTTGAGAACTTCAATAAACTCAACAATTCCGCGATTGGCGATATTCAATTCCCCATCGAAATTGAACGCCCGCGGATCGGAATCCGACCCAAACTCCGCGATCTTGCGATAGTTGATATCGCCTGTCAGTTCCGTGCTGTCCTGGTTTTTCTCATCCTTCGGCTGGAACGTGCCAATGCCGCGCCGATCCTTTTCCGACAGGATCAAACGCTTCACCTTCACGTGCTCCATCACCTTTTTCCAGTCGCCGCCGTAATCCTCCAGCAGATCGCCGTAAATCCGTCGGCAGAAAGGGCACACATCGCCAAAGAGCCGAATCTTCCGCCCCTCAGGTAATTTTTCGTTGATTGCTTCCAGCACGTCATGCCGCGCCTCGCGCGGAATCAGCAGCAGCGGCTCCTCGTGCATCGGGCATTCGACAAGCTGCTCCGCTTCATCGCCGCCCGGACCACGATGATTCAAACGCCACATATACGTGTAGCACTTACCCGCATCCGTCTTGCTGTAGCTTTCCAACCCCTTTTTCAAAAGCCGCGCGATTGTCGATTTGCTCGAACCCACCGGTCCATGCAGCAACAGAATTCTCTTTTCCGTCCCATAACCCTGCGCCGCCGATTTGAAGAAATCAACGAGCTGCATCAGCGGCCGTTCCAGGCCATATATGGCGTCGCCGCCATGGTCGATCGGGTCTGCAAAGAACTTATAGCGGTTGTATTCCTGTTTGAATTGAGTGTACTGCTCATGCCCATAGCTCAGGATCATGTCGTAAACCCGCTGGAACGCATTTCGAGCGACAGTAGGATTTTCCACTACAAGATCCAGGTATTCCCCAAAAGAGCCTTCCCAATGCTGCTCCCGGAAATTCGACACATCCAGCTTTTTATCAATCAGCGATATCAGGGAATTGGTTTTTGCTGGCATAATTGGCTCTCTTCCGTAAAAACCATCTAATCCGTTATCTATATACCATTCACTTTCGCCAATGGAGTTACAAAGTTGCCCAAAGCATCATCGACCGGATGCCCAGAGATTCATTGGCAAAGAGCGAGTCATCCCCACAGAACGGCCCAAAGTTGAGCATTCGCTCTATTATAGCCGCCTATTTATACGACGAAATACCCCAACAAGTTTTCCTACATTTCCAAATGCCTTTTTCTTCAAAAAAAAGCCCCGGGCATTTGTTGCCCGGGGCAATCCCGCTGGACTCAACCGTCCCCAAAATACTGTCCCGTAAACCTACGCCTTCACCAGCGGCATGAGCGGAAACTGATCTCCCAGGATTGGCTTACTCGGCGTCTCCAGCCAATTCTGTAGTACACTCGCGTACACCGATCGAAAATCCACCACATATTTCAAATCGCCCTGATCCAGATCCGTCAGCGAAGGATGCCGGCTCACAATTCCCTGCTTGATGCTGCCTCCCATCAAAAACATCGGTGCTGCCGCTCCATGGTCCGTCCCATTGCTCGCATTCTGCTGCACGCGACGGCCAAATTCGCTGAACGTCATCATCAGCACGCGCTGATCGTTCCCTTGTTGCTTCAAATCCTTCCAGAATGCGCCGAGGCCGTCGGACAGCGTCTTCATCAGCGCATCATGCCGCTGGAGTTGCTGCGCATGCGTATCAAAACCCGTCAGTGAAATGTAATACACCCGCGTCGGCAATCCTCCCGCGATCATCGCCGCCACGGTTTTCAGCCCATTGCCGAATTCATTGGCCGGATACGTCCCGGCCGCCGAGTGCGTCCGCGTCAAACGTAAAATCTCCTCGCTGCTCAGTTGGGCATCCATCGCCGTCCGATGCAGAAAATCCAACTGATCTGATGGCGTCGTGACCTTCTTCGCGGGGGTCGATCCCATCGGCGGCAAATCAGCGTGATTCAATTTCAGGTAATCCGCCTTGTCCCGACCGTTGTATCGATAGCTATCCGGCCGCTCAAAACTCAGCGGCAAAACCTTGTCCCCCTGCATCGCCAGCGGCAACGTCTCCCCCATCGCCACGCCCACTCGCGGATCGCACCCGGGGCAAGTGTTGTCAAAATATCGCCCGAGCCAGCCATTCGTCGGCTGTTGGCGCTCCGGCTGCGCGCTCTGCCAGATATCCATCGCCCGGAAATGCGAACGATTGGGATTCGGATATCCCACGCCCTGCACAATCGCCATGTCGCCGCTGTCATATAGCGATTTCAGCGACGTCAGATTCGGATGCAGGCCGATGTAATTGTCGATCTTCAATATCTGCGACGCCGGATGCGAAATGTTGGATCGTCCGCGATAGTACGCGTCATCCCCATACGGAATCACCATGCTCAGCCCGTCGTTGCCGCCCGAAAACTGAACGACCACCAGGATCTTTCCATCCTTGCCCGTCGGCTGTTGAACCGCTTTAGAATCCAGCGGATTGTTCAGCGCCATCACCGTCTGATCCAGAAACGTCGGGATTGTCGGCGCGACCGCCAGAATCGTCAGGCCCCGCTGAAGAAACACCCGCCGGGTTGAAACATATTTTTCCATAGCTACTCCATCAGCACAATTGATATTCAGGCATCGAAACGATCAACTGCACCACCTTGCGTACCGAACTCGCATTCACCGGATTGCCCAAAGCCTGCACCAAAACTTTTTTCTTATCCGCATCAATCGGACGCTGAATCAGCCGACTGACCCAACCATCCACAATCTTCTCCGGCGAATTACTCCCATCATCCGCATTGGGATCGAAATCCGTCGGCTTGGCAACACGAGGCGACAACTGTGAATTTCCGTTATCTCCTTTGCGTCCTACCCGGCCCAGTGCCGGCACATCGCCGCCCGCCAGCCACACGCCCGTATTGTATCGAATGAACAGCGTGCTCGTATTGATCCACATCCGCCCCCCGGGCCATCCGCGCACATTCGGCGGCATCAGCGGCAACTGCCCCATCTGATTGAGCGCCGACGAAAGCGCCGGCGTCGGCGGCAGCGTTTCAAGCCCCAGATGTCTGATCGTCCCCACCACCAGTTGCACCGGACTCTTGATCTGCACCCCAATCGCCTGCGGGCTGTAAAACGCCCGGCTGGTCAGGATCGTCCGCACCGTCGCCCGCAGCTCGTAATGATTCCCGTACAGCAATTGCCCCAGCGCCACCGGCAATTCCTTGTCCATATCCTCATACGCGAAATATTTGAAAAGCTCCCCGGCAATAAACCGCGGACAGGCCGGATGACCAAGTATGATCGTGATGATGTCATCCCCGTCGAAGGTCCCGCTTCGGTCGAGGAATGTCTTGACACCCTCATCGTGTTGGCCNNCGGTAGACGAAATCGACGCCATCGTGTCCCCAACCGGTGAACGCCCGCGCCCCCTGCTTCACGTCGTCCTCGGTGTAATTCCCGATCCCCAGCGTAAACAATTCCATTAGTTCGCGGGCATAGTTCTCGTTCGGATGGGCCTTGCGGTTTTCGTTGTTGTTGAGGTAATCCAGCATTGCCGGATCGCGGGAGATCGCCCGGACGAATGGCTCGAAATTTCCGGCCGCGTTTTGCCGCAGCAATTCGTTCTGCCGCCACATCAAAATCGCCGCCCGCTCGTCCTTCGCGCTGGTGGTGAAATGCCCATGCTANNTCAGCTTCTCCTGCAGCGGATATTTCCCGAACGCCATCCGGCCCAGCCACCATCCGATGGTCGCCTCGATCGCCTGCCGATTAGCCTGCATGAACTGCTGAATGATCGCTTTTTTTTCCTCGGCCGTTTTGCCGACAAGCTTCCGCGCATATTCCCGAAAATTAGGCGGCGCCCCATCAATGGAAGACAAATCCGGCGAATCCCCCGCATCCTCTTCCTCCGAAGGCGCATCGGGAAAATCCAGCAGCCAATCCGCCGCCAACTGCGGCCCCATCTTCCGCACCTTTTGAATTTCCTCCGACGTCCCCCCAAACCCCGCCCGATTCAAAAGATGCGCAGCCTTCACATCGTCAAATGGATCCGAGTCGCTCGGAACATAAGGCGTAAGCAAAGGATGAATCCTGGCCATCTCAGCTCCATACCGGAAAGACCAAGACTATAACGGACCGGCCGGGGTGTTATTGCCGAGCCAGCAGAATGACTTATCTCTTATCGGTTGATATGCGAGACAGTGGACTGAACACTTTCGGACACTTCTGAACNNTTATTATAAAAATACTTATATTAAAATCACGGCGTCCATCTCCACTATCGCCACGATAGAAGTGTTCAGATTGTCATCAAATTGCGAACCAGAGATCAGGCAACCTGTTTATCGCCCGCCTGAAAGGTAAGGTACAATTCCATTGATGATCGACCTCATCTCTCAACATCGCGAGCAGATCGCGGCGCTGTGCCGGAAATACGGCGTGCGAAAGCTCGAACTCTTCGGCTCCGCGGCCCGGGAAGATTTTGATGTGGCCGACAGCGATTTGGATTTTTTCTTTGAGTTTGACGCCGATCCAACGGCATTGGCTAATCGCTTTTTCGGATTGGCGGAAGACCTTCAAGAATTGCTCGGCCGCCGCGTGGATCTCGTGAGCAGCCAGGACGCGCACAATCCCTATTTCCTTCAAGTCGCCAACCAGCATCGGGTAACACTCTATGCGGCCTGAAGCCGCCAAATTCCTCCGCGACATTCTTGATGCCGCGGGCCAGATTACCAATTACATGCTTGGCAAGTCGCGAGAGGCATACCTCGCTGACAACCTTTTGCGCGACGCGGTGCATTGGAACTTCGCCGTGATTGGTGAGGCATTGGCCCAATTGCAAAAGACCGATCCCGGCATTGCCGACCAAATCAACGAATGGCGACGGATCATTGCCTTCCGCAACCAGCTAATCCACGGTTACGGGGTAATCAAGAATGAGATCACTTGGGACATCGTCGAAAACAAATTGCCAGTGTTGCTTTCGGATGTACGCAAACTCTTGGAACCACAGAACGGAAGTAGGTGATCGGATAGGCTATTTGGTGTAATGGTCCACGCGGACGACCTTGTCACCGCTGAATCGGATGGTGATGTAATAGACTCCAGAGCGGTATGCCAGCGCCAAAGGTCCATCCACCTGTTCATTCTTCCATCCGTTTGTCGACGGAAGGCGAGGATCATAATATGGCGTTCCTAATCGTTGAACGACTTGGGCCGGCGTCAGCCCGGTGAGATTTTTAAGATCGTATTTGGGTTCCCAGTTTATCCATACGCCCCACCAGAGACAGCTCGTCACATACAGAACCGCAACCAATGAGAGTCCTGGTGCGACGATGTGTCGGGTCTTCATCGCCTGATTCTATCCGAGATTTCCCACGTAACCGCTAGCAAATGCTGGTTTGCGAAAAACACATTCTTCCCGTATTGAATCTGACTTATGCAAAAAAAGCTCCTCCACCTCGGCCACTCCCCTGACCCCGACGACGCCTTCATGTTCTACGGCCTCGCCAAGGGCCTCCTCGATACCGGCCCGTACAAATTCGAACACGTCCTTCAGGACATTCAAACCCTCAACCAGCGCGCCCGGAAAGGCGAACTTGAGATCACCGCTATTTCGATCCACGCCTATCCTTACGTCGCCGACAAATACGCCCTCACCAGTTGCGGCAGCAGCATGGGGGACAAATACGGCCCCATGGTCGTCACAACCAAGCCAACCAAAATCGCCGACCTGAAAGGCAAAACCATCGCCATCCCCGGCGAACTCACCACCGCCTTCCTCGCCCTGCAACTTTGTCTCGGCAAAGCCCCGCAAGCCTTCCGCCCTGTCAAAGTTCATTTCGACCAGATCCCCAAGTTCGTGAAAGACGGCAACGCCGACGCCGGCCTGATCATTCACGAGGGCCAACTCACCTACAAAAAACTCGGCCTCCATCTCGCGGTCGATCTCGGTAAATGGTGGCACGAACAAACCGGACTCCCCCTGCCCCTCGGCGGCAACTGCATCCGCAAAGACCTCGGCAAAGTCGTCTGCCAGGAAGTGACCGACATCCTTAAGCGTTCAATTCAATATAGTCTCGATCATCGCAAGCAGGCGGTTGAATACGCCCTGCAATTCGGCCGCGATCTCGACAGTAAATTGGCGGATAATTTTGTGGCAATGTACGTAAACGACTGGACGCTGGATTACGGCCCCCGAGGCCGGGAAGCGGTTTCAACGCTGCTCAAGCGCGGCACGGAAGCGGGCCTGGTCCCGGCTCTCAAGGAAATCGAATTCGTAACGGCGACACCCGTGAAACCGAGATAGCCGCATTTCCATCGTGAGCGGTACATCAACCGCATCGTCCTGGCGGCATCAGGGTAGTGCGGTTCAAATCCCGGACACTGAAGTCATATGGCATTCGTCGCGGATGACTATCGCACCAGCGTGAGCACCCCCGGTTGCCAGGGGAGTTGGTTGTAGGTAAGACCTGCCGCGTGGGGGCCAAGACCCTGGTAGATGAATTGCAAATTGGATGGGTCGATGGTCTGCGTTTCGTCGGGATTGGTGCGAACCAGATCGCCGCTGCTGATGTCGCTCGTCCAGGCGTTGCCGTCGCTGAAGATGACGTTGGCCTTGCCGGCGAAGGGATTGCTCTCGCTCGCCGCCAGCGGGGTCCACGAACCCGCGAGATCAGTCGCGGTAAAGGATCGGAAATACCTTCCTGCGCGGCCCATCGCCTCCACGAGCATGAGGTACTGCTTCGTCCCCTTCACCGTATAGACCTGCACGGCCTCGAACAGGTTGGCCTTGGTATCGGTCATAATGGTCTTCGGGTTGGTGAATGTGCCCGGGAAGTCGCCGATCGGCATCGACGCCCGGTATATGTTTCCGTTGTCATTCGCGAAAAAGAGATAGGCTGTTGTGCTGTTGCAGATTACCGTTTCGTCGATTGAGCCTCCCCCGTAAAGTTCGCGTGGGACCGACCAGCCCGACGGGTTGGTGGGGTCGGTCGAGGTCAGGTAACTGAAAGGCCACGGGCCCCACTCGTACATAAGAACCCAGATCTTCTTCGGGGTGAAATAGATCAAGGTCGGCGCAACGCCCCCTACAGGGATCGAGTACTGGGTGGCTGTGGCCATCCGAGACCAATTGGTGAAGGTCATCATGGCCCCGCCGTAGCTTCCTGCGTTGTTGACCCTCGACATGTAGACGATGTACTGATTGTTGTAGACCACGCAGCTGAAGTCCTTGAGCGAGACCCACCCGGACTTTGGCTGAGCGAGCGGGTCCGTCGACATCCATTTGAAGGTCTTGGGCAGCGCAGACGGAGATGAAGGCGAAGATACGTTGACTGCGATGCTGGGCCGTGTGCTGGCGGGAAGGGGATCCCCCGCCAAACAACCGGGCAATGAGAAGCAGATCGTTGCAAAATATACGACTGAAGCGGCCGCAAAAACGCCTTTCTCCCACATTTTTGCAATAGACTTCCGTCGCTGTGATCGAAGGGCTAACGATTTCATTTGATATTTTCCAATTGGTTTCTTGCCCACGGCCGGCGTTAGTCTTTTCCGTAGTTTTGTTCCTGCTGGCAGCAACCGTCAAATGTCGTGGATGCCGCTGCCCACGGCTTACATGCTACGTCTCAATTGGAGCAAAAGCGATGTCAATCCAGAACTCGACCGCTTTAGACCCCCTCCATTTTCAAGTGAAACTTAGCAAAAGTTCAAATCCCGTCACGCCCCCAACGAAAAACCCCTTGCAGGGAAAGGGTTATGGCATCATCGGAGTAACGAAATTTGAACTTTCCCGTGCACACGCAAGGGATGCGGTTGGCATACCGCACACCTTCCATCAGTGTACGTGAATACTGCCACCGTATTCTCGGAACTGCGAGTTCAAATCGTCCCAGGCTGCGCTGATTCGCCTTTGAGTCTCGGCCTCGTCCGCAATGTTTCCCTTGTCGATGTCATCCGCGATCGCGTTGAAATGCCCGGCGATCAGATGGACCGCCGCCGTCATTGTCTCTATCGGACTCTCGCCCGCGACCGGATGACGCCGAGCCGCGCGGAACGTGACCGAAAAACTGCGGGCCGCGTCCAGCTTCCATACACCCTGATCGCGCAGGAAATAGAACGTTGCGCGTCCGACGCCAAAGTCCAGAGAACCGTGAGCGGAGGGTGTAATGGTCAGCGTATCACCCGCCACCCGTGCGTCCTGGGGGCTGATGCGCGTCAAATATTCCACGAAGCACTCCGCGTCCGTGGTGATCGCGGTATAGAGGAGTGTTCCACGCATCCCAAACCGGGTGACGGCCGCTTTCTTGAGCCGATAGTTCGCCATCTGCATCTCGTGGATGTCGTGGACGGCGGCTATCGTTTTGGGATCGCTCCCCGGCTTGAAGTAATAGAGCACATCCACGGCCGCCAAATCGTTGCGATCAAAACCATCGACGATCGACTGCATCACCTGGCAACAGGCTTTGAAATCCGCGTCTTTTTCGTCCGCCGACGGGCTACTCGGCGCGGCATCCGCCATCGCGACCAACACGGGCTCGGACGGATGCGATGGAACAACCTTCGACTCTGAATGGGCAAGAACGGCCACGGTTCCGATCGACGCCCCGGCGATCACGCATTGAATCGCCAGGAGTTTCGCACGCGCAAAGCTCATCATTTTTGTAGCTCCCTTTGCCAAAGAAAATGCGGCGCTCGAACCGGACGCATTGTTCAACACCAGATCGACCGTAGCTTTGGCCAGATAGGCCGGCGCGATTTGTGCGCTTGTCGCCTGGAAAACACGGTCAAGCGAATTGCCGGCCCCAGCCGAGCCACGGCCCACGAGTAGATGCCTTAAATGTTCGAGCGCCCGCGCCACCCGCTTTTTAGCCGCATCCTGCGAAATCCCCAGCGCCTGCCCCACCGCCGCGAGCGGCAGGTCCTCGAAAAACCGCAGGAGCAAAACCCGGCGGTCGCTTTCAGACAACCGGGCCATCGCATCATCCAGATGTGGCGGGATTTCGGTCCAATGATCTTCACGAACCATATCTGAACGCATGGCGGCAGCCTCCCGTTCATGGAATTTTCGGCGAGTGTCCGCCCTGCGTGAATTAGCGACGGCGTAGCGGGTGGTGTTAAACAGCCACCCCTTCAGCAGGGTTCCCGGCTTGAGCCGCGAGACTCGCTGTGAGAAAACCAGAAACACGGCCTGCGTGATGTCTTCAGCGAGATGGGGATCGCGTATCTGGCGTATGGCCGCAGCGTAGACGAAGTTGATATGCCGCTCGACAAGCCGCTGGAACGCGGCACGATCCCCATGCCGGGTGTAAGCGAGCAGCAATTGTGAATCGTCCATCAGCATTGGCATTCTCACCTAACCAATGTGCGGCCGGGAATAACGGGGACGTGCCCGCGATAGAAATCGGTCTTTAACGTGTTTCCGGGTGGAAAATCTCGATTGTCGCGAGGAAAGGAGGGTTTATTATTCACCGCCCGCTTCGCTAGAGATCGCGGAGGGCGCAGAGAAATACGAAGAGAAGACATTTAGCCACAGATAAAAATCAGATGCACACAGATGAAATACCAATTGCATTTATTCTTATCTGTGTGCATCTGATTTTTATCTGTGGCAAATACGCTTTTCTTAGTATTGAATTTTCCGGGCTGATATTCTGATGGAATCTTCCAAACGACATCTGACTTATGTGGAGGGGCTTCGCGGGGTCGCGGTTTTGTTTGTTGTTTTGGATCATGTGTTTCGGTCTACGCTGGTTTTCTGGCCTTATGGCGGGTGGAAGGGAACTCTTCGCGATGGGCTTAATTGGGTGAGCAATGGGCGGGCTAGCTTGGCGGTGTTCGTTACTTTGTCGGGGTATCTGTTGATGCGGGAGGCGCTGGTTAGCGATGGGCGGCTTGCCGGGGGTTGGGGGAGATATTTGCAACATCGGGCTCGGCGGCTGCTGCCGGCTTATTTTGCGGCGTTTGTGGGGTCGGTGCTTTTGATTCGGCTGGTGCCGTTGTTGCAGACTCGGGTGAGCGTGGAGTGGCAGGATGCGCTGCCGATCTCGGGGGCCGGGTCGATCAAGATGCTGATTTCGCATTTTCTGCTCATTGATAATTTTTCGTATAAATGGGCGTTTAAGGCTGATCCGCCGATCTGGGTGGTGGCCACGCAGTGGCAGATTTATCTGCTGTTTCCGTTGTTGCTGCTCCCGCTCTGGAGACGGATCGGGATGACGGGGACGGTGATTGTTGCGCTGATTTTGGGGCTGGGGATTTTTCTGGCAACCGGCAAGGGGCATGCGGCAGCGCCTTGGTTCTTGAGCTTGTTTGCGTTTGGGATGGCGGCTGCGGTGCGGGAGCGGAATCGGCGCGGGTATGAGCGGCGATTTTATGGGTGGCTGGCGGCGATTTTGTTTGTCGCCTACGCGGGGATGACATTGGCTTTTTCATATGGGGAGTTTCGCTTTCTCACGCCGATCGGGTGGGAAGGAATCAGCATTCACTGGTTTTTTGATTCGTGGGTCGCGGCGGGGACGGCTTGTTTTCTGATATTCGCCTCCGCAACTGAGGGGCATTGGCTGCTTAAATGTCTGTCGCGCCCGTTGATCGTCTGGATCGGGATGGTTTCTTACAGCGTTTATTTGATTCATGATCCGCTGATCGCGCTGATGAAGATCGGGCTGGACCGGATGGGATTGGGGCAATATCAGCAGTTTGGGTGTTATCTGGTTGTGGGGGTGCCGGTGCTGCTGGGGATTTCTTGGATGTTTTACCGTGTCTTTGAAAAACCGTTTGTCAGGGGTACATTGAGGGATAGAGCCCCCGTAGCTCAACTGGACAGAGCACGAGATTTCTAATCTCGCGGTTGCAAGTTCGAGCCTTGCCGGGGGTATTCCGCCCATTTGCCGATGGAAGTTGCGCCAGCGTTTTTTTGTGGCCAACTACGACCAAAATGCCGTTATAATGAGGTAGATCAGCCGGAAAGAACGCATGCACCAGATCCAACTCAACGATCAGCTATACAAAGAAGCCCAGCGCCGCGCAGCCGAAGCCGGGTTTTCAACCGTCGACGAATACATAGCCGATGTGGTCAGTCACGATTTGGTGGAAGATAATGGCGGCAGCGCTCCCGACCTCGACCATCTATTCACGCCTGAACGGCTCGCCAAAATCGACAAAGCTGACGCGGATATAAAAGCCGGCAACTTCTACACCACCGAACAAGCTGATGCGGAACTAGCAAAGCGCAAGGCGGAATGGCTTCGCAAAAACCCCCGCTAATCGTCATTCGCTCACCAGCGGCGATTGATGAACTCAATGACATCTGGCGCTGGAACGCCGAGCGTTACTCTCTGCCTCACGCCGACGAGTATCTGCTTTATCTAACGGAATTCATTGCCGATCTGTCCCGCAACTACCTCATTGGCAAGACAATCAGCGCACGCCCCAACCTGCGTTATGTTCTCGTGAGACGCCGAGTCAGTGGTCACGGCCATGTCGTGGTTTATCGTTTCGACGACAAGGAAGTCCGTATTTTGCACATTTTCCACACGGCCCAAGATTGGGAAAACAAACTTCAGGAAGAAATGCCGTAAAGGTCCGCGTCAATTCCGTCTCAAACCGCTTCCCGGGAAATCTCCTCCGTGCTCTTCCCATCCAACTCCGGCAAAGACCCCAAAAATTCCAGCCCGGCCCCCGCAAACCAGGCCAATCCATGATGGACCCGCCGCGGCCGAATGATCGGCCTCATGCTCAGCGCAATCATCACCAATAGCATCGGCAACAATATCGCCATCACATCCGTCACCGCGCCCAGCGTATTTGTGGTTCTGTAAATGAGAAAGCTGAACACATTCCCCACCACAACCAAGCCGATCAGCGCGATCCGAATCAACCACCTCAATCGATGTCGAGCGCAAAGGCTGAACGCAATATAAATCGGCCGGTCATCCACCTGGTGCGCGTTCCACCCCGCGGAACTGAACAGCGGATACCACGCGCTGATCGTCGATATTTTTCGTGAAATCCGAAATCCCCCCGGATCGCGATTGCATTTCAAACATCGCGCCGGCAGCACCGACCCCGGCGCAACCACAAACATCATCCCATCGCGCCAAACCTGATCCGCTGTCTCAGCCGGTGATGGAAAGAACTCCACCGCCGCCGCCTGCGCAGGCGGCAATACGTCACTCGGACTCAATTCGTCCGACAGTAGCATGGAACACCGGTATAACTATCCAATACATCGGACGTACCGGCAAAGAGACGTAGGGCGCCCACAAATCTTCCCCGCAAATCTCCCCCAGATCACCGCGCTTTGCAGAACCACCCCAGTTCGGTCCAAGTCTTAAACCATTCTCGGACCAGCTTCGGATCAGGATCGCTGTCAAACGCGGATTCGAGCGCCTTCACCAGCGTCGCNNTTCTCGTCCGCCACGCTGGACTGCTCCACGTGGGTCTTCAGCGTCGCCCCGTTGCCCAGCGCATCCAGCAGCCGATATGCCGGCTCCTCAATCCGCTTGTAATACAGCGAATTCTCATACCGATGCACGACAACAAAAGTCTGCTTCGGCCGCGGAATCAAAATCCTTCGCTTCGGCTGAACCTCTTTCTGCGCATCCTCTTCAATCGCATTGCTCGCATCCCCGCGCAGTCCGTTCTTCTTCAATCGAATCACATATTGATCCACCGGATATTTCAATTTCAGCACCGCGATATGCGGCTGAATCGCCATCCGCAGTTTCGTTGGGTCNNAGATCATCCACCGTCAGCGCCGGAAACGATCGCCCGTCAAACGCCTCCACCTGCGCCCATTCAAACCGCGCCATCTCCAGCGCCAGCTCATATCGCGGCGCCACCAGCTTCGGATGCTTCTGGATAAACGGAATCAGATCCTGCCCCAAATCCCGCATCGAATAACGGCGTGAAGGAAACTCCGTCAGATACAGGGTGGCGAGCTTGTTGAATTTCAGCCGCCCCAAAACCCCGCGAAGTCCCGGAAAATCGCCGTAAAACGAATCGATCAGCCGAAACCAATATTGCCGGTTATAAATTTCAATTCGTTCAAAGCTGCTCAATCGATCGTTCGGCTTGATGAATTCCCCGGTAACAATCCGCATGTCTCGGTCATCCACCCATTTCCGCTGCATGCGCCACTGCCGCGAGAGCGGCCGCATGATCACTGCTCCCGTCAGCCGTTGCAGTTCGCGCAGCTCCCCATGCGTCTGGCGCGCCTTGCCGCCATTGGCCTGCCGCGTCGAAATTTTCCGCTTGGTCATTGTCCGTGACATGGTTTCACGCCGTCGCCAGCGCCGCGTCGTCCTTTTTTTCCTTCACCGCGTTCAAAAATTTCTTCGCCTTCAAAGCCTCCCGATGCACCTCATTGAACGATGGGATATGCGCATCCCATTCCAATAGCGTCGATGTCGGCCCGCATTTCCGCAGCGCGTGCGCATACATCTTCCACACCGGATCCAGCACCGGATGATCGTNNCGTAAATGTTGTTCACATCCAGCAGAATCCCGCAATCCGCCTGTTCCACCACTTCGCTCAAAAATTCCCATTCCGTCATCTCCGACACATGAAACTCGGCATAGCTGCTGACGTTCTCCACGATGATCGGCACTTCCAGAAAATCCATCACCTCACGCACGCGCTGCGCGGTATTCTTCGCCGCCGCAAACGTATATGGCATCGGCAACAGGTCATGCGTGTACGTCCCATCCACGCTTCCCCAGCACAAATGATCCGAAAGAAACGGCGTCTTCGTCCGCTTCACCAATGTCTTCAGTCGCTTAAGCTGTTCCCGATCGATCCGATCCGTCGATCCGAAATAAAGCGAAACCCCGTGCTGAATCACCTGGTACTGTTCCAGAATCTGATCCAGCACCTCCAGCGGACGCCCCGCGTCGCACATGTAGTTTTCTGAAATGATCTCAAACCAATCCACCGTCGGCTTCTTCGTCAGGATGTGATGATAATGCGGAATCCGAAGCCCGATCCCAATTCCCAAATCAGTAAATGAGTTAAATCGATTGGCCGGCATATTCAGTCTCCAATCAACTCAAAAAACATCGGAGGCGAAAACTGAAAGAGAGACCCGGCCTGCTTAGGGCCGGATCTCTCGTGAGTTCCAACTTGCGAAAAGCAATTAGAACGAGAGCGACCCGCTGGTCTTGCACCCGCCGCTGCCCTTGCAGCTGTTCTTGCCTTTGCAGCCCTGGTCGCCGGTCTTGCAGCCGCCCTGGCCTTTACAATCGTTCTTGCCCTTGCAGTCATGGGTCGCCGCCGCATCAAGCGTGCGAGCCGCGGTGCCGGCATTGATGGCAGCCGTCGTCGCGTTGCCCGAGTGCGAAATACCGGGAAGAGTCGAGGCCGAGGCCCGGCTCGACGCGCCGGCAATCAATCCCGCGAAAGCCGCGGCGGCAACCAAACCCGTGGTCGAACCCAAAATCTTTGTGCTGCGCTTCATTGTCTATCCCTTTCAATATGAATCGTGAGTTCTGATTTGAGAACTTTCACGCTTCGAACTTTAATGAACAAGTAAACCAAACATCAAAACAACCAAGTCTCGACGCCGATCTACCTCCTTTCCTTGCTCCGTTGCCGGTCGCTCGAAGACGTGCCGCCGACAAGAGGGCCATTATTGCTGAAAACCGTTTTTCATCAAACAAATGACGTTTTTCTCACACAGTCTAATACGGTATACTCGCGCGCCCGGATGAGTTGGAACCCCCCAAATCTTCCCTTTTATTTCCCCAGGTCTGATGCTTCCGTGCATGTCCGGTCTTCCATGCCTTCCCATGGCACGGGCTCTATTCCGCAATCGGCGGCAATTGCGCGCGGAGTTGTTTGATCTCCTCCTGCAATTTACGCACCTGAATCACCAGGTCAGGCAATCGGCGAATCGCCGCCTGTTCCCGCAGGCTCTGCCGATGCGGCAGCGCCGGCATGCCGCTGACAATCATCCCCCCGGCAACATCATTCGCCACCGCCGCGCACGCCGCCACCATCGCGCCGTCGCCCACATCCACATGATCTCTCAATGCCGATTGCCCACCCAACGTTACACGCGTCCCCAAAGAAGCGCTCCCCGCCAATCCAGCCTGTCCGGCGATTACGCTGTGCGGCCCAATCGAGCAGTTGTGCGCAATCTGCACCAGGTTATCGATCTTCGTCCCGCGCCCAATCCGCGTCACGCTGAATTTCGCCCGATCGATGCAGACGCACGAGCCGATCTCCACGTCATCCTCAATAACAACTGTCCCAATCTGTGGAATTTTGACCTGCTTCGTCCCGTCCCAGCGATATCCGAACCCGTCTTTCCCCAGAACACTGCCGGCGTTAATAATCACGCGGGATCCGATGCGCACCCGCTCCCGGATCGTCACCTGCGGGAAAATCTCGCAGTCCTCCCCGATCTCCACCTCTTCACCAATATAAACCTGCGGATGAATGATTGACCCGCGACCGATTCGGGCATTGACCCCAATCACCGAAAACGCCCCGATCGAAACGTTCTCCCCAATCTTTGCCGATGGATCGATCCGCGCTTGCGGGTCATTGCCCGCCTTCGGCCGCGCAGGCGGCTGCGCGAAGAGCGCCAGCACCGTGGCCATCGCCAAATCCGCGTCATCCACCGGCAGCACGATGGGGCCGCCTGAATTTTCAGGTATTTGCAGCTTCTTATGAACCAATACCGCAGCTGCCCGCGTCACCTTGAATTGCTTCAAAAATGCTTCAGACCCCAAAAATGAAATCTCGCCCGGCCCGGCATCGGCAAGCGTCGCCATCCCCGTGATCTGCACGTCCCCAGCCGGCGCCGCGCAACCCAGCATCCCCGCTATGTCACGCAGCGCAATCGATCGAGAACTCTTGTTCATCCAATCGCTTCCGTCGGCGTTCTCAAGCTCAGTGGCTCGTGCTGTAAGTCTTGTCCATCGCGATGATCACCTGCTGCGTGATATCCAGCTTCGGATCATTGAACAGCGACGTGTGCAGCAACATGATCTGGAAAAACTGATTGATATCCATCTTGTCAGAATCCGGAAAGTCCGGATGCGCGCAATTCATCACCAGCGTCACGCCCTGCGCCTGTGCCACTTCGCTGATGGCCTTCAGCACCTTGTCGAACAATCCCTTGTCCGCGATACGCTGCTTCCGCGCGAAATTCACCTGCATCGCCTGCATCCACGCCTGCGTGTCCGCGCTGTCTTCGGTCAGCTTTTCAACCTTCTTTTCGTATTCATCCGAGCTTTGCAGCAGAAGCTTGATCTCATCCTGCTCCGTTTGCAGTTGCCCTTTCTTCACCTGTACCTGGTTGGTCAGCGTGTCGCCATCCTGCTTCAGCTTGGCCATCACGTCTTTATATTCCTGAATCTGCGTCAGAATTTTGATCGGATCGCACACCGCCACCTTAAGCGCCGGCATCTCATCCGCCCGAGCCGGTATTGCCCATGACATGAGCGCCACTACCGACACAACAACACCCGTGACCCAAACCATTCCAGCTCTCATAAACATTCCTCTCGACACATGAACCCTTGTGATTTGCGAAGTATCAAGCCTAGCTCACCGGCTGAAACCAAATGAAAAGCTCAACACCTGCAGATTATCCGTCCGACTCTGAGTGATTGGCAACCCGAAGTCAAGCGCCAAAGGCTGCTTTCCCAAAAATGGCAGCACCAGCCGGACTCCAAACCCCGCCGCGATTCGGATTACGCCATAGTGCCAATCCGGCTCATAATCCGCCGTATCCACAAACACCACCCCGCGGAGAAAATCCTCCGCCAGCGGAAATTCATACTGAATGCTGCCGTTCATGTAGTAATCGCCGCCCACGGCATCATCAAATGGCCCCGACCGCGGACTCACACCCCAATATTCAAATCCGCGAATGGTCCCAATCCCGCCCCCATAAAACCGGTCATAAAACGGCGCCTTCCGCGGGTCGTCCCCTGTCTCGGCATGAAAACTCAAAACCGATCGCCGGCCCAGCAGATCTTCGCTGATCTGCTGATAAGCGCTCCAGCCAAATTGCACCCGGTCATAGTCCACCGTTCCCCCAAGCGCCCCGGCNNTCCGTAACGCTCGCCCACGAATTCGTGCCCTCAAAAGTCACCGGCCCGTGATTCGTCGTGTCCCGCGTGACTTTCGCGCTCACCGTCGTCAGCGTGTGATGCCCCGCCCCAGCGAGAATCTCCGGCGCAACCGCCGTATACCTGAATTCCAGATTCTTGATATCAACGTCCGCCGCCCCCAGACTGACCGAAGCCGAATAAACGTAGTTAAACCGCTTCCCAAATTGAATCTGGCCACCAACGCGGTCGTCGTTGTAAACCGGCCGGATATATGTCTGGTAGTAAAGACTGCTTCCAAAGTTGTAAGACTGATCAAAAAGATACGGCTCGAAAAAGCTGACCGACGCATCCGTCCCCTGCGTCCCCGGATCAAACCGAATACTGAAATCCTGCCCCCCCCCCGTAAACGCCCGATCACTGAAAAGCTCCTCCCAGCTCGTCGGCCAGTTCGCCACGTCAAAATTCTGCTGCTCATACCCCAGCTGGCCGCCGAACCCGCCGTTGCTATTGATGCCGATGCCCGCGCTGATCTGCGCCGTCCGCTGCTCCGTCACATCGACCAGCAGATCGCGCGTCGCCGGATCATCTCCCACCGGCGAAATCGAAACGCTCTGAAATTCCGGCAATCCCCGCAGCCGATCTTCCGCATCCTCGATCTCCGCCGAATTATATCGCTGCCCCGGCCGCATATGCAGTTCTCGCAGAATCACCTTGTCCTGCGTCTTGCCATTTCCCTTGATCAAAATCCGCCCCTGCCGGAATTGCTTTCCTTCCCTGATTTCATACACCAGCCGCACCTTCCCCGGATCCTTCTCATAGTAAGGCTGCGGTGTGATCCGCAAATATTCCGGATTCGGCTCAATGCCCGGCGTCTCCTCGTAAATGTATTGGCCCGCCGCGCTATACACCTTCACGATCTCCCGCACGTCCCGGTCGATCCCGGCCTTGTCATACGGAATCCCCTCCACCGATTTCATCGGCTTCCGGATCACCCCCTCCGGCACCGCCAGATTTCCCTCAAACAGCACCTGATCGATCACGTATCGCACCCCTTCATCGATCACAAACGTGACCTGTATCTCCTTCATGTCCGGCGAACGTGAAATCTTCTTACCCACGCGAACGTCGAAAAACCCCAGATCGCGATAAAACCGCGTCAGGCTCGACACATCCTCATCCACCAACTGCGGATCATAGAGTCCCGGGCTGAAGATAAAGATATAGATCCCCGTCTTTACCTGATCCTTCAGCTTCCACGCGCTGAAGCTGTTATTTCCTATGAAATCCACCTTCCGCACCCGCACCTGCGGCCCCTCGACAATATTAAACACCAGCACGCCACTCTTCTCCAGATCGCTCGGCGACCAACTCGCGTGCGTATAGGGATAATTTTTGTCCCGGTAGAGCTTCTCAATCGATTGCTGCGCCAGATTCACTCGGAATTGATCGATCGCCTCTTCCGGCTTCAAGTCCACCACGTCCTGCAACTCATGCGTCGTCAGGCTCGCGTTTCCCACGTAGCGAATCTCCCTGATCTCCTTCTGCTCGGTCACGACAAAAATAACGATCACCCCCGTCGGCGTCGGCTGAACCCGAGCCTCCACGTCCGCAAACTTCTTCATCTTGTCGTAAATGCGCTGGTAATCCTCAACCACCGTCTGCGGATCAAACTTGTCCCCCTCGCGCGTCCGCACCAATTGCAAAATCACCGAAGTGCTGACCCGCGTGTTCCCCGCCACCCGCACCGATTCCACCGTGCGCCCCGCATACTGGCCCGCCGCCGCGACATCCGGCGCGGCTGGAAGCGTATCCCCATTGGCAACCAACGGCCCGATCCAACCGGCGATCACGATTCCCAGTAATAGCCGGCTTAGTTGCCTTCCCATCAAATAAATTCGCACGAGCCGCCCGATCGCCAGTTGTCTTGCCGCCACGCCTCCCTCAATCAGCGCTGGCGGTTTACCCGAGTGTAACGGTCATCATTCCGATGTCAAAACCAAGATGAAATCTCGATGAGAAAAAACAATGCCGCCCTATAGGAAGAATCAGATCGAACCTTCCCCCTCCAGCCGTCACAAACCCCTCAAACGAAAATCAAATTGATTCATCCAATTTTCGTCTAGCTGATTTGATTCCAGTCCCCGGATTTTGCCTTAGTCACCAAGCGGGTATCATAGAACACAATAAAATATGCGACTACTCGTAGTAGAAGATTTCCAGCCCCTCCGCGAATCCCTAACCCAGGGCTTCCGCGAAGCGGGCTATGCCGTCGATGAAGCCTCCGACGGCCAGGCCGCCCTCTGGCACGCCCGCAACGGCGAGCACGATGTCATCATCCTCGACATCATGCTCCCGAAGGTTGACGGACTCTCCGTGCTGCAACAGCTTCGTGATCAGAGTTCCCCATCTCTGGTCGTCCTCCTCACCGCTAAAGACACCGCTGAAGACAAAATCAACGGCCTCGAGCTCGGCGCTGATGACTATCTCGTCAAGCCCTTTCTATTCGCGGAGCTTCTCGCCCGCGTTAAAGCCCTCGTCCGCCGAAAATACGAAAGCAAATCCACCATCCTGCGAATCGCCGATCTCGAGGTGGATACCTCTCACCGCAACGTCCGCCGAGGCGGAAAGCCCATCGACCTCAGCGGCCGCGAATATGCCCTCCTCGAATACCTCGCGCACAACGCCGACCGCATCGTCTCCCGCACCGACATCTGGCAGCACGTCTACGATTTCAACGCCTCCCCCGAAAGCAACGTCGTCGATGTCTACATCGGCCTCCTCCGAAAGAAAATCGAACGCGAAGGCGAACCCCGTCTCATCCATACCCGCCGCGGCCAGGGATATCTTCTGGCCGAAATGGAACACCGATGATCCGGTCTCTGCGAATTCGCCTGCTCCTCAATACCTCCCTCGCCGTCGCGATGATTCTCAGCCTGCTCGGAGCCGCCCTCTATCTCTGCATGCGGAAATCCACCGAATCCGACTTCAATCTCGCTCTCCTCGCCAAGGCCCGCGCCGTCGCATCCACCGCCGAGCAGCACGGCCAGAAAATCATCTTCGACTTCGCGCGCCAGCAGATGCCTCAGTTCGTCACCTCCGATCATCCCGATTATTTCCAGGCATGGATCGATCCCGACGTGGTCATCCGCTCACCGTCGCTCAGGGAGAACAATCTTCCGCGTCCCCCGCAGGTTCGCGGCTTGATCTACACCGACCTTGTTCTTCCCGACGGCCGCCCCGGCCGCTCCGTCAGCATGTCCTTCACCACAACCATTGAGCCCGCCGCCGAGGGAAATTCCCCGGAAAATGAAAACGAAAATGAAGATAAAGATAAAGATAAAAAAGAACCCGCCCGCGCCATCGTCCTTAGCGTTGCCACCGATTCCATAGGTCTTCATCAGACTCTGCAAAACCTGGGCTACCTTCTCGTCGGACTCTGCGCTCTCGCGGTCGTCGTATCCGGGATTGTCCTCGTCTGGATCGTCGGTAGGGCGGTCCGGCCCGTCGAGCGCATCGCGCGCGATATCGATCAGCTGCGCGAAAGCGATCTTTCCACCCGCCTTCACTCCCCCGACGTCCCGCTCGAACTCCAGCCCGTCGTCGAAAAACTCAACGGTCTATTGTCCCGGCTCGAATCGGCCTTCTCTCGCGAAAAAGCCTTCACCGCCGATGTCGCCCACGAGCTCCGCACGCCCCTCACCGCATTGCTCACGACATTTGAGGTATGCCGCTCCCGTCCGCGCGATGAAGCCGCCTACATGTCCGCCATTGATAAGTGCCGCAACGTCGCCCTTCAGATGCAGGCGATGGTGGAGACCCTCCTCATGCTCGCCCGCGCCGAAGCCGGCCAGCTTTCACTCAAGCTTCAATCCATCGACGCCGCCGACCTGATGGACGACTGCTGGGCACTCTTCAGCCCCCGCGCCGAACATCGCCGCCTGAATATGCAATGGCAAGTCGCCGGCCCAATCCCCATCGAAACCGATCCGGAAAAACTGCGGATCATCCTTCACAACCTCTTCGACAACGCCATTTCCTACGCCGACGAAGCCGGCACGATTCGCATCTCCGCAAAAGTGATAGGCGAAAAATTCCGCGTCGACGTCGCCAACACCGGCAGCCGCGTCACCCCCGATCAATCCGCTCATCTTTTCGATCGCTTCTGGCGAGGCGATCANNCGAAGGCGGCTGGTTTGCCGCCCGTCTGACGCTTCCCACCGGTCGCGCGGAAAGCGCAAATATCTCCCGTCAGGTCATGGCCAATACGCCCGCCGTCTAACCCCACCCAACCTACTTCGGCGCAACCCCCGCCACCGGCTTCCCACCCAAACCATGCGAGATCGGCCGAATCTTCGGTCGCGCCGCGGCAATCCCCAAAACATCCTGCGAATAGCATCGAAGCACCTCCGCCGCCGACAGCGCCGAAGCAACCGCTCCGCGCGGCGTATGCGGCGCATCCCCATCACACAATTCACCAAGCTGCCCAAGCCCGTCGCTCGAAATATATTTCAAGCAGGGTTCCAACCACCCGCTGATCTTCGATATCGAATCGCTGTTTCGCCCAAACGTCCGCACATACGCAATCGCCAGCGGGCCAAGCAGCCACGGATAAACCGACCCCTGATGCTGCGCCCGGTCCCGGGAAACAGTATTTCCCCCGNNATGTCCCATATATGCCGACTCGCTCCGCGCAAGCGTGCGCAATCCCATCGGCGTCAACAATTCGTCCATCACCACCTGCAAAACATGCTTGCACCGCTCCGGCGCAAGCACCGGATTCGGCAAGCTGATTGCCAATATCTGGTTCGGTCGGATCGACGCATCCGATCCCCCATCGTCCACCACATCAAAGCAGCAATTCCGCGCGGCATTCCAAAACTTCTTGTTGAACGAAGCCTGAACCTTCTGCGCCATCGCCTCCCACTCACGCGCGGTCTCGCCTCGGCTCAGCCGCGATGCCATCGCCGCCGCCGTCCGCAACGCATTGAACCACAATGCGTTCAACTCCACCGTCCGCCCCGCGCGCGGCGTCATCACCCAGTCGCCCACCTTCGCATCCATCCACGATGTCGGAATCCCCGCCGCCCGCGATCCCACGAGTCCATCCGCGTCGCACGAAATCCCCAGCTTCGTCCCCTCGCGATACGCCTTGATAATTTTCTCTACTGCCGGAAACAGCATCCGCATCCCCGGCTCGTCATTGCTGAACTGCCCGTATTCCCCAACCGCATTGATGAACCAAAGCGAAGTGTCCGCCCCGGTATATCCCGGCCCTTCGCCCGATTCCGAAAAATCCGTCGGAACAAGCCCATCCCGAATCTGCCCGGCCAGCGAAAGCAGCAGCGATCGTCCCTCTCCCAGCCGCCCCGTCACCAGAAACAGCCCGCTGAATCCCATCAGCGCCGTCCGCCCATTCGGGGCCGCCCAAGGATATTGCGAAATCACCTGCATAACCGGTTCCGCCGGCGGGTCGGCTGGCG
>PMAK01000222.1 GCA_003153655.1 Phycisphaerales bacterium
GCGGAGGCGGCGGTGGCGGCGGATTTGGAGGTGCTGCCGGCACTGCCAACCGTGGCGGCACAACCGGTGGCTCAACCGGTGGCACAACCGGCGGCATCGGCGGCATCGGAAACGGCCTCGCCGCACGCAGCGCCACCGGCGGCGCGCTCGGGACGACTGGGGTCGGGGGAGCGGCCAGCGCAGGCGGCGTAGCCGATCTCATCGGACAGGTCTTTGTCGTCGCTGATCAGGACACCAATTCACTCCTCGTCGCCACCGCGACAAAATACGAGGTCCGCGTCAAAGGCATCATCGATCAACTCGATCGCCGCGTTCCTCAAGTCCTCATCAAAGTCCTCATCGCGGAAGTAACGCACGACAACAATCTCGATTTCGGAACCGATTTCTCCATTCTTGATACCAATCGCAATCCGGCCGGTAAGGGACAGATATTCACGAGTACCCTCGGCGCCGCCGCCGCCGCAGCTTCATCCACAACCCCTGGCGGATTCGTCGCTACGCTGCTCGAAGGCAATCTCAGCGCTACGCTGCAGGCCCTCGCCCAGGAGAATAAGCTCGACGTCCTCTCCCGGCCTTATATTCTCACCAGCGATAACCAGGAAGCCGACATCACCGTCGGCAGCGAAGTCCCCTTCATCACGAGCACCGATACGGATGTCAACGGCGGCATCCACAATAACGCCCAGTACCAGGACATCGGCATCATCCTCACCGTCACGCCGCATATCAATCCGGAGGGACTGGTCACCATGCTCGTTTCTCCACAGGTATCCTCCCTCACGGCCCAGACGGTAACCATCCAGCAAGGCGTGTCGCTGCCGGTCTTCGACGTCCGTTCCGCCGACAGCTATCTCACCGTGCGCGACGGCCAGACCGTTGTCATCGGCGGCATGATGCAGGACCAGAAGACTGAAAGCGTCAGCAAGATCCCAATCCTCGGCGACATCCCGCTGATTGGAAAGCTCCTCTTCTCCTACAACACAACGGATAAAAACAAAACCGAACTCCTGATTTTCCTGACGCCGCACGTCGCGCAAGACCCAGCCGCGCTGAAGCCAATGGCCAACGACGAAATGCACGGCCTGCGCCTGACGCCCAACGCCGTCGAGCCCGGCGTCTTCCAGGACCAGATGCGCGGATTGCAGCGCGGCAGCGCCGCCACGAATCCCTCAACAATGCCGTCGTCCATCTATATTCCGCCCCCGACAAAACAGGATTCAATTTTGGCGCCGTCTCATCCCGGCGGGAATTGAAAATCGGATAGAATCGACGATATGCCTGTTAGAGATTGGCCAGTCGCGTTCGCTCCGCTGGCGGCAGCCGCGCTGCTTCTGGCCGCGTGTCAGTCCGCGAGCCCGCCGCCGGCGCCCGTGCGATCCCAAAATTTCCTCAATGCGCCGGCGGATCCCGATGCGATTGTCGATACAGACCCCGCCGCCATGCGCCTGCAAGATATCGGCGGCTACATCCTCCTCTACTATCGCGAACATCAGGCAATGCCCCCTAGCCTCGACGAACTGCGAAAAATCCCCGGCGGTGGAGATCTCAATTTCACATCCCCCTCCTCCGGCCAACCCTTCGCATTTTCCCCCGCCGGAATGTGGATCCCCAATCAAGGCGAAAAATGCATCATCGCCTACGACCCGGCCCGAACGCCAAACGGCAATCGCTGGTGTCTCTTCATGATGCTCCCCAAAAACGGCGCCGCGCTCTCGGTCGATGTAGTCACCCTCCCCGAGCCGATGTTTCTCAGCTACCGTCCTATCGCACAATAAAAAAAGCCCGGAAGAAATCCGGGCTTTGTCTACGACTTCTACTTACGCGCATTAAACCTACGCGGCGCTCAATAGTTGAAGGCTCGTAACCTGCCGCAGTGCGACAAGTGTCCACGTCTGGTCGAGAAATGCGATAAATATGCGCGCGTCCATCGCGATCGCCCAACGCGCATTCAGAACATCGAAGTGCTTCCCATCGGCCGTGTTGACCCGAAATGGCTCGAACGGTTCTTTGTTCAGAAGCTCTTCAATTTCCTTCTTCGTCATCTCTACCTCGCCACGCTCCCAGGCAAAAATCCTTCCAATTTCCGCGCCCGCACCGGATGCTGCAGCTTGCGGATCGCCTTCGCTTCAACCTGACGCACGCGCTCGCGCGTCACCTTGAAGATTCGCCCGACCTCTTCCAGCGTGTAGGTATACCCATCGCCGATCCCATACCGCAGCTTGATGATTTCCCGCTCGCGATACGTCAGCGTCTTCAGCACCTGCTCAATCTTGTCCTTCAGCATTTCCTGCGTGGCTGATTCAACAGGATTGTCCGCCTTCTCGTCCTCGATGAAATCGCCGAAATAACTGTCCTCGCTCTCGCCGACCGGACGGTCCAGCGAAATCGGATGCCGGCTGATCTTGAGCACGCGCCGCGTCTCCGCGACCGTCATCTTCGCCCGACGGGCAATTTCCTCAATCGTCGGCTCGCGCCCGACTTCCTGCATCAGCGCCTTGCTGATGTTGCGCAGCTTGCTCATCGTCTCGATCATGTGCACCGGAATCCGGATCGTCCGTGCATGATCCGCGATCGCCCGCGTGATCGCCTGCCGAATCCACCACGTCGCATACGTGCTGAACTTAAACCCGCGCCGATATTCGTACTTGTCCACCGCCCGCATCAATCCGGTATTCCCTTCCTGGATGATGTCCAGGAACGAAAGCCCCCGGTTGCGGTATTTCTTCGCGATCGAAACCACCAGGCGCAGATTTCCGCCCGACAGCTTCCGCTTCGCATCTTCGTATTTGTTGTAAATCTTCCGGACCGCCACCACCCGCCGATGCAGGTTCTGGGCATCTTCCAGCACCAAATCTTCAAGCCCGCTCAGTTCTTCCTCGCAGACTTCCAGGTCCTCGCCCGGATCCTTGATCTTCTTCAACTCCTCGATCCGCTGCTCAAGCTCCACCATCTTCGTGCTGATCGAAGAAAGCTTCTTCATCAGCGGCGTAACTTTGCTCGTCCGCAGCGCCAGTTCTTCCAGCAGCTTGACGCTGCGGCGGCGCCGACGGCGAATCGCCAGCCGGACTTCTTCCTGATCCTTCTCTTTCTTTCCCTTCGACGCGTTCAGTTCTTCCCAATTCTCGCGGTTGCGCGCCAGCATCTGCCGCACCGAAGCCAGATTCATCGGAATCCGCTGCCCGATCGTCCCTTTGTCCGCCATCCCCTCGTCGGTGCTGATCTTCATCGTCCGGTCGAACGGCAGATCGCCGTCATCAACCTGCTGAAGAATCTCAACAGCCGACTGAAGACAGTAATCGCTCTCCAGCACCTTCGATCGGAAAATCTTCCGCGTGATCTCGATCTTCTTCGCCAGCCCGATTTCCTGCTCGCGCGTCAGCAGCGGGATTTCCCCCATCTGCGTCAGATACATCCGCACCGGATCATCGATCCGTTTGGTCGAAGCCTCCGCAAGCTCCGCCTCCAGGTTCAGATCCAGCGCCTCGTCATCATCAGAATCTTCTTCCCCAGCCTCTTGTTCTGTTGGCTTGGGCTTCTGGCCCGACTTGTCCGATCGGGTGATTTTCTCAACCTTGATGCTGATCTTTTCGAGCTTCACGCGCACGACCGTCTTCGTGCCCGGAATATCCGTCTCGTCGATGAGCTTAATGCCCATCTCGTCGATCATCATCAAAAGAGAATCAAGCTTGTCCGGCGAGACAACCTCGTCCGGCAAACGCTCGTTCAATTCTTCGTAGGTCAGATACCCACGCGATGTGCCCAAATCCAGTAATGCCTGCACGCGAAGATCAACTTCTTCCTGCGAGCCCGACCCAATCAGGGGTGATTCAATCCTTGCCATGTCTCAACTTTCACTTTCCGCGGCAACCGGCGGGAACGCCGCCGGCTTTTGACAGCCCTACAGCCCGGGCCAAGGAGCTCAGGGATATTCCTGATCCTTGCAACGCGGGCCTTAACGCCATCTACTTATTCAGTTGTTAAAACTGGACGCCATTGCGGCGCCCTCAATCAAATAGCCTGACCCGTTTCAAAGGTCACAATGCGACGCGTTTCAGGTCAGGCTTACCAGCTTTTTCCTGCAATTTACGCAACGTGTCAATGTCCGCCGACATATCCGCTTCGCTGCCGGGCGACTGCTCCCCAGGCGTTTGCACTCTGGGGCGACGCAACTCGGCAACGAGACTCTTCGCTTCCTCCCGACGCTTCTGATTGGACAATTCCGACAAACAACCCGCCAGAATCGCCTCTGTATCACCAGCCGATGACGCCTCATCAGCCCATTTCACCGCCGCCCCTTTCAGGGCAGCCTCATTCAGAAGCTCCAGAAATTCGTTAAAAACCGGCTCTCCCTCATCCTGAGAATGAAGCCAGAATGCCTCAGCAATCTTCCGCAATGCTTCATCCGTGAAATCGGCCGGCCCAATATGCCGCTGGATTCTAGGCCAGCGACCTGGCTCTGACAGCAAAAGTCCCAGAATAAATCCTTCGGCTCGCTGGCGAGCCGTCAACCCACTGGCCGGAAAAACCCTATTCGGCTCATTGGCCTCGCTAACTTGAGCCGTCGGCCGACTCCGTACACCCTTACTCGGCTGAATCCGAAACCGCCGGTTCAGCTCCTCCGCGGGTATTTCTGTCAATCGGCTCACTTGCGCCAGGGCCCCGCCCCATCGCAAGGGGTCTACCGGCCCCGATCCTCGCGCCGCGGCCAATGTCTCCAAATAATGCTGCACAGCCTGCTGCCGCGCCGTAATGCTGTCGCTCGCCTTCACATCTTTGACGAGCTGCTTCCACTTATAAGACAGCGCATCCGTCGCACCAGCCAGAATATTGTTAAACGCCTCCGCGCCGTGCTTCAGCAAATATTCATCCGGATCCATTCCATCCGGCAGCGAGGCAATCGCGATCTCAACCGGCTGCGTCAAAAACAGTTCCAACGCCCGGTTGGCCGCTCCCTCGCCCGCCTGGTCTCCATCAAACAGCAGCACGATCCGATCCGCAAATCGCCGCAGCATCGTCACGTGATGTTCCGTCAGTGCCGTCCCCAGGACCGACACCACGTTGCTCACCCCATACTGGTGAGCCATCACTACATCTGTATATCCTTCCACGACCGCGACGGTACGTGTTTCCACGATTTTTGCCCGAGCCAGGTCCAGTCCGAATACCGTCCGGCTCTTCGAAAACAGCGGCGTTTCCGGGCTGTTCAGATATTTCGCCGGGTCCTGAGACCCCGGCATCACCCGCCCCCCAAACGCGATCACCCGGCCCGTCTCATCCCGGATCGGAAACATCAGCCGATTCCGAAACGTGTCATAGTATCCCGACCCGTTCTCCCGTGGCTTGGCCAAACCCGCCAGCGCCAACTGCGGCGGCGTGAACTTCTTCATTGGCGCGCTCAGCAGCAGCGCATCCCATGCATCAACCGCCAAACCCACCCGGAAATTCCGGATCGATTCCTCCGTAAATCCGCGCCCGGCAAAGTACCTCCTGGCAGCTTCGCCTTGCTGCGGATGGGAAAGCGACTTTTCAAAGAACATCAGCGCAGCCGACTGCGCCTCTAACAATATCTGACGCTCACTGACCGATTCCTTGCTTCGCCGCGCGGTGGGCAGATCAACATTCGCCGCTTCCGCGAGCAGCCGCAGCGCGTCCATGAATTCGACGCGGTCCCGCAGCATCACATAGTCGATTGCATTCCCGCCTTTTTCGCACCCATAGCAGTAAAACCGCTGCTTGCCCGGGCTAACCGAAAATGAAGGCGTCTTTTCCTGATGAAACGGGCATAGCCCGACAAAATCCTTACCGCGACGCTTCAGCCGAACGCTCTGTCCGATAAGCGCAACAATATCCGTGGATTGCAGTACACGGCCCTTGGCATCGTCAAAATTACCGAACGCTTCGGCGCGCATCACACCTCCCACCCGAAGGCAGCAACTCCCCTAAATCCTTCGCGCAACTAGCGTAAGAAACGCCGCCCTACAGCGCTCCCGCTGAATATAACACCACTTCACATCAGGGTCAAATAATACCTATCGTTTTCAACACAAAAGTCCTGTAACAGCAAAACCTTACATCATAATCCAAATCCCTTCCCTATAGCCCCTCCCGCAAGCACCGGTAATAATCTGAATTCTTTCCATTCAGAGTCGATATGATGAATCAACCCATGAAACGCTTCAAGCTTGAAATAGAAACCGACGGCAGCAACGACATCATCAATCTCCACGAAACCCTCAAACCCCAAGTCCGCGAACTAAAAGGCGAAGGCCTCCTACACCTCTTCATAGTAGGCAGCACCGCCGCCCTGACGACAATGGAATTCGAATCCGGCCTCGTCAAAACCGATATGGCCGAGGTCATGCAACGCCTCATCCCCGACGACGCCCACTACGCCCACGAAGCCACCTGGAATGACGACAACGGCCACAGCCACGTCCGAGCCGCCCTCGTTGGCCCGAGCGTAACAGTCCCCTACGCCGACGGGCGTTTGCTCACCGGCGAATATCAACAGATCGTTTTGATGGAGTTCGACACCCGCCCCCGCAAGCGAACGATTATCTGTACGGCATTGCCCTGAGGAACAAAGTTGAGTGCCCTTTTTTTGTCGGGAAAAGCTCCCGATTGTCTGTCAGCCAATGCGGTGGAAATTGTTGGCTCCAAATGCCAGTATTTGTTGAATGCTTTATTCGTCTCCCCATTTCCGACGTAGTATAGCGTCAATGCCAGATGGCTTAACACAATTCGTAGAGGACGGCGCAAAGCGCTATTGGCGAACCCGGAGATTCTGGAGGGATCTTATATTTGCCCAGGTTGCCGCTTTTATTTTGTCATGTCTGTTGGTGATCTTTTGCTTCGGATGTGCGGAGGCGGCAGGTGTTCCACGCGAATATGTTGGGCTTATTCCTAAGTTCGTAGGCTTTGTATTCAATGTGCCACTCGCCATTATCGGTTTCAGACTTGCTCGCACTCGGGCGCTGAATCGACCGCAACCTCGTGGTTTTCCAGTGGTGATGAAATCCGAGGCAAATGTGATAGTTATCGATCAGAATAGATTTGACATCACATAGGCGGGATTGGGGACACTCACCAATAAGTACAACACGACGATACAACCATCACCCCCGTCTCCCCCGCCCCCGATGCAAATCCGGCTCCTTATGCACCTTCCCACCACTCTTCTCCAACAGCTTCTGAGCCTTCGCATGATCCCCAGCCTTAAACACCCCAGTCGTCCTCCCCCCCGGCGCCCCGCTCGTGCAATAAGCATAATTAATATTGATATGATTCTCCCCAAGTAACCCCGCGATATCCGCCAATGCCCCCGACTGATTCGGCAAATCCACGCACAAAACCTCCGTCTCCGTCATCGGCAGATTCAATTTCCCCAGCACCCCCCGCGCCGCCGCCGGATTCTCCGCCACCATCCGCAAAACCCCATGCTCCTGCGAATCCACCAGCGTCATCGCCACAATATTGATCTTCTCATCCGCCAGCGCCCGAGTAACCTGCGCCAAAATCCCAGGTTTATTCACCAGAAAAACGCTGAACTGAGTTCCGGTATGAACCTCCGACATAAAAAACCTCCTCGCAAAACTCCCCCATTTTTGCCAATTTAGCGGCGGTGCNNGCGGTGCGAAGCACCGCGGGTTCGATCCTACAACCCCGCCAAAGAATTAATCGCCTCCTTCTGCGAAGGCTTCAACGTAAGCACCCGATCCAACCGAGTAATCTTCAATAGCTGCATCAACTTCGCATTCACCCCACACAACATAAGCTTACTATGCGGCAATGCCGACAACTTCCGATGCAGCGCGATCACAATCCCAATCGCCTGGCTCGACAAAAACTCCACCTTAGAAAAATCCAGAATCAGAATCCGCCGATCCTCCTCATCCACCAGCTTATTCAGATTCGTCCCGATCGATTCCAGTTGCACCGGATCCATCAGCGACGGCACGCGAAACTCAATCACGTTCGCCTTGTCAATCCGAGTCACAAGATATTCCGACGCCATGGGTCCTCAAATCTCTTTAGATATGCAAAAAAGCTCCGGACAAGCATCCGGCCAGCCCATCATTTCCGCCGCTTCACCGGCTTCATCTGCTTACCCACCAGCGCGATCTTCATCGCCTGATCGATATTCTCCACGAAATGAAACTTCAGCGTATCACGCACTTCCTGCGGAATCTCCACCAGATCGCGCTCATTCCGCTTGGGAACAATCACTTCCTTGATCCCCGCCCGCTTCGCCGCAAGCGTCTTCTCCTTCAGCCCGCCGATCGGCAACACCAGCCCGCGCAGCGTAATCTCACCCGTCATCGCCACATCATGCCGCACCGGCCGATTCAGCATCAACGAAGCCAGCGCGATAAACATCGCCACGCCCGCGCTCGGCCCATCTTTCGGCACCGCGCCCGCCGGCACATGTATATGTATATCACTTTCCGCCAGCATTTTCGGATCAATCCCCATGCTCGTCGCCCGCGATCGAATCAGCGTATACGCCGCGATCGCCGATTCCTTCATCACTTCCCCGATCTGCCCAGTCAGCGTCGTCACGCCCTTACCCGGCATGCGACTCGCTTCAATAAACAAAATCTCCCCGCCTACCGGCGTATACGCCATCCCCGTCGCCACGCCCGGCACGCTCGTACGGCTCGCCAGTTCCGGATCAAATTTCCGCGGCCCCAAAACTTTCCCGATCATATCCCGCGTCACCGTCACCTTGCCGGTTTTCCCATCCACAATCTCCGCCGCGATCGACCGCGCCACCGCACCAATCTGCCGCTCCAGATTCCGAACCCCCGCCTCTCGCGTATATCCCTCAATCAACCAGCTCAATGCCTGATCCTGAAACTTCACCTGCTTCACCGGCACCCCATTCGCCTCCATCTGCCGTGGCACCAGATACCGCCGCGCAATATCCAGCTTGTCGCTGTTTGTGTACCCCGGAATCTCAATCACTTCCATCCGATCCCGAAGCGGCCCCGGCACCGGATCCATCGTGTTCGCCGTCGCGATGAATAGCGCATTCGACAAATCAAACGGCACATCCAGATAGTGATCCGTAAATGTGTGATTCTGCGCCGGGTCCAACACTTCCAGCAGCGCCGCCGCCGGATCACCCCGGAAATCCGTCCCCACCTTATCAATCTCATCCAGCATCATCACCGGATTCCGCGTCCCAGCCTTGCGAAGCTCCGCGATAATCCGTCCCGGCATCGATCCAATATAAGTCCGCCGATGCCCGCGAATATCCGCCTCATCCCGCACGCCACCCAGCGCCACGCGAATAAACTTCCGTCCCATCGCCTCCGCAATGCTCTTCCCCAGCGAAGTCTTCCCAACACCCGGCGGCCCGACAAAGCACAAAATCGCTCCGCCACCGTCCGGCTTCAATTTCCGCACCGCCAAATACTCAATAATCCGCCGCTTCACCTTGTCCAGATCGTGATGATCCCGATCCAGAATCTTCCGCGCCTCTTTCAAATCAATCTTGTCAGTGGTCAAAACCGCCCAAGGCAGCTCGCTCAATATCTGCAAGTAAGTCCGAATCACCCCATATTCCGGGCTCGCGCTGGGAATAGATTCCAGCCGATTCAATTCCCGCGTCGCTTCTTTCATCACCAGTTCCGGAAGTTGCGCCGCCTCCAGCCGCGTGCGCAGCGTCTCCATCTCACCGCCGGCAGCCCCCGAATCCTGTTCCCCCAATTCCTTCCGAATCGCCTTTAGCTGCTCCTGCAAATAATACCGCCGCTGGCTCTTATCAATATTCTCCTTCACCTGCGACTGAATCTTCGTCTGCAATTCCAACACATCCAGCTGCGTCGCCAGACGCCCCGCGATGATCCGCAGCCGCTTCTCCACATCCGTCTCATCCAGCATCCGCTGCTTTTCCGAGATGTCATCCTTTTCAATCGGCAAGTTCGCCGCCAGAAAATCGCTCAGCGACGACGCCGTCATAATGCTGTTCAAAACCTGCGCCGCTTCATCCGGCGTATTCGGAGAAAGCTCAATCACCCGATTCGCCTGCTGCCGAACCGACGCCACCAACGCATCCAGTTCCGGCCCAGCCGTCACCACATCTTCCAGAACTTCAATCCGACCCATCGCAAACGGCTCGGTCTGCTCAATCCCCATCAGCCGGAATCTCACCAGCCCATGCACGATAATCGACTGATTCCCATCCGGCAGCTTGAACAGCTTCAGGATCATGCACGCCGTCCCCACAGTGAAAAGCTCCGGATATCCCGGGTCTTCCACCTCGGCGTTCTTCTGCGTCACCACCCCGATCAACTTCTCCGCCGGCATCACCTCATCCAGAAGATTCTTGCTCTTCTGCCGCCCGACATTCAACGGCATCACCGTCCCCGGAAACACCACGATGTTCCGGATTGGCAGGATCGGAATCAAACTTGGAATAGTGAGTTGTTGCCCGTTACCCGTCGTCCGAATGATCGTCGCCGTCGGACTCCGCTCAATGATTTGCGATTCAGCCATAGTCAGTTCTTCTTCGGCNNGTTCGATCCAAAGCAACCCATCCTGATAACGCGCCGAGATACGGTCCCGAAGCACATCCTCCGGCAATTCCACATCCCGCGAGAACGCCCCGTGATCGATCTCCATCAAATGCATCTTCACCCGCGTATGCGGCGCCTCCGCGTTCTCAATGCAGATCGGCACCGCTCGTTTCCCCCGCAGCCGCAGCCGTCCGTCAATCACTTCAATATCAATCTTCGCCTTCTCCACACCGGCCAGATCCACGCAAACAAGATACGTCCCCTCCGTCTCATACAAATTCACGTTCGGCGTCCAATTCTCATTCGAGAAAAAGCTGTAGTAACCCTTCGATTGAAGCTCCAGCAACTTGCTCTGCGGCGTCTGCGGACCCCTGAACGGCTTGCTCGCACATTGGATCGCAACCATAGCTACCTCCCATTCACTTCATCTGGCACATCGACGGGCCACAATTGTCCGCCCACATCTTACGGTTCCGTCAGTCAAATTCACCGCTCAAAATCGGTGATTTTCCCGCGGATCGCGGACCTGCCATAATTTCCAACCGATCCTGGCTCTTCACCCCGCTTGCCCGAAACAAATAAACACTCACCCCCGCCCGCGCCTCAATCCCCGCTATTTTCATCGGCTCATCCGTCCCACGCTTCACCCACAGTTCATACATCATCGCCGGCTCCAGCATCTTAAGCTCATCGCAAAGCAAATAGCCCTTCTCTTCCGAAGCGTTCCACACAATCACCGCGCTCCCGATCGGCGATGCATTCTCCCCGGTGAGCCGGATCACACGCGTCTCCGGCTCGGCAATAAATTTCCCTAGATCTTCCAGCCGCCCCTCAACCTCCGAATCCGCAATCGCCAGCATCCCTGCCCGCTCCCGCTCACCCTTCACCCGCGCCTGCTCATATTCCACCGCACTGGCTGTAAACCCCAGCGCCAAACAAGCCAGAACCAGGGTCATTCCCCATCCGGATCGCCCGGTGCCCTGTTTCCTCACCGCCATACCATATTCATTCGTATCCATAACACGGTCCACCATAACAATCTTTCATTCCCAACCGTACAACCAGCCAATATCAATCAATCATAATCCAAACGCAAAGGATATTTCACCCTTTCCCCGCCACAAGCCGATGGGTACACTCAATCCCAACCCACCGCGCGGGAAGTTGATGATTATATGCTTATCCGTATTGGCTTCGACCTGACGTTCGAGCTCCCGAACCCGGTCTCGCTCGTCATGATGCTCTACACGCATCCGAGCCGCTCAAATAGCCTGCTCGTCCCCGAAAAAATCCACTCCTCCCCGTCCCTGCCGATCGAAACCTTCATCGATCACTTCGGCAACCGTTGCGGCCGCGTCGCCGCGCCCGCCGGCGAACTCCGTCTCTGGCACGAAGCCGTCGTCCGCGATTCAGGTCTCCCCGATCCCATCCATCTCGAAGCCGCCCAGTGGGAAGTCTCGGATCTCCCGGCCGAAGTCGTCCCCTTCCTCTTCG
>PMAK01000197.1 GCA_003153655.1 Phycisphaerales bacterium
GATTCAAATGGGAGCCGTATTAATCCTCGTCCGCCGGGCTGCGTCAAGCTAACTGGAAGCGTTAATGAATGGCGGATTCGAACCGGCGACTGGCGCGTCATATACACAATTGATGACACCGTGCATGCGGTCGATATTGTTGCCATTAGGCATCGCAGCGATGCGTACCGTTGATGTGGTTTGCAGCAGGATCAGGCTTCTCACTGAATCGTCACGGATCTCAACAAATATTCCGACGATTCCGCAGGCTTATCGCTGTCCGCCGGAACTTCATCGCCACGAACCGGCAGCGCGCGATATTCGCCGGTGCGGAATACCAGCTTCTGAAATAAATCTGTCTTCTCGGCCAAAGGCAGATCGGTTGCGATGGCCATGCCATTGAGCGTCAGCGAGAATTTCCCATTGGCTGCGTCGGCGTCGATCTTGAATGCCATCCATTTATTCAGGGTGCAATGGCCAAGCTGNNCCGTGGCAGCCTCAATGTTGCCATCGGATGTGATGAATATTCGCACGGGGCGAACATCGCCAAACCCGCTCCAAAGTTCAACCGCAAATGTCCGCGGGCCGAACTGCTTCGCCATGAGATCAAACGTGGCCGACACCTTTCCTGAAGCAGCGAAGACGCGGTCAGCCCGTGCGTAATCATAAGGATCATGATCTTCCAGCCGCAGACAGCGAGGGTGATCGGCTTGCGCCTGCACCACAGCCACCGAGCCCCATTTCGGGCGGTACGTATTCCATCCAGCCACGATTCCGCCAACCGGAATNNCCGGAACTCGGCTGACCCAGATATCTTCCTTGTTCACGCTATACGCCAGCCACATCGCGCTGTCGGTACGCGATCCATCATTGGCCCACGAAGTAATCCCATGCACATATTGCGGGCCGATATTCTTGTTCAACCCGGCATACCGTTGGCGAGGGACTTCACCGTGGACGACGCGCATGTCGCGGAATGTGATGCCGTCGGGACTCGTGAGAACAACGAGCGGATATCGATCGGCGGGAAACGGATCATGCGCCCACGCGAATTGGCCATCAGACGTCCGCTGAATCCATTCCTTCGCGGTTCCGCCTTTGAAGGATTCCAACCTGGTCGGGCCAGACCAGGTTTTGCCGTCGTTATGTGACTCGACGACGTACGCTTTCTTGGCGATGCCGATCAGCGTTCCGTCGGGCCGGTGAAAGAAGCAGAAGGCCTTGCCGAAATCCCGCGGCGCTCCGTTGTATGGCTTCATCCGCTGATCGCCAAGAAGATCGCCGCCATCCTGCTGCTCAAGGTAGAGGTGATTGGCGAGCAACTCATCGCAAGCATTGACGAATTCCTTGTCAGTCGAAGCTTGATACGGAGCGGGCGCGCCGTTCGCCGGGCCGGAGAGAATCAATGTATAGATGGGTCCCAGCGTGAAATCCGGCAATAGTTCCCGCACGACAACCCCGCCCTCGGTCGCGTTGGTCATCTTGCCGTGCACGACCCGCCGGGCGGCAATCGTCAGCATGTGCCCATTGGATGAGTGGAAGAAATACATCCGCAGTGGATTACCGACGCCCGGAGGAAAGAGCTCCGTCGGCTTCGTCCACGAAACGCCGTCAGCGGATGTGCTGTAAAGTTCTCGGGCCGGCCAAGTGTCCTCATCCTTCAATCCATTTTCCCACGCGATGCACAATCGGCCCGACCAACAGGCGAGGTCCACGTGATGGTTGTATGTCCAGCCGTTGCCATCGGCGATATCAGCAGCGGCCCGCGAGGCTCGGAACACCTCGATATTCGCGACACCAACGGCCGGTGGCAGACCGCCATCGGGAAGCTTGTCGTTCAGCACGTTCTGTTCCACGGCTTCCATGCGAATGGGATCGCCTTGATTTGCCGTCGTCACCGCCGGTACGAGCGCCATCCACAGGCAAGCCGCGATGCACATTCGCAATATGAAACGTGAGACGCTCATTTCAATCGCTCAATCCGAAGGGCCATATATGGTTTACCAGGCAAAACCACCGCCGGGTCGCCCACGGCGGGATACGCCGCTCCGGCCAATTTGCCGATCACAAACGTCCGATCCACGGGCGTCGTTGTCATATTCCAGGTATTCAGCACATCAACGTGAAACTTCATTCCCTCCGCCAGCGCGTTCTTATTCGGCGGATCGCGCGGGAGCGAAAACGTCCACTGCGTTGGTTTCTCGTCGCCGAAATAGACCAGGTAATATTCGCCGGCTTTTCCGCCGACGTGGGTGTTGTAGAATTCGTCGATCGGCTCGATTCCGTCGGCGGGGCCGGATTCCAGGATTTGCCGCAAGAACGCCAGTCGCGGCGCGCTGTGGCCGAGCAGTTCGCCACCCTCGCTGGTCCAGGAGATTTTGTCCGGATTCGAGTACGTCTCGCCGTGCCCGACATATGTGCCGGCAATCGTCCCGAGCCAGAACCGCTTGACCATTTCCTCCGGCGATAGATGCCCCCATCGCCGGTCGATGTTTCCCTCGTAACAAATCTCGTCATACACGATCGGCTTGGGGCAGAGTTCGCGATACAAAACCGCCCGGCCAAAGTCCGCCACCGCCGATCCGTTCTGAATGCTCGCGTGCGTCACCCAAGGCTTGTTCGGATCGTAATATTTCTGTGCATTGTGAATCGATCGCGGATGCCCGTACGGATCTTTCGCCGCCACGACCTGAAAAAAATGGTCCCAATCCGCGTCAGTCTTTCCTTTCACCTGCCCATATTCATTGGCCAGTGACCACCAGACATTGCGATAAGCGCTGAGCCGCGCGACGACATAGCGGAGATACAGATCATCGCCGGCATCATCCATCGTGTTGAACCATTGCATTTCGCCCTTGTGATACGGATCAAACAGAATCAGGTCCGCCTCAATGCCCTGGTCGCCCAATTGTCCGATGCGTTTTTCCAGATGGCGGAAATAATCGATGTTGAATCGATCCTTCTCCCATTTCCCGGCCGAATCCTGCGGATACGGATAGAAATTCGGCGCAGTCTTGCCGGGCAAAAGCCGCATCCGCACCTTGTTGAACGGCGACGCTTTGAGCGAGGCGAGCGTGCGGTCCTCAATCGCATCCGGCTGCTGAGCCCATCCATAGCATGTCGTGCCGATCAACACGAAAGGCGTTCCATCCGCGTATGCGAAATGATACGTGTTGCGTACGCGCACCGGCCCGTGATTCGTGCCGCTCGGTGCAATGCACCGCAATTCGCCCGTCTGGTCGGAGAGTTCGCTTATGTTGCTGGTTGTTCGGAATTCCCATTCTCCCTGCGTCGGCGGCATGAACCGAATGCGATAGTTGCCATCCCCATCGTAAAACCCGGGAACATCGAGCGAACGGTTCCCGGAAGTAAAATGTGCCGACAACGCAACCTCGACAAATGGGTTTCCCGAAGATGGCCCCTTGAGTGAGGTATCGAACACTCCCCATTGCTCGACGGTTGGCTGCGTCGCCGGAGGTGATTGATCGGTTGGCGCCGCCTTCGCCGCTACGGCAACCGCAAGCAACACACAGCCGCATCTCAACTTAGTCCAGACGCTCAATCGATCTCCTCCAGAAATGAATCGCCGACGATTATAAGCAGTTTTCCTTACGTCGAACACGAAATGAATCGACAGCCGCTTGCTTGTAAATCGCGCGGAGAATTTCGCCGATTCTTATTGGCTGCCAAAGATGTTCACGGAATTGACCCATGCCCGATAAAAATGCGGAAATACTTCTGAATGCCGTAGAGCGCAATACGGCCATCGTCCTATCGCTTCCCTCGGCGGGAATGCTGCGGAATCATAAATCCCGATTGCTTTGCCAGATGGAAGGCGGAATTCTGATCGCTGCGCCGCACGGTGACGAAGCCCTGACTGGCGATCTGATCAAGAAGCGGACGCCGTGCGTTGTCTCGTTCAATAGCGGGGCATTCAAGATCATCTTCGCGTCGCCCATCCGGCATTATGTGGAATCCTGGCAACTCAACGCCGACACGAGCGTCAATGCGCTTTTGCTGGAATTTCCCGCGGAGATCAAGGCGACGCAGCGGCGATCCAACTACCGCGTGGATGTGCCGCCCGATTCGGATGTTTCCATTCGCGTGTGGCGGATTTCAAGTAGTGAATCGCTCAAGGATACACCCATTGCCGCCAAGGAAGTTACCGCGCAGATCCGCGACATGAGCCAGGCGGGCGTTGGCGTAAAGCTCATAGGAAAAGACGGCGCGCTGCCGAAGATCACCGCTGAAGATCGTCTGCGCGTGGCCATCGTATATGCCGCCAAGACCCTGATCATCGAAGGCAAGATAACCCGCGCAGTTGATAGTTCGGCCGGGAATTCGATTGTCACCGGCATTCAATTTAAAAAATTGGAAGCAAATCTTGAGGGCCGCCAGATACTTTCGCAACTCATGCGGATTGTCGGCGAATTGCAACGGGACGAACTGCGTCGGGTGAGGCTTGGGCTGGTTAAAAAAGCATCGTGAATTACAGCGCGTTTTCCTGCTGCACGATTACATCGTAAATTTCCTGCGAAGTTTTGGCCTGCCCCAGGGCGACGCGGAATTTGTCAATGGTCATTAGTCTGCTGATTCTAGCCAAGGCGTGAATGTGGGGGCCGGTCTTGTCGGGGGGCGACGTGAGGAGCCAGATGAGCGATACGGGCCTGCCGTCGATGGACTGAAAATCGATGGGCGTGTTCAGCTTTCCAATCGCCATCACCAGTTGATTTGTGCCGCTACACTTGCCGTGCGGGATGGCCAGGCCGTTGCCGATGCCTGTCGTGCGCGTTGTTTCGCGCTCGAGGACGGAGTCGAGAACCGCTTTGGCATCCTGAATCTCATTGTTCTTGGCCAGTAGTGCGACCAGTTCGCCAATGGCTTCATTTTTTGTCTTGGCCTGCATCGGCACAAGGATGTTTTGTGGCTTGAGGATTTCAGTCAAACGCATTTCATAACTCCAGGCTGACTCACGGTGCGGGCAATCTTCAGCGCGAAAAGGAAATCGTACCTTTGGCGACGGATCGAAGCAACCAGACGGCTAAAAACTCCGTCAGTCATTCGGGTGCCCGAGTTTGGGGTTTTACCAGGCCGATTGCCAAACAAATCAGCGCGCCAGCCCAGAATATCCACATTTCGATTTGAGCGGGGTTTTGGAAATCGATGCGATGCGGATGTGCTGGATCGTTGCCGGCCCAATCGACGACCAACTTCAGGCCGATGAGCAGGATCAGCAGATACGCACTTCGATGCAATCGCGGAAATCGTTCCAGGAGGCCGGCCAATCCCGCGGCTGCGAACCGCATGAGGATAATTCCGATCACGCCGCCGACGGCGATCAGCCAGAATTTGGGATGGATTTCGGCGGTTGAATTCCGCGGCGCCGGGCCGACGAGTGCGACGGCAGCCAGGATGGAATCGACCGCGAAGGCGAGGTCCATCAACTCGATGCCGATGATTGTCGGCCAGAGCCGAGCGGTTATGGGAGATGCCAAGCCAGCATTTGCCGATGGCTTGCGCGGCCGCCCGGCGAAATAGCGGATCGATATCCACAGAAGATACGCACCGCCGATCAGTTCGAGGATTGACCAGCGGATGAGGATTGCCGCGGCCGCGGTGGCGGCGAGGCGCAGAATGATGCCGCCGATCAAACCGTAAGAGAGCGCCTTTTTCCGCAGGCGCGGGGCGAGGCGTTGGGCGAGCACGCCGAGGACCAGCGCGTTGTCGATCGACAGCAGGCTTTCCAGAACGATGAGCAGCGCGAGGGTTGCCAGATCGCCGGGGGAAAAGGTTTGTCCAAACATTTGCGGCCATGGGATTACGGTTGTGGAGTTCACGTTCCAAAGAGTCGATCTCCCGCGTCGCCCAGGCCGGGCAGGATGTATCCCTTTTCGTTCAGTTGGCGATCGATGGCGGCGCAAAAGACCGGGACTTCCGGATGCTGCTTATGAAGGGCGGCGATTCCTTCGGGAGCGGCGACGATACAGACGAAGCGAATGCTGCCCACGCCGGCTTTTTTGAGGAATTGAACGGCTGCCGATGCGCTGCCGCCGGTGGCCAGCATGGGATCGATCAGCAGAACCTCAGTTGAAGCGATGTCCGGCGGGAGTTTTTGGTAATAGGAGACGGGCTCGAGGGTTTTTTCGTCGCGATACACGCCGAGATGTCCGAGGCGGGCGTCGGGGAGCAGGCGCAGGACGCCCTCGGCCATGCCGAGCCCGGCGCGAAGGATTGGCACCAGCGTGACTCGCCGCGCCAGCACGCGGCCGGTGGTGCGCTCGAGTGGAGTTTGGACGGGCCTGGGCTTGGTCGGCCAATCGCGCGTGACTTCGTAGACCATCAGGGATGCGATCTCATCGACCAGGGCCCGGAACTTGCGGTGGTCAGCCGTGTAATCGCGCAGCTCCGTCAGCTTGGTTTGAATCACCGGGTGATCGATCAGGATGACGTTCTGCGATTGCATGGGAGATCTTTATTTCAACATTCCCGCGTTTTTGGCGTAGGGGAAAATCCCGCCGGCTTCGATGATCGGCAGCACATCTCCCAGCGGGCGGAGTTCGTGGCGCTGGTTGAGCGTTTTGTTGATGATGACGCTCTGGTCGAGATGAATTTCCAGTTCATCGCCGGTGCGGATTTTATCGACGAGCCGCTCCTTGGATTCGAGCGGAACGAGGTATCCGCCGTTGACGCTGTTGCGGAAGAAGATCCGGGCGTAGAACTCGGCCACGACGCATTTGCACCCGGCTTCGGCGAGCGCGAGGGGGGCGTGTTCGCGGCTGGAGCCGCTGCCGAAATTCTTGCCGCCGATGACGATCTGGTAGTCACTCTTGTATTCATTGGGCCGGACGAACCGCTTATGCCCATCGGGCAGGCCGGCTTGGCCGTCGGGAACGCTGCTCATGGCATACATGCCGAAGTATTTGCGTTCTTCGGGAATGCTGGGGTTGTAGGAGAGATATTGGGCCGGAATGATCTGGTCGGTGTCGACGTTGTCGCCGAGCACGTAGGCCTTTCCGCTGATGATATTTTGCATGGTTCCTCGGCTGAAAAACTGATTCTTTGCAGAGGGTATAAGGGGGAAGGGGGGTTGTACAGATGGGGGTTTGATGGGGTGGATGGAACGTTCTCGATAGTCTTTCGGCCCGGGAATGCCCCAGTCTGCCCCGAAATGTCCCATTTCGGGGGAGGGGGGGGNNGGGGGTGGGGGTTGCTTCGCGAAATAGTAAAATAGCCGGTCGCGGCGCCTGGACGGGTAACCGGTCTCGCAGCGCGCGGAATTGGCGACACAGCACACTTCACCTGTCCAAACTAATACCTAACATCCGCTTTGTTTGCAAGGGAAAAATTTTGGAAATTGGCGGTTCGATGTGCTGGAACGAAAGATGGACGAAACTGATGGTGGCCTCTTAGCTCTAAATCCATTTGATTTTTGACGTCCATAGCTCATAAGCTATAATATATTGATGTGGCCGATTGAAACGACCGAAGATTTTGATGGATGGTTCGAGAAGTTGAGCGAAACTGAGCAGGAAGAGATTTATGCGGTGATCGGTCTGCTCAAGGTTCTGGGTCCGCAACTTAAACGACCGCATGCGGATACTCTCAATGGATCGGATTATGCCAACATGAAAGAGCTTCGTGCGGGAACAGGCCGAGCGGTTCTTCGCGCGGCTTTTGCGTTTGATCCTTTGCGGACCGGGATTTTGCTGATCGGCGGCGACAAATCCGGGGTCAGTGAAAAGCGGTTCTATAAGCAACTGATTGCCAAAGCCGACAAGCTATATGGGTTGCATTTAGAGAAGATCCACAGACGAAAAAAAGAGAAAGGCAACGGTAAATAATATGGCCAAATCTTTCGATCAACTTGCCAATCGTGTGATGAGCGCCAAGTCCCGTGCCCGCGCGGAGCGCCGGACCAAGAAACTGCTGATTGAATTGCTGCTATCGGAGATTCGCAAGCTGGCCGGCAAGAGCCAGGGCGAATTAGCCAAGAAACTTGGCATCAAGCAGCCATCGCTTTCCAAGCTGGAGAATCAAGATGATATGCAGATATCCACGCTGAAGATCATCATTGAAGCGTTGGGCGGAGAAGTTCATATCGTCGCCAGGTTTCCCAATGGAAATGTGCGAATCAAGCAGTTCGATGAGAGGTCGCGGTCAAAGGAAAAGGCCGGGAATTTAAACTTGGGTAGCGTCCTAATCTCCCCACAGTAGACTACGTTTGTGGGTACTGGTTATCCAAATTGACGATCAATCGAAGCCAGGACCGGGGCCAAAGAAGTGCATGGCGATCATCCAAGAAATGACCACCAGAACCATGAGCAACGCGAGGATCAGGATAAATCTTGAGGAATTGTTTGGCCTTGATGCCATAGAGAGTCATTTTACCGCGGCAGCCGCAATCCCGTTAGAATCCAGCCATCGGGAAGGCCGTCAGACGGCCTAAAAGTTCGGAGCATCGCCACTGTTCACCAGTGGCGGCGATGGCGCGGACCCCACCCGTAGAACTATTGAAGCATGCCTGATGCGAATCTCTCCGCAATCCTTACGTCCTCCCCAGACGGCTTTTTCACGCGCGGGTGGTAGAATGACGGTTGTGGATATACCTCACCGCGCCCATGTTGGGCGCTGCTGTTGCCGTACCATTTTGGAAGATGATGAGGCCCTGGGAGAACTCTGCATCAAAATCACTGTAGTTAGAGCAACCGGCCACAGTCGCGCAGTCCAATTCACGGGCGGCAAAGAAAATCGCACGCTCGCGAGACGAGTTGCTGTCTGTTCGCCACGCGCTGTCATTCGGGAATTCACACGCCCGACATGACCATCGCAAACCGCCGTTCATGGTCGAGCAGCCATTACTTGCGTGGAAGCACTAAAGATAGGCTAAGTAATCAACAATGCGTGGCGGTTTTCGGACCTGATTGAAATGTATATCTGTATGACTGGTTTGGTGAGAGATTCGCGAAAACGGCGGCGAAGAAAATGTCGGGCTCGGAAGCGACTCTGGATTGCAGAAAATGAACCCGTTCGCGCGACTCGGGCTTTCGATTCCATGCCCGGCCGGTGAGAGCTATTTCGACGTGACGTAGATCGAGTTTCGGCCTCGTCGCCGAGTGGTCAGAGCAAAACCGGCGACGAGGAACAAGGCGATTGACGATGGCTCGGGGACAACGAAGCCGGAACCTGACAGTTCGAATATGGTGCCGAAGCCGCTGGGCTGCTGGGTCTGATATCCGATACCGCCGAAGGCTGTTGTACCGTATAGATTGCCGTTTGAATCGGCGACCAGGCTGTCAAAAAGGGTGGCTCCATCCGTGCCGTCGAAGTTCGCCAGGTCGATAATGGTATTACTTCCGTGAGGTAGTTCGAACACCGTGCCAAGGTCATCGGTGCCGCCGTCGCGCGTTGTTCCGAATAGATCTCCGGCCGCGTCGAATATAAGGGTATCGCATGGACTGCTCCCATCGGTCTTGTCGAAGTTGGCGAGCGTTGTGATCGTGCTGCTTCCTTTGAGGATTTCGAAGATGGTGCCGTACAGCGATGATCCTTCACCGCTGCTCGTTGTGCCGTAGAGATTTCCTGATGCGTCTTCGACCAGACCGCCGAAAGGGAATTCGCCGTTGTTGCCATCGAAACTGGCCAGAGTGGTGATTGTTTGGCTTCCTTTTGGCAATTCAATTACGGCACCGTCGCCGAACTTGCCGCCTTCGTCACCCGTTCCGAAGAGATTGCCGGATGAATCCATGATCATTGCGGAGTCGAGTTCGTATCCGCTACTGACGGAGAGGTTCGCCAGCACGATCATGGTGTCGTTGCTTCGATTGACGGTGAAGATAACGCCATCGTTGTTTGTTCCCCCGGTGATGGTCGTTCCATAAATCTTGCCGGAGGCATCGAGAACTGGCGCCGAGTATGAAAACGGTGCGGTGGTTTGGTTGAAGAAGATAATATTGCCGACATCTTTTTGCCCTTTGCGCAGTTCAAAGACATTGCCGGTGCTTGAGCCGCTGCCGGAGTATGGCGTGGTTCCGTAGAAGTCGCCGGACGCGTCGGCGACGATGCCGTTTGGTTCTGATCCGTTCTGACCATTGAAAGTTACCAACGTGGTGACGCTGTTGTTTCCCTTGGCAAGTTCAAATAGGGTTCCGTCGAGCTTGGATCCGCCGCCTTCGGTTGTCCCATATAGATTTCCCGAGGAGTCGATGAGCAGCGTATTTTGAGGATATGCGCCGTCGGTGTCGTTGAATTCCACAAGGGTTGTCAGAGTCGGATTCGCGAGCGCCAGCGACGTTGAAGCGACGATGGCCGCGGTGGCCAGAAGGATCGTTTGCTTCGCGAGATTTGGTCGGTTCCCCATAGGCTATATATATCGCCATACGGAGCGTTAACCTCTGAAAAATAGGCGAATGCTCTGTTCTAATCCGCGGACAAGGTAGGGGGCGCCCTCACAAACCCAATAATTAACAACGTCCACGCCGCAATCAATCCCAGCCCGGCCAGGATGTGAGCCAATTTTACGATCAGTTCCTGCCAGGGCGTTCCGCCGGTTGCGCCTGCCTGATGGGCGGCAATTGGGAGCATCTGGATTGTGCCCCACCAGGCGTTGGCTACTTCTGAGAAGGGTGGACATAAATCAGGATGACCCCCATTATGCTACCGTGCTACCGGCGACACTAATTGCACCCACATCCGCCTCCTCCGACACTACGGCCGCCTGAAGCCGCTTCTCTGGAGAAGTAGATGTGGTCGAGCTGGGCGGATTGCAGTGGATTACGGTCCGACTGCATGATCGGATCGGCAAGGAGCTCGCGCTGCCACGGTTTCACAGTCGCGCACCCCATCACCAAAAGCGGAGAAAGTATCAGCGCCGCACGGACGTGGCGCATTACTTGGGATCGCCGGATCGCATTATTCATGGTTGCGGCTCTTTCAGAAGTCGTTCAATTTCATCGTTATAGTGGCGAATCGTTTCATCGCCGAGAAAACCCTCGTGGACAAAGCGGATCTTGCCCGCGCGATCGATGAGATACGAGGTCGGCATTGTCGGTACGTCAAAGGCGGCCACCAACTTCTGTTCCGCATCGCGCAAAGTAACAAAATCAACTTTGACAGATTTTAGAAACTGCTCCATTTTCTCCCGTTTCTCGTCAACACTGACGGCGATGATTGTTACGCCACGCTCGGCGTACTTTTTGTGCAGCGCCTCCATGGCGGGAAAAGAAGCCTTGCAGGGTGGGCACCACGATGCCCAGAAATCCAGGAGAATGATTCGCCCCTTGATCTCCGCCGGCAGGTTGCCTTCCAGCTTGAATGTGGCGAGGTCGGGAAGCTTGTCTCCCTCCTTCAATCCCGCACGCGCAAGCGGTGGAAGCGTGATCATCCACAGCGCGACGAGCAAGGCTTGCGAGATCGTTTTTTCATGTCGGAACATGGGCTGAAAACCTCCTGGTTTGGTGGCGGGCGTTGTCCGTTGTGATGCAGGCGTGAACATTTTCATGCTGCTGTATGAACTCGAGCCCATCCGTGGCGCCGAGAATGAAAGCGGCGGTGGAAAGGATTCCCGCCAGTACGCAGCTTGGTGCGATCACGCTGACCGCCTGGCATTGGTTGCCAACAGGCATACCGCTGCGCGGATCGATAATGTGCCCATAGCGGCGGCCATCATGGGTGAACGAGCGAAAATAGTCGCCGGATGTTGCAACCGCGTGATCAATAAGCCGCACGGCCGTCCAGCATTGCCCCGGCTGATCCGGTTCCTCCAGGCCAATGTACCACGCGTCTTTTCCGGGTGGATGGCCGCTGACGCGCAGATCCTGACCGATATCGATCAGCATATCCTTAATGCCTCGCTCGCGCGCCATATAAAAAAGGGAATCGACGGCGAATTCCTTTCCGATACCGCCAAGATCGATGCCCATTCCGGCCCGGGGCAGGCAGATGCCCCCGGGGCGGCGATGGATTTTCTCCCATCCGCAGATTTCGAGCGCACCGCGGATCGCGGATTCATCCGGAACGCGCGGGGGATCAGCCTTCCAATCCCAAAGGCGCAATAACGGAAGCGCCGCGGGGTCGAAAACGCCGCGCGTGAGCGTGTGCATTTCACTACAGAGGGCAAACAACCCATCGGCTTCCTCATCCAATTCAATCCAAGCGCCTCCGGCGCCGGCATTGATCTGACCGACGATCGATTCGGCGAGAAATCGAGAATAGCGCGCCTCGAACAGCGAGATCCAGCGGATTGCCGCCTGTTGGTAATTCTCGACGATTAACGGCGACTTGGTGCGAAACACGATCCGCACCGGGGTACTCATCGCGCGGCAACTGATCTGGTGATAATCTCCGTTGGACTCGAATCGCACGGATTCACCCACGCGCGCCAGGACGGATGAGACGAGGCTTTTCGGAGGTTGAGTCATGGCAAAATGCCAGATTCTTCTAAAAGTTATAAGTAAGTCCGACGGTGAAGATATTTGCGCCGGGATAGGTCGATTGCATCGTTACGTGGTCGAGGCCGCGCATCCAGTATCGCTGGTATCCCGCATGAATGTCCCACTGGTCTTTCAGCCTGAATATCGCTTCGAAACCGACAGTGAAACTGTCCATCTCTGAAAGGCGATNNAATAATACTGTGGCACGGCCGCCGCATCCGTGGCCGGGTTGCCGGGAAACTGGATCGCGTAAAAATTGGCCGCGCTTTGGCGGTAATAGCGCACAGAAGGCGAGAGAGTCCACGATTGCCCGAGTTTTTGACGCCACGCAAGACCAAATGTATTGGCGAGGATGCCGTAGGAATCTTGATAGAAGCGATAAGTGCCTTCGATGCTGGCGTCGAACGCAGGTACGCTTTGCGTGAGCGTGAGGAGCACGGCTTCGGAATCGCGTGTCGGGGGGCGTTTTTCACCGTTGAGGACAACCCGCCCTTCGGAATTGAGAATAGTTTGGTCGAAAACCACGCCGAGATAGGGATCATTCAAATAACCGGCGGCATGCTCGAATGTTCCGTTTACGCTGAATACCGTTCCCGGGCTTAGAAGCTGAGTGACGCCCAGAATGTAGTAATCGGTATTTTTCGTCGCCGTGTGGTTGATGTAGGTGAAACGGTTGCTTTCAACCAGGTCATAGGCGTGGGACCATCCGGCATTCAGGATCGTGTTTTTGTCGTTTAGCGCGATCGAATAATTCAGAGCAGGTGCAAAGGAGAGATAATCGTCCTCGCCACTGAAGCTGATTTCCGGCACAAAGCGTTGGGAGCCATAGTTGAAACCGGGGGCGACATTGAGTCCCAGGCGATCATCACTCATCTTCGCGAGCGGTATGACATTGGCTGCAGTCGCCTGTCGAGTCGGTGATGCACCGGAGACGCCATCGACTGGCCGGGCGAATCCAGTGATGGCGCTGGAGGGAATCGGCAAATGGGTGTGTGAATCCGTAAGCTTGAGCTGATTGATCGCCGGCGCTCCGATGGGCGTTGCGCCGGAGATGGCGTCAAACACAGCCCCGGTGACAAGGTCGGACGTCGGGGTGAATGTTTGCTGATCGCGAATGCTCTCGGTTTCCACCGCGATGCGGTCATTGTCTTCGAGGTAGGTTTCATGACTGATTCCGAGCCAATCGTCGGCGCGCGCATGCGTGGCCGCGAGCATCGGAACACTGAGCGCCATCATCAAGCGAGTCGATCTAGATGCCATAAGGCGCTCGTGGGATTGCTCTAAATTCAGGAAGACAGATCCACACGATCTACCGCCCAGATCCCACTAAGCATAAAACTATTTGTGACGGCAGGATGAAATGCGGTGTAATTGCACTTTTTTCTCTAATCGGAATATTGCGGGATGGGCCGCGATAGAGCGGATGAAGATTCGAGACGTACAGTTGGAGGTCGGACGTAAAAGTGCTCTGCCTTGCATTATAAATCGATAAGGCGACGATCATTTCCCTTCATAGTTGCGGTTTATATCTGTCCCCGCACGCCCAAGCCACCGCATGCGTGGCCGCGAGCATCGGAACACTGAACGCCATCATCAAGCGAGTCGATCTAGATGCCATAAGCCGCTCCTTGGTACGCCTCTGTTGGATTCAATGGCTGGAATATCATGGACAGTACAACCCAAGCGGCCAGCTTGACTCTGTCTGTCGGTCAGGCCGCAGCAGCTCGTGAGACGAACGAACGGGTCCGACTGCAAAACCAGCCCCGAACCGCCAACCAACCTCCCCCGTGAGGCAGCAGGATTTTCACAACGTCCCACTGACAAGTCATTTTTCCTATTCCGCGGGCGGGGCGGCGGGCGTCTTAACAAACCCAATAATCAGCAACGTCCACGCCGCAATCAATCCCAGCCCGGCCAGGATGTGAGCCAATTTTACGATCAGTTCCTGCCAGGGCGTTCCGCC
>PMAK01000034.1 GCA_003153655.1 Phycisphaerales bacterium
TACAGACTGAGATTCAAATCCCCGGTGTAGAATAGAAGCGTGGCGTAACCCAGCTTCTTCATCTTACGTGCGGCATACTTCGGTGAGAGGGGCGGCCAGTCTCCACCGCCATGCTTAAACGTATCAAATCGGCTTTGGACTCCCCGCATGTAGGAATCACCGGCCTCACTGAACGCCGTACCCATGATTCCGCCGCTGACATCTTGAAGGCTGTATTTCAGGCTATCGAAAAACTGACGAGTACCAGATAGGTCAACATCGACCGTCAATGTGAGGCCGATATTCGATTGGATGGTGGACATTACGGGATCGACATGAAAACCGAATTGGGAAGTTGGAAATAAACCGTAATCGGCCAGACCGCATACCAGACCTTGACACCCATAGACTCGCCATCCTCATTCATCGGATCGGCATCTCTTTCAAGTGCGGCGCCTAAGGTGAACATGCGAACAAGCCCATCGAGTCCCAAGGTAGGGTTAACTTGCCTGGATTTCTCTAACGCAACCAATGTCAGAAACTTCAACTGATTGAGCGGCGCTAAATCCTGCAAAAGCGTAGATGTGCCAAGCTGGATAAGGAACGTCTGTATAAAACCGACGTTCTTACCGCTGGTTCCAGAATCATCCTGTGCGAAGTTGCGCTGCGCTATCCGAACTTCCGGGGTGTCCGCAGGTTCTACCGCCGCTTCCTTGATGTAATTGGGTTGGGCGCTGATTCCATTGATGGTGTTACCCATCTGTGACATCGACGCTGGTTGACCCGCTATCGCCGATACACGGTTGCCGATTGGAACGAACGCCGACCATGTTTGGTTTGACGTTAAAGCACTCCAGATAGCCCCATGGATCTGCGTGAATGGGTCTTGGTTGATGGTGTAGGGCATTACTTGACCTTGGATGGGTCAATCGCGCCTTTTTCACGCACAATGGGTTCCATTGACGCCGATTTGGCCTCCTCGGAAGTCTGACCAGCCGCAACGCGAGCCGCGACAAGATCGACCTGTCCGACAGACGATTCGATCTTGCGGGCGTCGATGATGCTTTGGGTGGACTCCGCAATACCAGCGTTCTTCATCGTGGGAGCAGTCGTGTTCTCTGGCCCAACAGGCGTCGGCTTGGGTTGCAATTCAGGAGCTTCCACAATGATCCCCAGCGCCTTGCGACTGTTAATTAGATCGTTATGGAAGGTTTCGGGGTCTATTGATCCCGAATCAACCGCTGCTTTGGGGATAAGAACGACTTTTCGGAACTCCGATTCGGTAAACACCGCCGGATTCTCCTTGGTTCCGAACCATGGCCCAAAATGCTGATGCGTTTTGAAAATACGCTCATTTTTCAGGGCTGTCGGTGAAACAAAATGCGTGTTTATGGGTTTAGCTTGCGCTATGGTCGGCGCAGGCGCGTCAATCTCTGGTTTGTCCTGTACCCCGGTATGTCTTTCAGTTTGCGTTGCCATATAGTTTATCCTTGTGGGTGAAAGTTAGATGCCCGTAACAGACACGATAGCGCTTGGGAATTCCAGAATCGGACCACCGTTGAATCCACGGTGAACCTGAATCTTGCCCGGAACTTCCTTGGGGGCATTGAGGCCACTGGCTGAATCTTTCACGAAAGAGTACGGACCTGATCCACGACCGGGGTTTGCGAGATTGATCGTGTTCATGAAATGGCCGACTGGAGAACCGTCGCTGCGGACGCCGACAAGGACACCCTTGCCGGTTGGGATGAACTGTGTGTACTGTGACAGCGAAGTCTCAACACCAGATACAGCCTGATTCTGGAAGCCAAGATCGTGAATCAAAATCTGCGGAAGATTCTGGCTGGCGAAGTAGCTATTGGCCGCTTCAATGTTGTTGATCGTGTTGCCCCACATCATGCGCCGACCGCCGAAGTCATTGGGGTTGGAGTTGTTGAGCAAGAAATTGGCCTCTTGCTGATTGATGTAAAACTTAGCCTTGGCTCCGAAGTCAACCGAGTGACCGATCCACTTCTGTTGCATGGACTGGAGATTCGCAATCGGCGTAGCCGTAGTCGTCGCTGACCATGGAATCACCGGCGAATACGTCTGCACCGGATAAGTATCGGTGTAGATCATTACGCCATTCGGACCCGGACCCGGAACAGAATATGTTCCGTTCAGAAGCAGTTGCCACACCGAGAATTCCTTACGCTCGCTCTGGCGCTGGATGATCTGGTTGTTGGCTTTGAAGATAAGCTCATCAATCGGGATGGGCTTGGTGATATCACTGATGGCCGCCCGCTCGGTAAGCTCCTGCTCCTCAATTTCCTGAAACTCACCATACACGCCCGGTTCCTGCTCGAACACGTTCGTGCCGAGCCGATTGACCTTGGTAGGCCGACCATTCAGGCCACGGAAAGCCATCAGGCCGTAGTTGTTATCGTCTTGCGACCAGCGAATTTTGAAGGTGGGCGCGTCCTTATTGGGGAGGATTTTCAGGCCCGCGCGGCTTGCTTCGTCGCGCGGCATCAAATCCTGTTGAATCTCGAAGAACTGTAGCGCTTCGGGATATACAAAGTTGAATATAGCCATTTGTTAATTCCTAGGAATCGCGCAACAGAATTCGCGGGGTTAAACAGATGTGAATAGCACTTTAGCCGTGGGCGGGGTTGCGTCTGTTTTCGCAACCCACACGGGAGCTACCCGGCCCACGCCGTATCGGTTAATTACTCACGGAATGATCCAGAAACCCGTTGCCTGATCCTGATAAGCACCAGGACGGCCATTGGCTTGAATGTCCGCAATGTTTCGGCCAAGCGCGGGAGTCGTGATCGCTTTCGCAATCGTGGTGCTGGCGCTGGTGGTGATCATCGCCACATTCATCGCGCTACCAGCATTCGCACTGGTCAGGACAACGGTTGTTGCCGTGCTGGTAGCCACAGCGTAGGCCGATGCGCCAGTGCTGGGATAGGTTCCCGTGTTTCNNTTGACCGCCGCTACCGTCTGTGTAGCGCCTACTGTAAACGTCACCGCAGCCGTTGAGAGGCCGGGATAGGTGATCGTCATGGTAAACACATCGCCAGTTGACGGGGCCGTCGTGAGCGTCCATGTATCCACCTCGGCAGTCTGAGCGGAAACTGCTGGGGTGGTAATAACCAGCGTCAAAGTACCCACGCCCTCGCAATAAGCGGTTAGGTTCATCGGAACGCCCGATGTCTTAGCCGTCAGAATAAGTGTTGCGGTTCCAGTCGCCGTAGCGAGAGCGTTCGCAATCGGGTTAGCCGCCCAAGCTGTTTTCAAGCCGGTGACGATGTTGGTGGGAGTAACCGAACCGGATACCGCGACGAAATTAACTTCCGTGTCGGGTCCAACTCCGGTACTGGGAACCGCAATGACAAAATTGTCAGCCGCGGTGATTGTCCCCGCTGGAGTCAACGTATCCACTTCCGCTGTCAATGTTCCGGTCGGCGACGCGGTGAAAACATCATTCGGGATAAAGATTCCACCCGTCCAGAACGAACCGTACAGGCTTTGCGGAACCCATACATTCCACTGCGCGGTAGTAGTACCCGCAACGTAGAAGACGTTTCCACTGGCATCGGTGCCCAACGACTGAGCGTTAAAGCCAGCCCAGGTGTTAGTGCCATCGGTAGCCAGCGGGTTAAAAGCATACATCTTCCCATCGCTGGTTTTACGGCCAAGAGACTGACCCTTCGCCAGTGTGAGATTCGCACCGAAGGGGGATGGAGTCAGACGCCCATACATGCTCGGTTGAGCGGGCTGTAGGATCAGCGCCGGGTCCATACGTGCAACATTTGTAGCCATTGTTAAATACTCCTGTGGTTGATTGTGTGAATGAATTAGGCCGTCTTACGCATGTATCCGGCCTTCTTGGCGAGCTCGTCGATCCTTGCATCGGTAAGCCTGTTGGCCGTCGCGTCGAATGCCACGGGGAAAGTCGCGTCACGCCCGGTCGGCATTTCAAGCCCAATCGGCATCGTCGCGTTAGCCAGAATGCGNNACGTTGAATTCCAACGGATGACCGTTTTCGGCGGAAGCTGACAGAGCGATGCGATTGGGCTTCTCGCCGGTACGGAACAAGTCTTTCAGTGCCTTGACCGTGCCGGCTGGTACGCCTTTCTTCGCCGCCAAGTCCCACAATGCCGCTGAGTTGAACTCATGCGCCGCGAGGTTGGATGGCGTGAGACTTGTCGGATCATCGGCAGACAAAGCGATGATGCGCTTGTCTTGATCCTTGATCTTTTGGGCAAGCTCAATTGCCTTCTGTGCAACGGCGTCGTCGAGCTTGTCGTCTGGAATATCGGCACTGAGTCCGAATACGGTACGGGCCTGCGCGGCAATTGCCGGAGTCATGTTTGATCCTTTCCGGTCTGTTGCCGGAGTTGAAGCGGATGGCATTGTGTAAACTGGAATCTCCATCGTCGCGCCATCCGCTGATGCGGCGATCTTGGCCATGCCTCCCAAATCGGATAATGCCGGGTTGGGCCGCAAGGCGAGATGGTGAATGCTCTCACCAAAATATTGTTTTCCCTTCTCATCAATCGCGTTACTGACAACTCCTACCGAACGCCCATTCTTCGCGGCGATCTTTAAGGCTTCTAATCCATGTAGGGCGACCACGGCGTAGACCTTCTGGCCGTCGTGTTCCACGCTCTTGATGAATCCGTAGTTGTGTTTGGCTGGAATGGGGTTCTTAAAGTCGTATTTGAAATCGTGAATTCCCGGAATGAAAGGTTGAACGCCAGCCGCATTCAGCGCCGTGGTATTTTGCACCCACTCATCGGCGCGCTTGGGAGTGATGACCAGATCATTGCCAGTCCCACGATGCTTCCAATTACCCACCTTGGCGATCGCCATCTTGCGGTAGTAAATCGGTTCGCCAGCATCGTTCTTCGTCGGCAGGTTGCCCGGCGCTACTTCTGAGATATCAGCATCATCCAATTGCAGAATAAACGCTGGTGTACATGCACTCATGCCGGTGGTGGTGCCAACCGAGCAATCAGTGCTGTATCCCATCCCTTTCGCGTAGGAATCATGCTGAGCTAGATGCCCGAGGTGCGGTTGTGTTCCGCTGGGGGTTAATGGTTGGCCGCCGACCTGCTCCAACTTTGGTTCGACGTTATCTCCACCAGGCTGCTTCTCATGCGCCTTGACGTGGAATTTCATTTCACCGTTGGGACCGCCGATGTGTTTAATCATCGAACCGACCGGAACTTTTTTGGCGTCTTCTTTTGACATCGAACCGCTGGGCTTATGAACTGAAACTTCATCGTTGCCCATCTTGAGTTTTGAGAATCCAGCCCCCGCATCGGCGGCTACTGTTGGCTCTGGCATATTTGCTCCTGTGTTAGTGGCGTCTGCCGCCGTTTTGCCTTCTACGTCTATGTTCGGGAATTTACGCTTGACTGCCGCGCGGACTTTTGCTTTTTCTTCTTCGCTTCCAAATTGAGATATTCTGGCGAGGGCATTTCTGGCGTGGGATTCATCTGGAATTGGGTAGCGACGATTTGGAAGCGCAAAGCTTTCGTCACTAAGATCGTCCCGCGCTTCCGAATCCAGTTTTGGCATAATTTGTTCCTTGCAAATCCGTGACGAGATTTGGGGTTGTCAAGTAAAATCGACCCCAAATAAAGTTTTTTTTTAAATCAACCAGCATCAACCAACGTCAAATTCCATCTACCGCTATATGGCTCGGTAAAACAGGGTGATTGTCCGGGGTTGTCCGGGGTTGTCCTGATGTGTCCTAGGTCACACCAACGACTTATGATTAAGCACTGATGGGCTTGTGCCTTGCGGTGGAATTTTGGGCGAAACCGAAACCAACCGCANNCCTCCACAAACTCCCCCTGCGTCGTCTCCCCCGCAATCCACGACTGCCACTGCTCCGCTACATCTGGCCGATTTCCATGACGGCGCGGGTTCAGCCCGGCTTGCTCCATCGCGCTCATGATGATGGTTGCGGATTGCTCCTCGATTGGGAGGGAGGGAAAGCGGCTAGGTTGGCTTGTCTTTAGGAGCAATGCGGAATATCAGATGACAACGACACATAGGGCCACAGGATCGCAGGCCAACATCCGGGAGGCTTCCAATAGCTGTCCATCCCGCCGCGGTGCATTGTGGACAACTCAGCGTGAACGACCCAGCCCGGCAATGGGCCGCCCCATCGTCTAATACGTTCAATTCCTGTAGGTTTAACCCCTTTGCGGCAGCCATGCGTTGATGCGAATCACGCCTGATGGTTTCAAAAACCCCATATCCTGGCTCGGCATACATCCCAGCCCTATGCACAATCTCAGCTTCACTCCCAGCCGTACCAGCCTCAATTTTCGAGGCGAAGTCTTTTAGGCGTACCTCAGCGTCTAAAACTCCAGCCCCCGGCGTCTTGGGTGTGGTAGGGTGGCCCGCTACAACGTCCAGATCAGATTGATTGATATGCGATCCTCCACCGGCGCCCAGCATGGACAATAGGAGATATTCATCCTCTGCTTTTCGCTGTTGCTCAGCCTTCCACTCGGCCACTGATTCGGGGTTGATGCCGTCGTTAAGCATCTTGACGGCACTATCCCGCATTTCGCCTGATACACCGCCGATAAAATGGATTGCGAGGCTGCGTANNATGGTTGGTGTCGCTGATATAGAATTGTGAGCTTGGATCAAACGTCCACCCGTCGCCCGTCAGTAAGCCCTTGTACTGGCTTCCAACATGAGCAGCCCACAACAATAATAGCGCATCGTCATCATCTCGCTTGCGCTGTTGTTCAAGAATGGCTGATTCATCTGGCAATCTGTATACCGCCAATGGCCTTCTGTATTTGCGCTGCTCGCATCGCCATTTGTTGCTGCGCAATCTGGTTCTGCTGGATGGCCATAGACTGCTGCTGCAAAACCTTGACGTGCAAATTAATGGCTTCTTGTGCCGCCGCGAACGCTTCATCGAACGTCTTGCAGTTGTTGATTGGAAACTCGATGTTCATGGCCTGAACACCTTGCGGGGTTTCCATGTTCAGAACGCCAGTACCGTGGAAGTCTTTCAACTCACCGGTTTCAATGTCACGCCACGCCCCGATAAGGTGCCCGTTGCGACGGCGCTTGACTAACTCTTCTTCACGGATAAGCGCCACGAGTTTTTCGGTTGTTTGATCCATGAATTTATCCTACCCATCAATGCCGCTCATTACCATTCACCCGCCGCGATAATCTTGCCATAACCGCAGTCTTATCTATCCCCATCTGCTCAAACCGATCCGCGCTGGCCGATACCTTCTGATTGGCTTGCTGCGTCTGTTGCTCCTGCTGTTGCTGGGCCTTGATCTCAGCTTCCTCAACCTGTTGTTCCTCTGGCGTGTTCTGCGGTATCTCAACCCGTTCAAGCAGCTTAGGTTTGTTGATGTACGTTTGCGTCAGTGGCCCCGTGTTCCGATCCACAATTAGCGCATCAGCGACACCCTGTAAAAACTCCTGTTGCTGGTCGGCTAGAGGGGCCGCCACACATTTTATCGTCGGCGCATCCTTGCTGTAGTTCGTCAGCCGCCACGTCGCAGTTACCTGATCGTCCCATTGCTGGCATAGTCCCGCATGAGTTGCTTCACAATCTCTCACGCCGATGGCCTGGCCTTGCGTTCCGCTCTCCGCTTTCGTGCCGAACTTGCCTTCCGTGCTTTCTCGTTCAGGATGCAGCCATGATCGGATCATGTTCTTATAACAGTGATCCAGGCGGGAGAGCATGGACAGGATGAACGGACCCATGTCACCCCAATTAAACTCTTTAACGTCCACCATATTGATCTTGGCAAGCTCTGGATTTCGCTCAATCGCTTCCAATGAACAAGCGAACCTTGGAACAGTGAAGACATTGCAGGATGCCGCAATATTAGCCATGTGGTTAGCGATCATCGGTGCCGTCATTGGCTGTCCGTTCGGACCCTCCAGTGTCATCCCCTTGGGAATCGACATCATCATGTGGATTCCGCTTGCCTTGATCGCTGCTTTATCGCNNACTGATGTCAGTCTGTAACGCCCGCCACCAATCGTTCTTCGCGGCTTCGTTACGCCCATAGCCCAGAACGGGATGTATATGCGGTTGTTCAACAGCCAGAAATCCATACCGCTTGTCACGATACTCAGTCCCAATCTGATAACCCGCGAACTGGCGCTGCCTGTCACAATGCAACGTTGCCTCGGTTGGAAGCACTGAGTTGAGGCCGATGGGCACCGTTTGATCGTCAACTGTCCCCCATACCACTTCTTGAAGCCACTGGCCGAAGTTCATCGACTCTGTGGCCGGGCGGATCGCACGATTGAGCCATGCCAACAGATGCTTATTGGCATCATCCGCCATCTGCTTGGCCAGTTTGGGCTGGCCCTTGTCATCGTCAATCTCATATTTTCGTGTTGATGCCAAGAACGGCAATGTTGAAGCCGCATGAGCCAGCACGATCGCCGGATGTTTTCGCATCCACCAGAATAGCCATGGGCTGGACGGGGGCGACGGATCGTACGACAATCCAAATGCACTGGTGAATCCAAACCCATACCCAGCCATCAAATCCATCGTGTACGGTGTGGATACCGATAACGACCTGTCTAATGGCGCCGCAATCTTGGCTAANNTGGCTAGCTTCGGCTGTACAGGTGGCTGATCCATCGCCACGCCCTGATACATCCCCCAGCCAGCGCCGGGGAATCCGCCGAAGTACCAATCGCCCACGAAGCCGAGTTGATTCACACCGCCGAATTGACTCATTTTTCAGAATTTCCTATTTCGACTATTTCAACGTCTCGATTATGTAAATCATCAACAATTTCATTCCAAACCGTTTTGCATCCTTTAACCATTGCCGATTGACCCGGCGATAGTTCCACAAATGATCCATTCATCCAAATAATTTTGTCGCATGGCTTTTTTGNNTTCATTTGCGGCCAGCCATTTTCTTAATGCCCTCGGAACCGCAACGCCCTCCACGATCCACGGCCCTGGCTCATTGAACCATTCAGAGGCTATTTGACTAGCCTCGCTCCAACTGTGATTTTCTATCAAATCATCCGTGTGATAAATGACATCTGTACTAAGTTGCATCGCATATGTCGTTTTTCCTGCCGATGGACCACCAGCAATGCAAATTCTTTCAGTGTTCATTTCGCCTTCGCCAGCATTCCTGAAAAGTTCAAGTCCATCGCGTATTTTGGTTCTTCCATCTGCCGAACAGCCAGTCCCAACGCGCACACGCCGTCGTCGTGAAGTCCTTCGGGCGCTGAATACTTCACGCCACGCCCCGTAAATTCATACTCAAATGTTTCAAGCTCATTGATAAGCAATTCGTCCGCGAATCTCACTCGCCCCTGTTGTATCGCGGCCGCCAAACCCTCCATCAATTGCTGTTTGCTGTTGGATGAGAACTTGAAGCCCTGAATACTCATCTTGGCCCGGCACAAATCCTCAACGATGGGATCGCCCACGCCCGTACTATCAACCAGTGTTGGAACCGATCCGGTGTCGTCTATGATCCGTGTTCGTGTCTGGCCCCAATCTGATTTCCAGCGATTAGACGCGCACTCAACACCATCCCGATCCAACCCGATCATCCATGTCCAATCCACGCTTTTAGCCAAGTCGATACCGTAACAGACGGGCGGAGCTATGGATTGCTTATCTATCCGGCAAGCATTTATGGCTTTCAAACCAAATGGATTACCGCCGTCATCAGATGGCTCGGCCAAATACAATTCTTGGAATACACCAGCGGGCAGCATACGCTTGGCATCTTCGATTTCTGCCTGGCTGAATATGCCGCCGTCAACCGCATCTTGCGCGGTTAACTTGAAGTAAGCCATGTCGCGTTCGCCCGACTCTGCTTTACGGGCAAGCTGATAGGCCCAATTCTTTCGACCTCGCACGTTGCCGATGATCTTGACCGGACCCTTTGTCGCCGTGAGCGTTGACCGTAGCGCATGCCACGCGGTTTCCTTGCACCGACTTGCTTCATCAACGACCGCGGCTTGAACATCTTCACCGTACAAGCTGTCGGGGTCATCAGCGCCTTTGAAGTCGATATATCGCCCCCCGATTTCTATCTGCTGCTTTGTTTCGTTGGCTCTCCAAACTTCGCGACCCAGTCCCGAATCGTTCAGCCATTTCTTTAGTCGCTCGTAAGCAATATGGGCCTGCGGAAAGATCGGAGCTATCCACCAGAAATGTTGACCGCGCTTCCCCTTAATGGCCATCTCGAAAAGCCACACGAGGCAAGCCACGGTCTTGCCAGCTTTTGTACTGGCCTCAACGATTGTGTATCTCGCTTCGCAGTCTACGAATTTTCGTTGAGCTTCGTAGAGTTTGGGACGGCTATATTGGATCGCTTCCACTGTCTCGATTACCGATGTTCAAGGTGAAATTAACTGGCTTGCCGCCGCTGGTCATGTCCACGTTGTGCTTGAACTTTTGCGGGCGCTCGCCATTGAGCAGGAACATCAGCAGCGTGTCGCTGTATTCATGTTCGACGTATGGCTGATTCGTTCGCGGATCAATGATCGCAGCGCCCTGATAGAATTTCATCCTGAGCAAGCCATCATGCGCACGTCGGCGAGCTTCACTCTCCAATTTATCGTTGGCTTCGTCGTGCGCCTCTGCAAATGCGATCGCGTATTCCCCATCTTCCTCAAGCCAGCGAACGTGATTGCGGCGACTGCATTTTGATTCTGTTGCTGCGCGAGAGATAACGCCGCATTCGGCAAACGCCGCGAGGAACGCCCTTTTTCTATGGGATAAACTGGGAAACTTCATGCCCACCACCCAAATCCAGCCCCCCACCATTGACCTAATGCGAAGGTTCCAAAGCTCCATCCAAACGGATATAGCGGTGCGCCATTCGGAGCAATCCTTCGTCCAACCGGATCAACCGTCTGGAATCCACCAGTTGGCGCAGTACATACCGAAGTTGTGGCAGCCCCTGGTAATGATACATCACCATTCGCCACGCTACGCAGCCACTTGATTGCCCGGTCACGGATATTACCCCACGGAACCGATGATTTCTTGGATGAGCTTACCAGCATTCGCTTGTCGTACAGATCCGCTCCAGCCAGTTGGCATAACACGCGCTGTAGCGCCGCGTTGATTGAATTGGTTCCAAAATTTAGCGGCACGTTGTACTCACACATTCTACCGTTTGGACTGGGGCTGATTATTCCGTCGCACTCATCTTCGGCGCCCATGATGCACTGCTGTATGGCGAGCGAGTTGGACTGACCCGTGCTGTCTGCATCGCTTTGGATAGCTACGTTGATCGAGCCGAGATATTGATTGAGAATCGTGCTGTTGATGTAACGACCTTGATAGCCAACCACACCCTGGGTTGTTCCCGAGAAGACGCCTATTCCAATTCCACCGCTTGTAGTGAGGGCATAGGTGAAGTTATAACTTACGCTTGTTCCGGCGAACGCATATTGCCAGTTATTCCCACCTATATTTGCGAAGTCGGCCGGCGAGATGAAGCCGGATGGCGTGTTGCCGAAAATATCAGCGAGCGAGTTTAACGACACCGCTGATATTGACCCCATGGATGGATTGATAGTGAGGTTGATGGTCATTTAGGTGCTGCCGAAAACGAGAGCCGTTTCGCCGCTGGCGTTGCCGCCAGTTAGCTTGAAAGCATAGAGCGGCATGGGAGGCAACCCCTTGAAATTATATATAATCTCCGCTGATGGAGAGATTGGGCTATTGGCCGTACTGGTTGATTCCAAGATTTCCGCTTGCGGGGTTGATGCGTCGGTACGCAATACCACCCCAGTATCCCCGCTCTGATTCCTTCCGATCAGCTGCCAAGAAAGAGTTCCATTCCCCGGAGCAGCGATGGTCGCCGTCATCGTTCCACTGTTGTTTTGAGTGACAATATCCGCAGTCGTTGCGTCACCCGTGCTTACCGTGGGAGTGAAGCTGAAAGGTACGGTCGTCATGTTCGCTCCGTTGCTTAATGTCCCCGTAGTTGCCCCATTAGAGTCCGGACCAAACGATACGCCAGCTTCCACCGTATCCGCCAGAGGAATAACCCAACCACTAGTAGGAGTAATTGCTTCAAACGGACCTATCGACGGAACCGCTGGCCGAAAGTTCCAATTCAAGTCGTATTGAAGTCCGGGAGCGGAAGAGCCGGCACCGATAAGCGGCGAGTCGGCGGTTGGCGGATGAGTCGTTGCCACGCCCGCCAAAACAAGNNACGGTAGTATCCGCATTAAATCCAGATGATGACGTGGCCGGTCCCGCCCCGCCGACTAGCCACGGCCCGCAGTAAGCATTGCTCACAAGGGAGGTGGAGTTGTTTGGAATGCCCAGATAGTTGGTGTAACCGCTATTGTTGTGAGTCTTGAAGATGCAATTCGTAGCCGTCAGTGACGATTGAACATTTCCCCCATCTGATACACCTATCTGATCGATGCCGCGACCCTCAAGAATTTCAAGCGTACAATTCCAAAGTGCCGTTGTCGCTTCGCTGCTAGAACTTCCTAACATGCCGGATTGGCTGACGGTGTTGTAGTAACCGTCTGATGGTTTTCCGCCGCCAGTTTGGAACTGATTGTTTTCTCGAATGACATTGTTCCAACCCCACCCACCTAAGACCACAGTTCCGTTCGATCCCGGTATTGACGAAAATTCATAGATACTGTTAAAGACAACTCCGTTAGCGTTCGTCAAAAAGAGATTGTTCATGGGCTGAAATCCCAAACATCTCTCACCGAAAATAAACGATCTGACCGCGGCGAGCGTAGCAGCGGTTGGCGTGGGTGGACCTCCTCCAATGCTGTTGGGCGAATTGGGTCTTCCGTTGCCTATGGTGCAATTACCACGGACCTATAGGCCGACTGTTCCTGAAATAACATGCCCATAAAATGAGCCGCTTCCAGAACCCGGTTGACCAGACTCGCGCAAATTGTGGGCCGTCTGCGCACTTTCTCCAGAACTAGCGGTGTCATTGGGGAGTGCTCCATAGGGTATTTCGCATTCATAGACGATGAATTCTCCCTCACTGTTACCACCGTCACCGATTCCATCGAAGCAGATAATCGGATAATCTCCAGCCCCTTCTTCAGTGGCGTATCCAGCCGTGGAATTGACCAAAGTAGCAACGCCGCTACTCCCGGTAAAACCATAGCCAAGATTAAGACCAATCCCATGATAACCGCTATAAAGAGCCTTGAGTCCCACGCCGAGAACTTCGCAAGGAGCGCCAAATGCACAAGCGCTGAAGGTGATACTTGAATCACCCGTACCGCTTACTTTA
>PMAK01000065.1:0-729 GCA_003153655.1 Phycisphaerales bacterium
CCAATCGATGGAGGAGTTGTTTCATGTTCCGCTTGGTTATTCCCCGGACTTCTCTTGCCGTGACATTTTTGCTGCCGGGTGCTGTCTTGGCTGGGGAGATCCCGGTTGGTTCGGGGCCGGATGATGTGCAGGTTGTGTTTAATTGGTCCGATGGGTTTGTGGCGGATTATGATGTGAATTTCACGCCTGGGGCCTCCGGCACAATTGATGGGTATGACGCTTCCCAAGCTGCCACGGCTGATTCGAATTTGACTCTTGATTGGACCAATTTCAGAACGGTTGCCGACCCGAATTATTTTTTGAATGTCGCCACTTACGCCGGCGGCCATACCGGCAGTGGGGCGACTTACAACAGCGTTACCGCGCCGAACAACTATTGGCATGAGTGGTTTAACAACGGAAGCGGGTGGATTTTCGGACATGGGGCGTCGGTGGATATGCTGAGCAACGGCGGTGCTATTGGATGGGTTTTTGGAAGTAATGCGATGCCCGTATCTGAGCCGACACTGACCTGGAACAACGTTGGCGGCACCGGTGATGGGATGATCTGGGATTCAACCAGCCAAAACTGGAATAGCGGCGGCAGCATCGCCACCTACAGCGATGGCTCCAATGTTGTCTTCAACGATTCGAATAACGGCAATTACGTGGTGACTCTGAACAGCACCCTGCACCCGGGTTCGGTGGTTATCAATAATAGTTTGGGAAATTACACGATCAGCGGGACGG
>PMAK01000065.1:744-20855 GCA_003153655.1 Phycisphaerales bacterium
ACAAGGGTGACTTCAACTATGATGGGGTGGTCTCCGGAGACGACTTCACTGCATTGGTCGGCAACCTTGGTAAAACGGCCAACAATGTTGCCGTGACGATCGCTGCCAGCGATTATGCGGCGATCGACGCATTTGCCGCGGCCAATGGCTTCATGGTTGATGTGCCGGAGCCGGGATTGTTTGGCCCGATGGTTATTGCTGGACTGGGGATTTTGCGGCGGCGACGTCATGCGCGCAAAGCCAGGCTGCCGGCTTGAGCGCCAATGTTTTGCATGGGACTGTTGCCGACCGCGCGTTTCTATGCACTTCGGCGTTTTTCGACGGGCTCCCTTCGACTAATACGGATTCCACTTGAANNTTTCTGTGGGATCCGTATAAGCTCCCTTCGACAAGCTCAGGGCGAGCAGGGCGCTCATGGCCTATAGCGGAAGCCTATGCGCTGCGTCTCACTTCTACAGGTTCGGTACCGGCGATTGAGTTTCTCGCCATTCTTGCGGACGTGCTGAGCAGGGTTGCCGGGTCGATTGGTTTTCCTAAAAAATCGTCGCAGCCGGCGGCTATGCATTTTTCTTTGTCGCCGCTCATGACGTGGGCGGTTAGGGCGACGATGGGGTTTGTGTAGCCTTTGGAGCGCAGATGCGTGGTGGCTTCGTAGCCATCCATTTCGGGCATTTGCATGTCCATCAGGATGAGGTCGAAAGGCTGGCCGGTGTTCAGGGCGGTCAGGGCGGCGGTGCAGGCTTGTTTGCCGTTTTCGGCCAGCGTTACTTGTGCGCCGGCGAAGGTTAGATGGAGGTTGATGAGTTCCTGGTTGTCTTCGCCGTCCTCGGCCAGGAGGATGCGCAGGCCTGCCAGGATCGGGATGTCGGTTGGGGCGGCTTCGGGTGGTGGGGATTGGTCCTGGGGGAACTGGATTGGGGCGTCCGCGGGCGGGGAGACCTGTAGGCTAACGGTGAACGTGCTGCCTTTGCCTTCGGTGCTGCTCACTTGGACATCTCCTCCCAGCATTTGAGCCAGGCGTTTGGTGATGGCGAGGCCGAGGCCTGTGCCGCCAAATTTTCGGGTTGTGGATGTGTCGCCCTGTGTGAAGGGTTGGAAGAGGCGATCGCGCTGATGGGAGGCGAGGCCTATGCCGGTGTCGGTTATGTCGACGCAGAGCAGGCGATCGGTTGTGGTGGATTTGTTAGCAAATTGGCCCATTCGGAAGACGACTTTTACGCCGCCCTCTTCGGTGAATTTCACGGCGTTGCTGAGGAGATTGAAGAGTATCTGGCGGAAGCGCGTGGGATCGGTGTGGATGACATCGGGAACGTTCGTGTGACTGTGGACGGTGAGGGTCAGGCCTTTGGCGGCGGCTCGCTCCCGCATGGTTTGGATGAGGTTGTCGATGGTTGGCTGGAACTGGAAGGAGATCTGCTCGATGGTCATCTGGCCGGCTTCGATTTTCGAGACGTCGAGGATGTCATTGATGATGGAGAGGAGGTGGTTGCCGTTGCGGCGGACGGTTTCGATCCAGAGGTTGCGATTGTCGTCGGTGGCGTGGGGATCCTGGAGAAGATCGGCGAAGCCAAGGATGGCGGTCATGGGGGTGCGGATTTCGTGGCTCATGTTGGCGAGGAAGCGGCTCTTGGCGAGATTGGCGGCTTGTGCGGCGTCCCTGGCCTGCTCGAGAGCGGCGGCGGCCTGGCGGCGTTCGGTGATGTCGCGAAAGCTCCAGACGCGGCCGGCGCATTCGTTGCCGATGCGATGGGGCTGGGAATATCGCTCGAAGACGCGGCCGTCGGAAAAGTCGAGGACATCCAGGCTGATGGTTTTCTGGTCGCGGTAGAGTTCCTGGATTTTAGCGATGAAGGAGGCGGGGTCTTTGAGTTGGGCGAGGACGAATTTGAGGAGATTTTCGTCGTTACGCTCTTTGACGAGGTCGGCGGGGATTCGCCACATCTCGAGGAACTTGCCGTTCCAACTGATGACCTTTCCGTTGATATCGACGACGAGGATGCCGTCGGCAGTGCATTCGAGGGTGGAGCGCAGCCATTGGTTGGCGGCGGAGAGAGCGGCGTTGGTGGTTTGGAGTTGTTGATTTTGGTCGAAGAGTTCCTGGGATGCGGTTTCGGAGGTTTCATTTTGAGCAGCGCGCAGCGCGTCGGCCTGCTGGTAGATGAGGCTGACATCTTCGAGGAGGGACCACCAGGCCGGGGGAACCGGCGCGGCGGGGTCGAGACGCTTGCGAAGTTGCTGCTCAAGTAGGAGATGCATCACATATTGCCAGAGTCCGGCTTGTCTTTAATCGGCAATCCCGGGGGGAGTCTGCGGTGGGATGGGTTACAAATGACTACGGACGCGCATCGCGCTGGTTATCGGGTGAAGGGATGGAGAGTCCGAATATTCACGAATCGGGGTGTGGAAATTCCATGGATCAGATATTTGATGCCCCTGTGGTATCTCAATGCAATTCGTTTCTTTTTTGAAGAAACTTGCATATTTCTGCGGCGATTTGCTTTGAGAACTCAGGCGCATAGTGCCATTTATCGACGTACAGCCGGGTCTGGATTCCCTCCTGCATGTCGGCGAGCCACAAAAAGTCATCCCCCATGTCATGATCCTTGATGTACTTCGCCATGAGCGGATATCCGTGTATGGTCCACTGGTCCCCGGGCGTGTCCCAGTCAGAATCCTTGAGCGTCAGACCGTGGTGATATACGGGCGCCGGCTGAAAAATAAAGGCGTTTGCGATGCCCTGCGAGGCGCAGAGCGATTCAATGGCCTTCTTGTTCCAGACGTAGCGATCAATCGCGACAGGATCCACCGCGCTCCAGTCCGCGAGCGGCGGAGATTTGGGATGCAGGAATTTCTTGGCCAAAAGCTGCGCCATCTGGCCGACGGGAAGTGATTTGCATAATTCGAGAAGGCGACGGCCGTTGGTCGGCGGGGTCAGCAATTCCTGTTGACTTTGCTGGAGCGGGGTCGGTTCAACGGCGAAGAGAAAATCGTTCAGTCCATCGATGAAGACAACCAGGTTGGGTTTTGCGCCGTCCCGGAGCAATTGCTCGAAGAGGATTCGCTCCGCGGTTGAGAAATAAGCGCGGCGGCCGAAGTTGTATACGCATACCCGGCGTCCCTCGCTCTTTTGTATGATGGGCTGCATGTATGCCGGTATGGTCTGGTCATCGGCGACGGCATATCCGAAAACCGAGGAGCCGCCAAACATCAGAACGTTGTAATTCTTCGGGTCCATCGGCCATGGCCCCTGTTGGGGGATAAGACGATAGCCCTGATCGGAGATGTTGAGGTATCGGCCCTGATAGGGAAGATCGGTGACCATCGTATAGGGCTGATAGCCGAATGGACGGTCCTTGACCTCCCGGAGCAATTCCTTCCACTCCGAGTCCGGCATTGAGGGGTACACGTTGCGATACCAATTGTCAGAGTAAGGCAAATAGGCGGGCCTGGCCCTTAACTTGTGGATCTCAAGAATACCCCAGCACAGTAGGTTGATCACGACAAACAGGAGGAGTGTATTGAGCAACAAGACCGCGGCGCCGATGTACCAGCGCACGATTCTTCGCGGATGGGGATTTGGCGACGGTACTGCGGTTTCCAGGGCCATTTGAAATCAGAAGAGCGTATAAATAAATGGGCCGGCCGCGGTTCCACCAAGAACGACCAGAACGCCCATCAGCAGCAGGATGACAATGATGGGAAACAGCCACCATTTTTTGTTGTGCGTCAGGAAATGCAGAAACTCTCCAACCATCCCGGTCGAAGGGGAATTGGCATTTTTTTCAAATTGGCCTGGGTCTGACTGCGGGTTTTGTTGTGACTGCGTCATTTTAATATCTCCAATATCATGATTGCCGGAAATATCGATCCGGATCGGTTCCCGGATCATGTGGCATCCAATAAGTTGATGCGGACCGATCGAACTCTCTCGCAAGGGGATCTCGCGACATCAGGCGCATCAAGAGCCCAACGGGAGTAAACACCCCGAAAAAAACCACCGCGAGAAGAAGATACGACATCACCCAACCGATCGGATATGCCGCATACATCCAGGCGAGATAGACGGGCCTGCGGAGCGGCGGCAGGGCAAAGTAGATGGCGACCCCGACGGTGGCGGCCACCCAAACGATCACCGCGGGGCGCAGTGCGTGGGTCTTATGAAACACGCTGAGGCCCACAAGTCCAAAGAATCCCAGACAGAGGAGGCCAAACCATGCCAGTTCTTTTTTCGAGGGATTTTTATTGATCTGAATCATATTCGTTAGTCCAGTTGGAATTGCTTCAGATGCGCGTCGGAATCAACCTTGGCATGTTGCGGCTGGTCTTCCCGGCGCAATAAAAATCGTTCGATCACCAGCACATCGATGTTGGTGGCCATAAAGCAGCGATACGCCTGCTCCGGCGACATCACGATGGGCTCGCCGCGGACGTTGAAGCTGGTGTTGATGACGAGCGGACAGCCGGTCTTTTGATCAAAGTGCTTGATCAACTTGTAATAGCGGCCATGGCGGCGTTCATCGACTGTCTGGAGCCGCGCTGAATAGTCCACGTGGGTGATCGCGGGGACTTCGGAGCGTGGGAGTTTGAGTTTGTCGATGCCGAACAATCCAACGCCTTGGCCGTTAATGGGAATCCGCCTCGATTCGCGGACCGGGGCGACCAGAAGCATGTACGGACTGGACTGGGTCACTGGAAAATCGAAATAGTCCGCCACGCGTTCTTGGAGCACGGCAGGAGCGAAGGGGCGGAAGGATTCGCGGAACTTGATTTTGAGATTCATGACGGATTGCATTTTTGGGCTGCGCGCATCACCGAGAATGCTGCGGCTTCCCAGCGCCCGGGGGCCGAACTCCATGCGTCCGCTCATCCAGCCGATCACTTTTTCCGAAGCGATCAGTCCCGCGACGTTATCGCAGAGTGCATCGTCGCTGTCGAAATGTGAATATTTTGCACCGATCGAATCAAGAAAGGACTTTATTTCCGTCTCAGAATACTCCGGGCCGAGCAGTGATCCATGCTGGCTGTCGGCGTCCTGGACGGTCCGGGGTTTGCCCAGAAGCTGATGCCAGATGAACAGGGCGACCCCCAACGCGCCGCCGGCGTCGCCGGCGGCTGGTTGAATCCAGATGTTCTCGAAGGGGCCGTCGCGCAATATCCTGCCGTTGCCGACGCAGTTGAGGGCGACTCCGCCGGCCAGACAGAGGTTTTTCATGCCGGTTGTCTTGTGCACATGGCGTGCAATGCGGAGCATGATCTCTTCGGTCACCTGCTGGATGGAGGCGGCGATATCCATTTCCCGCTGGGTCAGCTTGGCCTCGGAGGATCGTGGAGGGCCGCCGAACAGCCGGTCGAACTTCCGCGAGGTCATTGTCATTCCCTGGCAGTAGTTGAAATAGGCCATGTCCATGCGGAACGATCCATCATCCTTCAGGTCGATCATCTGCATGATCTGCTTGACGAAGGTTGGCTCTCCATATGGGGCGAGACCCATGAGCTTATATTCGCCGCTGTTGACTTTGAAGCCGGTGAAATAAGTGAACGCGGAATAGAGCAACCCGATGGAATGGGGAAATCGCATCTCGTGGGTGAGATGGATTTTGTTGCCCGTGCCGGATCCGAAGCTGGAGGTGGCCCATTCGCCGACGCCGTCGAGGGTGAGGATGGCGGCCTCTTCAAAGGGGGAGGGGAAGAAGGCGCTCGCCGCGTGGGATTCATGATGCTCGGTGAAAACGAATCTTTTTTTGTAGGCCTGTCCGAGGCCGCGATTCATCTCGCGCGGGAGATGGAGCTTGCTCCGCAACCAGAGGGGCATAGCCATCATGAACGAACGGAAACCGGACGGAGCATAGGCGAGATAGGTTTCGAGCAACCGCTCGAATTTCAGGAATGGCTTGTCATAGAAGCCGACATAGGACAAATCCTCGGCCTTGAGGTTGGCCTGTTTCAGGCAATATTGAATTGCGTTGGTCGGAAATTCATGATCATGCTTGATGCGCGTGAAGCGTTCTTCCTGCGCGGCGGCGACAATCTCTCCGTCGACCACCAGCGCGGCTGCGGAGTCATGATAAAAAGCCGAGATGCCCAAAACCGCCGTCATTCGCACATCTTTCTTAGCGCAACAGGCCCCTGATTACCGAAATGCAATCGCACTTTCTTTTGTGCCCTTGAATGGGCCGTTATTCAGGAGACTACGAGAGACAGAAGCGAAACGAACGAAAGGCCTGAATTCCCCAATTTTTCCAGGAATATTTTCTCGCACAAAGGTTCCTACTCTATAGTACGACTGTAAACCCCCGGCTGTTAAGGCTACAAACCATAAATATCCGGCACGAAGCCATTATCGTCAAATTGCTTCATTAGCATTTCATGAAAATGTTGCAAAGTTGCCCAGTTCGTGACTGCGTTTTTTAGTAACTATAGGTTTGTCGGCATTTAAATAGCTGATCTGAAAAGCCTATATCGTGGATAGCGATCTCGCGCCGGGGAAAAGGGCCCCCCCCCGCTCACGGCGGAGTCATTGCGCCGGTATCTGAAACCGGGAAATTCTCGACCACAATTCGAGCGTCTCCCCGAAAGGCATTGCGGAATCGAACCACTAGACGCCGGACCGGAAGCGGCGCAGCGGGGCGATCAGCCGGCGGCGTTATCAATTGGCGAAGCACGCGCAATGTATCTGGCCGGGTCTGCCAATAACCGACCTGCATATCAATCGGGCTTAGATCAGAAAACCGATCGATTGCCTGCACGACGTTAACCTGGTTTGAAAGAACCGCGCTGTAATTATCACCTTTCGAGCCGCCGTTGCGTGCGATTTGCCAGGCGACAATCACCTCAACAAACAACAGCGATGCCGCGTAGACCGGTACGGTTATTCGCGCCGGCACGCTTCGTGGTCCAAACCACCTGGGCAGCGCGTCAAACGCCAGCCATGCGAACATCACGTAAATGATCCATGTGGTGTTGTAGTAGTGGGGATAAAGGGAGACGTGTTCGAGGCCGTCAAAGAGGGTTTGAGCGAGAAACGCCGCCCATCCGAGAAAACACAATTGGTTGATGGTGATTACCTGTGTGCCTGCCTCGCGCAGCCGACCCAGCGCGCGTCGTGCCTGGGGAATGGCCATGATCATTCCCGTCCAGCATGCGAGAATTCCGATGTAGGTGATCACCCGGGCGATCGTGAACGCATATCGCACCAGAGCGGGCTTGATGATTGCGCTGCTTTCCTCCAGGAAATAGCCGACGTTCTTCCCGGTGATATGCTGGGCGCCCAGCAGGGGAAAGAGCCATCCATGCCACCACGGCGCGTAGTCCGGAACATGCGAGCCGTGAAACGTCACCGCATATCTTAAATACGGTGCTGAAATGGCGAACATCAGGATAGTCGTCGCCAGCAGCGGCCACTTGAATTTCAAGAGCCAGCGTGTTTGAAAGAAAATCGCATGGATCGCCAACACAAACAGAAACGGCAGAACCATAAGATGAGTCAGGCACAACAGTGCGGCGCAGACAACGGCGAGGCAAAGCGTCCGCGCGCGTCTGCTTTCCAGGAATTGGCCGTAGGATGCGAACAACACGGCGGATAGCGGAATGCACAAACTATTGTCCCAAAGCTGCCGGCTGTAATACCACATCCATGGCGAAAACATCGTCACGACGGCGAGCCACGGGCTCACTCGTAGCAATTGTGTGAGCCAAAGCAAACCCAGAGCCGTTAATCCCCCGACGGCAACCGCGCGAATCGCGCTCATGGTGATCAGATTGCGCGTGAAGGCGAGAAACACCTGATCGATCCAGATCGGCAGCGGGCCGTAACGAATCCCATGCGTTCCCTTGAGGCCATACTGGGCCGGCGTAAAAGGGAGTGATATTCCCAAGGTGTGGCTGGGGGTCGCATTGAACTGCAATGCGAGATCGAAATTGCGCGACATGTCGAAATACCACGGAGAATCGCCGGGCCGAAAGCCCATGGCGATGACGATCGCCACGAGAGCAATGCAGGGCCAGCGAATTTCAGAGGCTTTCAACATAGGTCAATCCGAAGTTTCAGGCTGCGCTTTCGATTCCAGAGGCGACAAACCCGTCTATCGGCATCTTACACACGAGTTACGCACGAGGGCGGCAAAGCCGATGAGCGAATACAACAGGGTGATCCGCATTGTTACGCATAGCACTACAGTCCGATAATCGATTCTCAAAACTGCCTGTGAAGGAATTGTTTCCCGGCCGGTTGTTGGAGTGCTCTATGCTGCTTCGCTGCTGCTCATTCTTTCTTTGGCTGCGCGACTGATAACCTCCTGGAAAACCTACGGCGATCTCGACACCCCATCCGGCGTCTGGGCGACGATGGCGGTTGACCTTGTAGATGGCAACACGCTGTATCGGCCTATCATCTCGCCGCTCGGATACGTCGGATCGCTGATATTCATCTCGATATTCTTCGCGCTGGCCGTTTCCGCGAAGATCACAAGCATTTTCGGAATCACGTCCGTGCTCGCGTGGCTGGCATTTCGCGATCAGTGGAGAGATGCGATTCCGCGCGGTCGTCACGCACGCGCGTCCAGCGGACTGGTCTGATGTCGTCGCCGACGACGCATTGATCGCGGCGCATCTGGGTCAATACCAATTGAAATCCGTGCATGGCACGGCGCAGGTCTATCTCCCCGACCCGAAGTGATTGCACCTTGATTCAGTGTTTCGGCAGAAAAACATAAAACGTGCCGTGAACCGAAGTCTGCACATACGCACTTTCCAATCGATCGATAAACCCGGGTCCAAAATCGCCTTCGTTGGATGAGAACGCCGGATCGTTTGGCGGCGCGTGAAGAATGACCGCCTTGAAATATCGGTCATCGAGGTTTCGCCAGAATCGATCCGCGATTTCCGGTTTCCGAATGCGGATCGCGCGGAACATAAATGGGTCCAACATATATGGCCGCTCTCCCGCAATCAGCGGAAGCAATGGATCCTGCGAGAGAATCGGCCCGTCCGCAATCGACGACCTGGTGTCGGCCAGGGCGGATTCCATTTGTGCGCGTTCATCATGGCGGCGAATCTCACCGATTTGCCGCCAACTGGCAGCGGATGCGAGAATCATCAATAACAACGTGATCGTCAGCATGGGCCACTGCAATGCCCGGCTTTTCATACTCAGGGTTGCGATCACCAAAATCGCGGCTGCGTTCATATCGACCAGGTGATTCAAGTGCGTCCCCGGCGAGCCATAGATCAGAATTGTCCCCGCGGTGGCGAGCACCAACAGAATGGCCGACAGCGAAGTCCATTGCCGCGTCCAGGCAATGACGAAGATGGACAACGCCCAGATCGCGAGGAGCGTTCGGTCCTGTGCTGCCATATCGCCGAGGAGCAGACGCGGGCCTTTGAGCATGCGGTGAAAACTGCCGCCCCCGCGGGCGCAAAGAAGGAAGATTGTTTTCGCCCGTCCATCGCTGGCGCCCTGCGTGACGAGCAGAAGAATGACGACTCCCAGAATCCAGGCAAGACCGAGAATTGCCGCGTGCCGGAATTTTCCGCGAAGCAGGAACCAGATCATTGCCGCGGCAATTCCAAAAACGCTGGTGATTTTTGCCGCCAGCGCCAGGACGAAACAAATCGCGCCCGCGATCAAACCGAGAGATGATCCGTTTTTTTTGCTGGANNGTTGCTCGAGCAGACGACGGCGGCCAGTCCCCATAGCGCGAGGCCCGCAGGGAGAAGATCGCCCTTAATTCCGAGAATGATGGTACGCGTACACGTCGCGGCGAGGATAAAAATCGCCATTGCCGCCGCGAGGGCGATCGGCGTCCCCAATCGCCTCGTCAAGACAAAAAGGCCGCTCATGGCCACGCCCGTGGCAATCAATCCGGCCAGGAATCCGCTGGTCACCGGGTCGATTCGCAGGCGCATGAACCCCGCGATGATGACGGGGAACAGCGGCGCATAGCGTGTGCCGCCGTAGCCGAGGTCGGAGACGATGGGACGATACAGCATGCCATCCCGCACATCCGCGGCCATGCAGAGCCAGGTTCCCGGCGAGTTGTGATCGAGATCGCCCCAGTATTTCCACGCAGCCACGGATCGCCCGCCGATGGAAATCGCCAGCACAATCGCCGCCGCAATCGCGGCCCAGCAGACCAGGCGCGGAACATCGCGTTGAATCACCGGCGTTTCCAAATTGACGGCCTTCCTTAAATGAGCGGGTATATTGCTCAAAGAATGACGTAACTCCAAATAGAATGCGCTCAGCCGCGTCGCTTTTTGGCGGCGATGATGGGAGTCAATTCAGCCAGGAACTCGCGGGCGCGCACATCCCAGGAGTGATTGCGGATGTATTGGCGGCGCGATTCCAGATCGGGTTGAAGGCGGCCACCGAGCATGCCGCGTATCAATTCGATCGCCTTCCCGGCATCGGGCGCGATATGGACGTGGGGTTGATGCTCGTAGGCTTCACGCACCGCGGTGGAGATGATTGGACGGTCGGTGGTGAGATAATCGTAGAGGCGCAACGGCGAACGACGGTCGCCGAAATCATCCGCTTTCAGGAAATTCATGAGGATGTCAACGTGCCGCATATAGGCGGGCACCTGTTCATAGTTTTTCCATCCGAGCCAGAGCACGTTGGGGGTTTTTGTGATGATGCTCTTAATCCGGCGATGGATAGCCGTATCCGACTCCTTGAGCTTTCCGAGGAAACAGATCCTGACGTCGGGAAGAGCGGCCGCGACGGCTTCGACATAATCCCAATCGTAATCGCGGTTGATCTCGCCCACGCTGCCGATGATGGGTTTATCCGATGGGAGATCGGCGGGACGGGAAAAATCCTGTTCGGGCACGAACCAGTCGCAGAATCCGTTGGGGAGATAAAAGGTCTTTCCCGGCGTGCGCGGCGCGAGATCGGAAGCCAGCAGGCGCGAAACGGCGAAGACGGCATCGACGCCCTTCAGGAGGCGCGTCTCCAGCGGACGAATAAAATCCGCCCCCCAACTCCACATTTCAAACGGATCCTTGCAGTAATAGACGCGGGTGATGTCGGGAAATCGTTCAGCGAGAGCGCAGAGCTGCGGCCAGGTGAATATGACCGCGTCCGGCTTGCCTATTTCGGAAAACCGCCGCCGGCAAAACCAATTTGCCATATCCGCGGACAACTCCCGCCATCGCTTGGGCATGACGAGATTGGCCTCCGGCGGGTTTTGGCCTCGTTTGCGCCATCGCCAGGATTCGGCCAGACGGTCGAGATCCGGCCATCGCTTGATGGGTGAGGTATCGAGATATGAGACGTTGGCGTACCGGGCGACCTGGGAAAAGAAATCGCGGATGCGTGGATTTTCAGAGCCTACGACGAGTAATGACAAACGCATTGAATAATTGGATTGAACACCGGATGAAGTCGGATTTCCCGGCGGATTTTACACGAAAGACCCGGCCTCACAAGGACCGGGGAACCCCGCTCGACTCGAATCGGCCGAAATGCTATTATCTTCAAGCAAAAAGCGATACTTCCCGATCTAGTCCGGTGGAATCCCGCGTTGGAGATTTGATGTATAGCCCAATCCATCGCTGGATTGCCCCTTTTATCGGACGGGGCGATCTGGCAACGGCAACACCGAGACATTTCATCGCCCTGGGCTTGCTTGGGGTGATCGTTGCCGCGTTCATATTGCTGGTGATTCGTCCGGTCTTCTGGGCACCATCGCAGCCGGCTGCGGGAATTGCGCCCATGCCGCGGCGGCGAGTGACGGTGGTGTACGCAGTCATGGCGTTGATTCTGGGGGGATCGCTCCTGGATGCGGTTCGTGACAGCGAGCATTGGCCCTGGTCCTGCTATCCCATGTACTCATTCATGGAGACGGGAACCACGTTTGACGATTACCGCCTGTATGGCGTTCCAACGCAAAATCCCGGCACCGAGATTTCCCTGTTCACCGATGAGCGGTATTTGCAGCCGTTCGATCAGTCCCGATTGGCGGAAATCCTGAATTATGTGAAAGACGATCCGCGGCTCCATGACGGCCTGGTTAATTGCCTGACGCGCTATGAAGCATTGCGCCACGGCGGCCGACACGACGGACCGGAACTGGCGAAGCTGCGGATGTACCACGTATTTTGGACGCTGGACCCATGGGGCGCCACCATCGAGAAGCCGGATCGGAAAGAGCTGGTTGAGGAAGTTGCCTTGCACGAGAAATCCTGAAATGAAATCGCTCGCACAAAAGTGGGATCATTTTTGGTTTGAGCCGGCCACGGCGGACAATCTTGGTCTGGCCCGGATTCTTGTGTATGGCTCGATGGCGATCTTTTATTTCGTTACGCCCTACTTATTTCCGGCGTGGGGATGGCACGAAACTTTCAACGAATGGGGAGGCGTTTCATTGGTTTTCTGGAAGCCGATCTGGCTGTTCCGGACCCTGCATTTGCCGCTGCTTTCCACGCAGACGATCTCGGCGATGGATGCGGTGTGGAAGCTATCGCTCGTGCTGGGGGCCATTGGATTGTTTACGCGATTCAGCACGGCGGTGTCGTTTATTTTGTCTATTTACCTGTTTGGCTTGCCCAACAATTTCGGCAAGACGCATCACCTGGAAATTCTTTTGCTTTGGACGTTTCTGATCATGACGTTTTCGCAATGCGGAGATTCGTGGTCGATCGACCGCCTGATAAAAACCGCGCGCACCGGAACGGGGCGTGGCTCGGAGCCGCGGAAAATCAGCGGGGAATACACCTGGCCGATCCGGCTGATCTGGGTGGTCATGGCGATGATCTATTTTGAGGCCGGGGTTTCAAAGCTGCGGCATTCGGGGATTGAATGGGTGACGGGAAGCGCGATGGCGTTTTTTCTGCAAAGGGCGCAATACCACGTAACCGACGCCGAGCCGCTCGCCAACTGGGGGCTATGGATGACCCGCCATGCGTGGGCGAGCCATCTGCTTGCGGGGATGGGACTGTCGCTGGAATTGTCCTATCCGCTGGCCCTTTTCAGCCGTCGGCTGCGATGGATCATTATGCCCAGTGGAATGTTGATGCAAGCCGGGATTGCGGTGCTGATGGGGCCCAATTTTTATCAGATGATGCTCTGTCAGTTGTTATGGCTTCCGCTGGACAAGATCGTTGACGGCATTCTCACTCCGTTTTCAGGGAAGAAAAAATACGCCGTGATTTTCGACGGTTCGTGCGGACTCTGCAAAAAAACGATCGCGGTGGTGAAGAGCCTGGACTTGCTCTCACATGTGGAATATCTGGATGCGGTCCATCGCTGGCCTGAAATACAGAGCCGTTTTCCGAATCTGGATCGTGACCGCTGCCTGGAAGATATGCACGCGGTGAGCAGCGCGGGCAAAACGCGGGTGGGATTTGACGCGTACAAGGGGTTGGCGTGGGTACTGCCGCTGGGTTGGTTGACACTGCCAGTATTTTATTTTCCAGGAGCATTGCTCGCGGGGAACCGCATTTATCGCATGGTGGCAGACGGGCGTCACAACGGGACATGCGCGCTACCCACATCGGTTGGTTCGGGGAGGGATGCTGAATAGGCTCCGTATCTTTCAGAGCGGGCCAGTTGGGGCGAACCCGTCAGGTCCAGGAATTGAATTAACTCAAAAGCCGGGGAACGCCGAAGAACGAAATAACCGCGAATTGCTTGCGGGTTGGGATTGTATAGGCTACAAGCCCAAACGCTTTTCGCACGGTAGGTTATGAAACTTTTTTACCGATGATTTCTGATGGAAGCTCCCAAGAAAAATAGACGCCGCGAACTGGTTTTCGGCCTCGCATTCATTTTCATCGCAACGCTGGTAACGCTTGGCGTTGGCGAAATTATCATACGCGTCATCGCCAGCCAGCATCTCATTTACAACATCGAAATGGTGAAATATGCGAAAGAATTGAAGATGCGCGATCCGCGCGGGGAAGTCAGCCACGTTCACCGTCCATCTTCGAGCGCGCAGCTCATGGGCGTGGAGATTTCGCTGAATTCGCTCGGCGACCGCGGGCCGGAATTGAAAAACCCAAAAGACCCGGCTCNNGAAAAACCCAAAAGACCCGGATTGCAAACGCGTTCTCGTCCTGGGGAGTTCCATCACGATGGGCTGGGGTGTGCCGTATGAAAAGACCTTCACGGCCACGACGGAGAGGTTGCTCAATTCAAACAAACCGTTTGGTCCGAATACGTCCTTTGAGTTCGTCAATGCCGGCATCGGCAATTACAACAATTATTTTCAATACAAGCTTTTTCAGCGGCAATATCCGATCGTCAAGCCGGATATGGTGGTGGTGCATTATTTCATCAGCGATGTGGAGCCGCGCGGCATGGGAAACGACAGCCTTATTCTCCGCGATTCCTATCTCGCGGCATTCTTCTTCGATCGCTGGAGCCAGATTAAATTGAAATTCAGCGGCCAATACAAAGATCTGTTCACGTTTTACAAGGATCTATACGCCGACGATTCGCAGCCGTGGAAACAGACCCAGCAGCAGATTTTGGAGATGCGAGATCTCACCGCGAAGGACGGCGTGCCCTTTCTCGTGATGATCCAGCCCGACATCCACGACCTCTCGCCCGGCACGCCATACAAAGACCTCTACGCAAAAATGGAAACCGCTTTCAAGGCGATGGGCATTCCCACGATCAACGCCTTCGATGCATTTCAGAAGGAATTTGGGGACGACGTCAGCAAACTCTGGATCCAGAGCGACGACCCGCATCCGAACGCCAGCGGGCACGCGCTCATGGCGCAGATCCTTTACGATTATTTCGTCGGAACCGATCCGCTCAAACTAAAGCCCCCGCAAACACTTCCGCATTGACCGATGCTGTTCAACTCGCTCCAGTTCGCGATCTTTTTCCCCGTCGTCACGCTGCTCTATTTTTTGCTGCCGCACAAAGCGCGCGTGTTGCTGCTTCTCGTTGCCAGTTGCATCTTCTACATGGCCTTTGTGCCGAAATATGTCTTGATTCTTGCGGTGTTGATCGTCATCGATTTCGCGGCGGGAATCTGGATTGAAAATGCGCACGGTCATCGGCGGAAAGTGTTTCTCATCGTCAGCCTGTGCGCGAACGTCGGGATGCTCGGCTTTTTCAAATACTTCAATTTTCTCAACGGCAACGTCGCGGCGCTGGCACATTTTCTCGGCTGGAATTATTCCATCGAGAGCCTGAAAATCATTCTGCCCATCGGACTTTCATTCCACACATTTCAGTCCATGAGCTATACGATTGAAGTCTATCTGGGCAATTTCAAGGCGGAGCGTTCGCTGCTTCATTTCGCCACGTACGTCATGTTTTATCCGCAACTCGTCGCCGGACCGATTGAGCGGCCGCAGAATCTTTTGCACCAATTCCGCGAAAAGCATTATTTCAACCGGGCGCAATTCCTAGAAGGCGCGCAACTGATGCTCACGGGCCTTTTCATGAAGATCATTATCGCCGACCGCGCCGCGATTCTTGTCAACGCGGTCTATGCGGATCCTCGCAGTTTTTCCGGCGCGCAGCTGCTTTTGGCCACGTGGCTTTTTGCGATTCAAATCTACTGCGATTTTTGGGGTTATACCGAAATTGCGCGCGGCGCGGCGAAAATCATGGGCTTTGAGTTGATGTTGAATTTCAATCATCCCTATCTCGCCACGTCGATCGCCGATTTTTGGCGTCGCTGGCACATTTCACTTTCGACGTGGTTTCGCGACTACGTCTATTTTCCGCTTGGCGGCAGCCGTTGCAGCACCGCGAAACATTGCTTTAATCTCGCCGTTGTTTTTGTCATCAGCGGTTTGTGGCATGGCGCGAACTGGACGTACATTATCTGGGGCGCGTTGCACGCCGTGTTCATCATCGCGTATGTGCTGACAGAAGCACCGCGGAAGCGATTCACGTCAGCCCTGGGCGAAGGAAAGCGGAATATCATGGATATCCTTGGCTGGCTGCTGACGATCAACCTGGTCGCCGGCGCCTGGATTTTTTTCCGCGCCGCGAATTTGTCCGACGCATTGCTGATCGTAAAAAAAATGTTTACGGCATTTTCGCCGTCCACCGGATTTGATTTCCATCCCGGACTCGACGCGTTTCAATTCAGCATCGTTCTGATTGTGATTTTCTCGCTGTTCATTCTTGAATTCGCGGGGCGGCATAAACACAAACCGGTTTGGAAAATAATTAACGAACAATCGCGATGGATGCGCTGGAGCGCGTATTACGCCTTTGGCGTTGCCTTCATTGTGCTTTTACTGTTGAATCCCGAACACAAAGCGCAACCATTTATTTATTTTCAATTCTAACCGCACCGAAAAGTTGGAAGTTGCAGGCTTGGCCGTGGGATGCCGCCCGATACGCATTGCCCGGCAAATCGGGACAAGGCAGATATGAAAGGCCGAGGTCGGATTCGAACCGACGAATAACGGATTTGCAATCCGTCCCCTTAGTCCACTTGGGTACTCGGCCAATTTGCATTGTAAGGGTGCGGAATGGACTGGCAAGGACTTGGATTTTTGGAATATATCCTGGGCAGTTATGGGTGTGAGTTGGAGTAAAGAGTGGGGGCTCGTGGCTTGTATGTATCACAGCCAGGTTTGGGAGAAAGAGTAATTATTTTTATCGGTTGCAGTTTTCGTAACGGCCGAGGGAGTTGGCTCGTATGCGATAAGCGCTTGCCGCGTTCGCGGGTCGCTGGCTTTGCCTGTTGAGGTTCGGGCGGGCATTTTGCTGGTGAGGCGATGCGCTATGGATGCGAGTGATTGTGGGATTGCTTTGCGGAGATATCGACGAGGAGCTTGAAGGGGGCGAGGTGTTCGGGCTCGCCGATGAGACGCTCGGGATGCCATTGGACTGCGGCGAATAATGGGAAGCTTGGGTCTTCGAATCCTTCGATGACGCCGTCGGGGGCGGTAGCGATGACGCGGAGGCCGCGGCCAAGACGGTCGGCGGCTTGCTTGTGATAGCTGTTGGCGGAGATCTGCGATTTGCCGATGGATTGGCCGATTTGTGATTGAGGATCGAGGGTGACGAGGTGGCGTGGGATTTGGTCGCCGATTTTTCGGTGCTCGATATTGGATTGGAGATCGGGGAGGAATTGGTGCATGCTGCCGCCGCGGTAGACGTTCATGAGTTGGGAGCCCATGCAGACACCGAGGGTGGGCATGCGGCGGCGTTCGACTTCGGCCATGAGGGCGAGCTCGAATTTTTGGCGGGCGGGGTCGATGTGTTCGGCTTTGGGGTGCCAGGTTTGGTTGTAGAGGGCGGGGTCGAGATCGTTGCCGCCGGTGAAGAGGATGCCGTCGAATTGATCTACGATTTGGGGGATTAGGGATAGATCGGTTTGATACGGGATCAATAGAGGGAGGCCGCCGGCGCGTTCGACGGCGGTGGCGTAGGCGAAGGGGGACTCGTATTTGTCGCCGTCTTCGTGGGAGTCGATGGTGATGCCGATGACTGGGCGGGTCATGGGAATATTCTATCGTCCAATTAAATCGAAACGAAGCGATGGTTTAACGAATTAATTTGTGTACCTCGGTTCGCGCAATCACTGACCAAATTTTGATCGAATGATTTTCGGGTAATCGATCAAATACAAATTCAAATGCAATGCANNAGGAGGGCGGGGAAAACCACATAAGGCCCCAAGAGTTTTTCCCCGCCCTCCCGCACCCTCCCACCTATCTCCTTTTCCCCTCAACCGTCCTATGTTTTGGCTGGAAACAGATTCTCCAGGGAAAATAGGCCGTTGAACTGATCCAACGTGTCCGCATGCAATGTTTGCAGAAGTCCGTGCTGGATCAGGCCGACGACGATTTTTCCGATGTCCTCGCTGCCTCGGATTCCCCACTCGTCGAGAAGATCGCGGGCTTCTGTTTCATCGTTGAAGTAGGTCTTAGCTCGCGTTTGTACGGCGCGGCAGATGTGCACGGCGTCGAGGACAACGGTTGGTTCTCGGCTGTGCGCCTGCTGGATCGCGTCGATGACGAACATCAACGCATCGACGGAGCAGCCAATGTCGTTGGCGACCCCGAGGTGCTTCAGCCGCCGCGCCATGTTCTGCGGATCTTCGCCCAGAAGTTTGGCTAAATATGAAGTCGCGCTGACCAAGGAATTCTGGATCGGCTCGGCGCATTCAGGACAGACGCTTTTGAATGACAGACCACGTAGATTGTAGGCGCACGCGCGGCATGGCAGATCGGTTGCGATCATGTCGTTGCGAGACATGTTCGAGTCCATCTGTCTCATCGCAAAAGAGACGGCGAAAGAGACTCTTTACACTTCGACTTCGACAGCCTGCTTGCGGTTGTGGCGCTTGCGTTCGTTTTCGGTAAGCAGATCTTTTCGAAGACGGATGCTCTTGGGCGTCACTTCGACGAGTTCGTCTTCCTCGATGTATTCCAAGGCTTGTTCGAGCGTCATTTTTCGCGAGGGCTTTAGGATGATGTTTTCGTCACTGCTGGTGGTGCGCATGTTGGAGAGCTTTTTGGCTTTGGTGGGATTGACGACGATGTCATCGGTGCGGCAGTGCTCGCCGACGACCTGGCCTTCGTAGACGGGTTCGGTGGGATCGACGAAGAGGACGCCACGATCCTGGAGGGTGTTGAGCGAGAAGGCGTTTACGCTGGCGGCGCAGTTGGAGATCATGACGCCGTTGACGCGGGCGGGGACTTCGCCGCGGAGGGGGGCGTATTCGTGAAAATTGTGGTGCATGACGGCCTGGCCCTGCGTAGCGGTGAGCATTCGGGTGCGGACGCCGATGAGGCCGCGGGCGGGGATGGTGAATTCGAGGTGGACCTGGCCTTCGCGGTTGTCCATGCGGACCATTTCGCCGCGGCGATTGCCGATGAGTTCCATGACGCCGCCGAGATTTTTTTCGGGGACATCAATGACGAGATATTCGATGGGTTCGAGGATGTTGCCGGCGTCATCTTTTTTCACGATGACGTGGGGCTTGCTGATGGAGAGCTCATAGCCTTCGCGGCGCATGTTTTCGATCAGGATGCCGAGGTGGAGCAGGCCGCGGCCGGAGACTTTGAAGGCGTCTTTGTTGGCGCTTTCCTCCACCTTCAGGGCGACGTTGCTTTCCAGTTCCTTGAAGAGGCGTTCGCGGAGGTTTCGGCTGGTGACGTACTTGCCTTCCTTGCCGACGAACGGGGAATCGTTGACGCTGAACATCATGGTGAGCGTGGGCGGTTCGATTTCGGTGGCGACGAGGGGCTGAGGATTCAGGGCGTCGCAGATGGAATCGGCGATGTCGACCGATTCGAGGCCGACGAGGGCAACGATGTCGCCGGCGGAGGCTTCTTCGACGTCGGTGCGACCGAGGCCGTCGAAAACCTGGACCTGCTGGACTTTGCTTTTGACCTGGGTTTCGTCGCGGCGGATGACGGCGACCTGCTGGCCGGTCTTGATACGTCCGTTGTAGATGCGGCCGACGCCGATGCGGCCGACGTAATCGTTGTAGAGGATGCTGCTNNTGATCTGGATCTGGAGTGATTTGTCGGGATCGCCGTGCGGAGCGGGAACGTGCTTGAGCAGGGCTTCGAAGACGGGGGTGATGTCGGTGCCCTTTTCCTCGAGATGCCAGGAGGCGGTTCCGGCGCGGCCGCTGGCGTAGAGGACGGGGAAGTCGAGTGTTTCATCGTCGGCGCCGAGCTCTACGAAGAGATCGAATACCTCATCCAGCACCTCATGGGCGCGAGCGTCGGGGCGGTCAATTTTATTGATGACGACGATGGGGCGGAGTTCGTGCTGGAAGGCNNGTCGATGAGGTTGATCTTGGTGGTTTTGCCGTCGGGGCTCTGGTAATTGATGGCGACATTCTTGGCCAAAATGGTGATTCCCCGCTCGCGTTCGAGGGGATTGGAGTCCAGAAGGGTATCCTGGCGGGTCTGGCTTTCGCGGAAATTGCCGCTCTGGCGGAGCAAGGCGTCAACGAGGGTGGTTTTGCCGTGGTCGACGTGAGCGATGATGGCGACATTTCGGATGTTATTCAGCACTTGATTCATTCTATGGCTTTCTATCGTAGAACGTCTTTGAGGGGCGGATAGTATAGTGTAGCGGTGGCTTGGGCACAATGCTGTTGGCTTTTGGCCTTGATTTATCGGTTGTCCGCTGGCGGAAGAAGGAATATCACCGCCAAGCACCTGTGTTA
>PMAK01000255.1 GCA_003153655.1 Phycisphaerales bacterium
TCTCTGCGGCTCTTAGTCCCGATTACATTGGGGTCCAATTCTCTTAATCGTATTGTCGAACACCCATCACATCGCCAATATATGCAACATGAGCCAACCCTCCCCCATCCGCAAAGCCGTAGTCCCCGCCGCAGGCCTCGGCACCCGCCACTTCCCCGCATCCCACGCCGTCAAAAAAGAACTCTTCCCCATCGTAGGCCCCGACGGAATCGCCCGCGCCCTCATCCACTATCACCTCATGGAACTCGTCGCCGCCGGCATCGAACAAATCTGCATCATCGTCCAACCCAACGACGACAAAACCATCCGAGCCTACCTGGACGGCCCCGATCCCCAATACCTCAAACGCCTGGAGAAATATCCAGCCCTCGCCGCCGAAGCCCACCGCATGCCCAAACTCAGCCAGCGCGTCACCTTCGCAATTCAACACGAGCAGGAAGGCTACGGCCACGCCGTCTACCAATCCAAAAAATTCGCCGGCGACGACCCGGTCCTCCTCTGCCTCGGCGATCACCTCTTCCGCGGCTGCTCCATCTCCCCCTACGCCGAACTAGCTCAATTAGCCGCCAAATCCAACGGAAAAAGCATCTCCGCCGTCAACCGCATCGGCCCGGAAGACCTCAAAGGCTTCGGCACAATCGCAGGAAAAAGACGCCCCGAAAATCCCCAGTTAATCGACGTCTCCCTCATCATCGAAAAGCCCACGATCCCCATCGCCCGCGAAAAACTCCGCGTCGACGGACTCGAAGAAAACGTCTTCCTCGGCTGGTTCGGCATGCACCTCCTCGCCCCATCCATCTACGAAATCCTCAAGGAAATGATCCAAAGCAACACCCGCGACAACGGCGAATTTCAACTAACCCGCGCCCAGGAAATTCAGCGTCAGCGCGAAGGATATCTCGCCATCGAAATGCTTGACGCCACCCGCTATGACTTCGGCACCCCCGACGATTTCGTCCAAAGCCTTCAGGCTTTCCGCGCGAATTCAGAACGATCATCACTTATCTAATCCAAGCGATTCCAACAGCGGCCCCAGATGCCGCTCGTAATTCCGCCATCGCCCCACCGAGCGGCTATATATCGGCTTCNNAAATCCAGACATGCCGCGTTCCACGGTAAATCCAGGAAGCTGACAATCCCCCGGCTTTGCCCTTCCAAATCCGCGACCAAATCTTCATACCGCACCTCCAGCATCCGCAGCGGCAGCGCCTTCAACCAATGCGCAATCAGCCGATCCGTCTGAACATGCTGAATCCCGCATTGCCTCAGGTCGAAGGAAAAAAGATTTCCGGTGCTGAATTGCTGGAAGAAACAGGACAGGCAGGTGTCCCGAGAATCGCGGCGGCAGATGATTACACGCGCCGAAGGAAAAAGCGTTGCGATCAATCCAAGGTGCTCAACATTCGATGGCATCTTGTCAATCACACGCAACGCCGAACCCCCCAGAGTCCGCAGGCGATCCAACTGTTTGCCCGCGGCTTCCTTGATCGCGCCAGCCGACCACTGACTGAAACTCAGCGAACCCGCCACATCCCCGATGTCCCTCAATTCGCCCGCTCCAAACACGTCCGGATGACTCGCAGCAATCTGCTCCACCAGGCTGGTTCCCGACCGCGGCATCCCCACAATAAACACCGGCAATTCCGATCGATCACCCCACTCTCGCGCACCCAAAAAAAAGTCCGCCGTCAGCCGCGCGATCGATTCATCCACCCGACGCGCAAACGCATCACCACTTTCCCGCTCGCCGGCGGCGATCCGCATTTCCAATGCCAGCGAATTTGCCTTTGCGTAGTGATCAAATGCTTCATCGAAACGGTCCGCCTCATCCAGCATCTTTCCCAATGCAAATTCAAGCGCAGCCCGGTCGCGAATGGATGTTCGCGGATCATCAACCGACGCCATCAGCCGCCCCACCTCCGCAACGTCGACGCNNAGCGCCTGCGCATAAACCGCGCCCGGCCGTCGCGCCAAAAGCTGCCGAAAACTCTCCGCCGCCTCGTCAAATCGCCCGATTTGCCGCAATGCATGCCCCAGGTTCGTCCACCCCGAAACCGATTCCGGCGAGATTTCAACCGCGCGCCGGAAACTCTCCACCGCCTTGGCACCCCGCCCGCTCCGCCACAAAATCATCCCCCGCGCCTCATGTGTCAAAGCCGAATCCGGAGCCAGCCCGGCGGCCCGTTCCAACGCTTTGTTCGCCTCATCAAATCGCTGTAACTCCGCCTGAACAATCGCCACAAAGTTATGCGCATCCGAATTACCCGGCTCGCATTGAGCGGCATTCTGAAACGCCATGCATGCCCCCTCAAAACGCCCCACCTCGCGCAACAACTGGCCCAGATTCAACCAAGGCATCCCCCAACCCGGCCTGAGCGCAATCGCCTGCTTGTACGCGCCAATCGCCTCCTCAAATCGCCCNNATTGATCGCAATCGCCTGCCGGCTCGCGGCAATCGCCTCATCGACTTCCCCTTTCTCTTTCAGAGCACTGCCGAGATTATCAAGCGCCTCGGCGAACCTCGGCCTGACAGCGATGGCCCGGCGATAGGCGGTGATTGCCTCGCCAAGTTCCCCTTTCTCTTTCAACGCGTTCCCTAGATTATTGTGCGCTTCGGCATACTCCGGCCTCAGGGCAATCGCCTCGCGAAGGGCGATTATCGCCTCATCAATATCCCCTTTTTCTTTCAGCGCGTTGCCGAGATTGTTGAACGCCTCCGCATACTTGGATTTCAACGCGATCGCCTGACGATAAGCGGCAATCGCCTCATCAAGTTTTTTTTGGTCCGCCAGCGCATTGCCGAGATTGTTATGCGCTTCCGCATAGTCGGGTCTGAGAGCGATGGCCCGACGACAAGCATCGACAGCCTCAGCTGGCTGTCCCTTGTCTCTCAGGACATTGCCGAGATTGTTGTAAGCCTCCGGCCAGTTGGAATTGATGGTGATCGCCCGACGGATCAATTGCACGGCTACGTCCAACCGTCCCGTCTGTGCTGCCAGCACCCCCGACATATGCAGCGTCTCGGCATGATCCGGCTGCCGAGTCAATATCTCCCGGTAGAGCCGTTCAGCCTCCTGCAACCGCCCGCTTCGATGGTGCTGCAATGCCAAATCGAAGCCGCTTTTGATGCTGATTTGAGCCATAAGCGAGGCAATCTTATACCCCCATTCGCCCAACAGAACGAGGTAATATTCCCAAATACGCCAAACGCTTTCTGAATCCACGTCGCAGCCGCCCAGCTATTGCAGAATCACATTGGAAACCAGCACGGAACCAATCACCGCGCCAAGTCTCCCACCATAATTTTCTGATAAGCCTCCAAAAATCGATTTCTGGATAGTGACAATACGTAAACTCATTAAATAAAATAACTTACAACATAACCCGGAAATTACGTCTTCGCCCATGCAATCGAGAATTAATAATACGTCCATTTTTTGGTTGACTTTCCGTCAGGACAGATTAAATTTGCGTCGTAACAGCAAGCGTTTGCTGTGAAACGGCGTGAGGTAATAAAAACCTCGGTCGTTGCGAACACATATCAGGGGCCGCAACCCCGCCAATCGGCAAAACCGAGGAGGTCGAGAATGTCTGGAAAGATGATCGAAACAGGTAGTCGAATTTCCCGCAAGGGACTGGTTGGAGCGCTCGCCGTCGCTGGCCTCTGTATGCTGCGACCCGCCACCGCCCATGGTCAGCTCATCGAATCCTTCGAGAACACACTGGATGGTTGGACCTTCAACCCAACCTACAATGTTCAGCAGTATCAGGCTTCTTTCAGCACCACCACGGGTGTCACGAACGGAAGCTACTCCCTGGAGATTAGCTCTGGCGCTACCGCTCGCACACTCAATGGCGCGGATTATGGTAATATGCTGGTCTCGCCACGGACCGTCGCGCTTGCCTCAACTTTGTCCACCTCGTCGTCACTCTCTATCGATTACTTTAACCCAGAAAATTTGGGTTACGGCCCACAGATTGACGTTGACTTGAACGACGGTGCTGGCGGTGAAGTTGGGTATGTATCCCTTGACGGCTACGGCTATCCAACTCCTGCAGCTGGCGAGTCCACGGCGATCTACCTGATCACGCCTGCCCTTCAGGCTGATTTGGCTTATGATGCCGCCAATAGCATCGGCGCTAACCTTGTTATTCAGCTTGGCGGGCCCGCGCCGGCAACTACCAACCTCCCCATCTTGTACGTCGATAACGTCTTGGCGAATCCTCCTGTGCCGGAACCGGCCAGTCTGAGTCTTCTCGCCTTGGGCGCGACCGGTCTCCTGGCGCGTCGTCGTAAGGCCTAACGCTTCCGGGAATTTTCCCGTCGGCTATCCTATTGATGATTCGCGGGCGAGTCGCATAATGACTCGCCCGCTTTCTTTTTGAGCGGCAAAGAGGCGCTGCCAATGAAGTTCAGTCACGGTGTATGGAAATGGGCCGAAGGAATTACCCCCCTCTGCGTCCGTCGAGTCACGGAATATCGAGCGGATCGCGACTCCCTATGGGTCGCCGCTGTCGATCGCGAGGAAGTAGACCCCTCCGACAAATTCGAGGGCCTCGTCCTCCAACTCCACATCACCTCCCCCATGCCGGATGTGATCCGCGTCCGCATCGTGCACCATTGGCCCGATGAAGTAAAAAACATAAAGGCCGAACTGGACTACTCCCTCGCCGCCTCCCACGTCCGCATCGACGATCTCAAAGACGAACTCGTATTCAACAGTGGAAAACTCTCGCTCCGCATCAGCAAAACAAAATGGTCCCTCAAATTTGAAGACGGCGGCGTCCCCATCACCAGCGGCGAAGCCAGCTCTCTCGGACAAATGACCCGCGCCGCCGCCACGAATGTCGCGGGCGCCCCCTGGCTCATGCAACGGCTCCGCCTCGGCGTCGGCGAATGCATCTACGGCCTCGGCGAGCGTTTCGGCCCCGTCGTTAAAAACGGCCAGAGTATCTCCGTCTACAACGAAGACGGCGGCACCGACTCCGAACTCGCCTACAAAAATATCCCCTTCGTCATCTCCAGCCGCGGCTACGGAATACTCGTCAATTCCACCGGCCGAGTCGATTTCGAAATCGGCACCGAACGCGTCTCCCAAATGCAATTCAGCGTCCCCGGCGAAGAACTCGATTACTACCTCTTCCGCGGCCCAACTCCCAAGGAAGTTCTCGAAAAATACACCCGCCTCAGCGGCCGTCCCGCCCTCCCGCCTGCCTGGTCAATGGGCCTCTGGCTCAGCACCTCCTTCACCACCAAATATGACGAAGCAACCGTAAATCAATTCATAGATGGAATGGCCGAGCGCCAAATCCCCCTCAGCGTCTTCCATTTCGATTGCTTCTGGATGAAGGAACGCCACTGGTGTAATTTTCAATGGGATCAGAAAGCGTTTCCCGACCCCGAAGGAATGCTCAAGCGATTGAAAGCCAAAGGCCTGAAAGTCTGCCTCTGGATCAATCCCTACATCTCCCAGCTTTCCGAAATCTTCGATGAAGGAAACAAAGCTGGCTATTTCCTCAAACGTCCCGATGGCCGCGTCTTCCAGCGCGACGCCTGGCAACCAGGAATGGCCCTCGTCGATTTCACAAACCCCAAAGCCGCAACCTGGTATTGCAGCAAACTCCAGAAACTCCTCGACATGGGAGTGGATAGCTTCAAGACCGATTTCGGCGAATTCATCCCCGAAGATGTCGTCTATCACAACGGCGCCGACCCCGGCCTGATGCACAACCACTATTCCTATCTCTACAACAAATCAGTCTTCGAACTCCTCGAAAAGCATCACGGCAAAGGCAACGCCGTCGTCTTCGCCCGATCCGGTTCTATCGGCAGCCAAAAATTCCCGGTGCACTGGGGCGGCGACAACGAAGGAACATTCGAATCCATGGCCGAAACCCTTCGCGGCGGCCTAAGCTTCTGCCTCTCCGGCGCTGCCTTCTGGAGCCACGACATCGCCGGCTTCTCCGGCACCGCCCACCCGTCCCTCTACAAACGCTGGGCCGCCTTCGGACTCCTCAGCACCCACAGCCGCCTCCACGGCTCATCCTCCTATCGCGTCCCCTGGCTCTTCGATGAAGAATCCGTAGACGTAGTCCGCCATTTTTCAAAGCTCAAAAATTCCCTCTTCCCCTATCTCTTCGCCGCGGCCCACGACGCCCGCGAGCACGGCTGGCCCGTCATGCGCGCCATGTTTGTCGAATTCCCCGACGACCCCGGCGTCGCATATCTCGACAAACAATACATGCTCGGCTCATCCCTCATGGTCGCCCCAGTCTTCCGCATGGATAACGTCGCCGAGTATTACCTCCCAAAAGGAAAGTGGACCCATTTCCTAACCGGCAAGATCGTCAACGGCGGCCGCTGGATCTCAGAAAAAGTAGACTTCCTCCACATCCCCCTCTTCGTCCGCGAAAACAGCATCATCCCCATCAGCAGCGACGAAAAGAAACCCTCCTGGCAATTGAAGGATGAATTGACACTGCACCTGTTCCAAATCACCGAAGGCGCGGAAACCACGCTGCGCCTCGCAACATCCGAAGGCACAGCCACAACGCGCATCACCTGCAAACGCACCGGACAAAAAATCACCCTGGCCAGCGACGGCCACGCCAAAAACGTCCGCCTCGTCCTGCGCTCAGTACAGGCTGCAACAGACATCACCAATGGAAAACTAATCCGCGACCTCCCCGAAGGCGTACTACTCTCCTGGCCCAACACCGCCGAGGCGATCACCTTCACCATCAGCATGGCCGAAACGCTACCCGCGGAACGCGCCTCCGCGACAACGTCCGTTATGAAGTAATACAGATTTCCGAAACCCCGATTTGTTTAGCCGCGTCGCTTGCCTGCTCTGAGCGTGTCGAAGTGCGACGCGCGATTTCCCACGCCAAAGACAACAAAGGGGTCAGGAAGGTTTTTCCATAAACTCTTCCTGACCCCTTATTCCCCTTCGCGGTCTCTGAACAGCACGGCTATACGTCGCTGGCTGTCGCGGCGCAAAAGGGCTATGTCCAGATCGTGGAAACACTCCTGGCCGTCGGTGCAACTCCCCAGGTTCCAGCAACATTTTTCGACGGCTCGCTACTCAAATATGTGAAGAGCGGGCCGGGACGAGACAACGCGCGAATTTTTGAACTTCTCACTCAGGCCGGCGCAAAATAACCGAAGACAGCTTCGAAGCTCCTCGCCAACCCCTCCACCTTCCTACACCCCCAACCGCTCCAACTCCTCCCCAATCGCCTCCATCAACGGCCTCAACGTCTTCTGCGAAAAATCAAACACAATCCCCGCCGCCGAGAATAGCTGCGGCAACGGTCGCGTCCCACCCAGCGCCAATGCCGCTCGATAATTCGCCAGCGCCTGATGCGGGTCCTGCCGCGCCTTCATCCAAAGTTGCAACGCCCCCAGCTGCGCGATCCCATACTCCACATAATAAAACGGCGCATGAAACAGATGCCCCTGCCGCTGCCATAGCGATTCCCGCACATTCTCCCACCCGCTCCAATCCACCGCCCCCGCAAATCGATTCACAAGCTCCATCCACTTCGCCTGCCGTTCGCTCTGCGCATGCCCGGGATGCGTATAAATCCAATGCTGAAACGAATCGATGATCGCCATCCACGGAAAGAAATAAATAATCCCCTCCAGCAATTTCCGCGTCGCCCGCACCATATCCGCCTCGTTATAAAATACTCCAAGATGCGCACTTCCCAGCAATTCCATCGACATGCTCGCCACTTCGCAAAACTCCATCGGCGCCGACCGCAGAAAAACCAAATCCTCCTTCGCCGAAGCCAGATGATGAAACGCGTGCCCGCCCTCATGCAGCAGCGTCTCCACGTCCCGATGAACACCCGCCGCATTCATGAAAATAAACGGCTGCCGCGATTCCTCCAGCGGCATCAAATACCCGCCCGGCTGTTTCCCCTTCCGGCTCTCCAAATCCAAATTCCCATGCTCCCGAAGCTGATCAAAATCCGTCGCCAATGACGGCGACAACCTCTCAAATATCTCCCGAGTCTTCCCCACAAAATCATCAATCCGCGTCACATCAAACGGCCGAAGCGGCGCCCTCCCGTTCACATCAACCCCAGAATCCCAAGGCCGGATGATCGACACTCCCATATCCTTCGCTCGCTGCTGATCCAATCTCCTCACGATCGGCACGCACGTCTCCGCAATCGCATCCGAAAATCGCAGGCAATCCTCCGGCGTATAATCAAACCGCTTGTTCGCCTTCCACTGATACGCCCGAAAATCCGGCAACCCCGCGTTCTGCGCGATCTTATGCCGCAGCGGCAATAGCGCACTATAAATCCCGTCAATCGCCTCCCGATCCACCAGCCTTCTCCGCGCGCTCGCCTCCCAAGCCTCGCGCCGCGTATCCGAATTCGGATCTTCCAGAAACCGCGCGATCTGCTGCATCGTCAGTTCCTGCCCGCGAAACTTCACCATCATGCTGCCATTAATCGAATCGTATTCCGTAACCTTCCGCGTCACCTGCGTCTCGATCTCCACGCTCTCGTCCCGGAAAATATCCACATCCGCCTGCCACTTCCGGTCCAGCACATCAAACCGCTTCCGATCCAACTGCTTCCGCACCGGCGATTGCAGATATTTCTTCTGCAACGCAAAAGCCATCGGCTTCGACCGCGGCTCAACCTCTTCCACAAACCGCATAAACCGCTTCTTGATCGCCTCATCATCCGTATGGCAACTCTTATCGATATACCGCCGGTTCCCGTATTCATCCACAAACGAAAACAGTTCCGAAAAATCCGCCAGCCACCGATTCATATCCTCCACGCTCTGAATCCGCCGGTCCAGCAGCGCGCGATAGAGCCTCTCCAACTCAGGAAAATTAAACGGGTCCATATCAGGCGGGACAAATCGGCGGGGATACGCATTTGCGGGCATCGAAACTTCCTTTACATTGTGCCGGTGAACACTACTGGCTCCCCACCACCGGAGCAACAGCCGGCCATCCAAATGCAAGGCGTCGGCGTCATGCGCGACGCACGCTGGATTCTACGCAACATCAACTGGACTGTCCCCGCCGGCTCTCTCGCCGCGATCCTCGGCCCCAACGGCAGCGGCAAAAGCACCCTCGCTCGCATCGCCGCCTGCCACCTCTGGCCCACCGCAGGCCAATGCCAAATCCTCGGCGGACGATTCGGCCAGGCCAATCTCCCCGACCTCCGCCGCCGCATCCGCCTCGTCCAATCCGCCGGCCCATACGATGTCGATCCCGCCCTCACCGCACACGAAGTCGTCTTAACAGGCTACTTCGGGAGCATCGGCCTATATCACAAACCCGACGAATCCATGAACCACCACGCCCACTCGCTTCTAAAGCAAGTCGGCCTCGAACCCGTCATCGATCACCCCTATTCCTCCCTAAGCAGCGGCGAGCGAACACGATCCCTCATCGCCCGCGCCATCGTCACCAAGCCAGACCTGCTAATCCTCGACGAACCCACCAGCGGCCTGGACGTCCTCGCCCGCGAACAAGTCCTCGCAACAATCCAATCCCTCCTTCAAACTCCCGACTCCCCAACTATCCTCCTCATCACCCATCACATCGAAGAACTCCCCCCATCAACCGCCCAGGTCTTGTTACTTTCCGAAGGCCAGCCAACAGCGGCAGGCTCACCAAAAGAAGTGCTGACGTCCGATATCCTCTCCAAAACCTTCGGCTTCCCGGTCAAAGTCCGAACCACCGCCGGCAGATACTACTTAGAAGTACACCCCGAAGCCTGGAAGGATCTCATCTAAGAACGAATCAGTCCTGTGCATCTGTCGCCGAAGGCAGCCCTCGTCTCTTCTTCAACAACAGAAGGACCGCCGGAACGTCATCAGGCCAGCCAACAGCGCCGTCAGCGCCCGCGCTTGTTCCATTCGAGCTAGCGCTCTTCACTCGTCACGAAAACCAAGACCGATAAAAATCTCCCTCTCCTTTGCGCATTACGATTTAGAATCCGTCCGATAACTCTTCTTCCAAAGAATTCCGCTTCGGCAAAAATTGCCGGTTGCTTGTTAAGCACCCTCACATCACCGCCGATGACACCACTGCAATCAGGCGCTTTCCGTATCACTCGTGTGATCCGGAAAAAAGCCCGGAGAGGCTGTGCTGCAAATGGGCGGCGCGGTCATCAGCGCAAATGCGCTTGCACGCGGCGAATGCAGCCTGGCGGCTGCCATCCGACGCGGACATCATGTCGCCTCTTTGGGAGAATATCATGAAGGCGATCCTGAATCTGGTCAAAGACGAACAGGGCGGCGAAGTGCTTGAGTACGCTCTTATCGCTGGTCTGATCGTTGTGGCGGCTATTGCCGTCATCGGTTCTGTCGGCGGCAAGGTTCTTGCCCGCTGGAACTCGCTCAACAGCAGCATGTAAGCCTGTCGTTCCGGTGGCACTGAGAACGACCGACAGGCGCGGCTATCGGCCGACGTCGTTCGTGTCGGAATTCTGTCCTCGGCGTGCCATACAGAACGACTGCAACTGCCAAAGAGGCGTTTGTTCCTGAATTACAGGGGCGGTGTGACTCCACGAAACTGGATCGCACCGCCCCTCTTCTATTGCAATAAAACAGAATACCCATAATAAAGCCCATGGATAGCCATCCGTGGGTTACCTCCGCAAAACATCGCAATCCACCACGCATCGTTCGTTAATCAACCCCTCCATTCAACCGATACATGAGTATGGACTACTCTGTCCTCATCCTCTGGGCGCCGCTCATTTGCGCCCTCGCCATCGCCGCCGTCATCGACGTGCGACAACGCAGAATTCCCAACTGGCTAACCTTCGGCCTGATGCTCGCCGGCCTCGGCCGCGCCGCTTTCATGGGCTCTCATAATTTCAGCCATGCCCTCCTCGGCATACTCATCGGCGGCGCAATTCCCCTCATCCTCTACATGATCTCCGCCGTCGGCGGCGGCGACGTAAAACTCCTCGCCGCCATCGGCGCTTGGGTCGGCCCAGGACCCGCCATCCTCATATTCATGGTCCAGGCCCTCCTCGGCCTGGTCATCGTCTTAACTCAGGCAATCACACAACGTCGAACCGGCATCCTTTTCCGCAACAGCGCTCTGATCGTGGCGAATTTCGCCGGCGCTTCGGAACTCGGATTGCAAAACGCGGTTGACACCGGCAAGTCCTGCCGCGCCGTCAAACGCCCGCTGCCATTCGCAGTCCCGGTCTTTTTCGCGACCCTAATCGTCCTGTCCATGGGCAAGCTGCTCGGGAGATGAAATGTTTCTCAAGAACCTGAATCCTCGCGGAAGTCTAAAAGCTCGAAGCTCCGTCCGGCGTTCCCTTCTCCGCAGAAGCGGCTCTGCCGTCCTCGAGCTTGCGCTGACCCTCTCAATCCTGTTTTCGATCTGCTACGGATTGATCGAATACGGATACTACTTCTATGTAAAGAACACCATGGAAGGCGCAGCCCGTGAAGGCTGCCGCGCTGGTATCGTCGCCGGCGCAAGCATCGCCTCCGGCGCCGCCTCCTGTAACACCGTCATTGCCAACCAGCTCCAGGTCGCCAATCTCCTGCCGCCCGGCTACACCGTCTCCGGCTCGGGCAGCAGCTACACCATCGGAAGCTACACCGTCACCTACACCGACACCGGCCCAGGGAGCGGCAGCACCTCATCTCCCGCCGCCGTCTCCAACCTTTCAACGATGGCCGTCGGCGACACCCTCAACGTCTCCATCAGCGCCAATTGGGGCGTAGTAGGCCAAGCCTTCCGCCCCGCCGCCCTCATCGGATCAGGCAAAAACCTGGTAACAGCCTCAGCCATGCGCAAAGAAGGGGATTGAGCCGCCCCGCTTTTGCGGACGTGCCGCCACTCCTTATTCATTCCCATAAAAGCGCGGCCTCACAATGGCTGCGCTTTTTGTTCGTCAGATAACCTAGCCCGTCTCAAAATCGAAAAGTCTCCGCACCTTTCCTAAACCACACAACCGATCCATCCGAGAAATAACACAGGCAAACCGCCTATTGGGAGATCATTATGAATGTGAAGAAAGTTGCTCCGTTGTTGGTCGCGCTGGTCTTGGGCGGTATTGCCGCCAAGATGATGTTCAACTTCGTCTCCAACCGGCAAAGTACTGCCGAGGTCAAGCGCCCACCCGTGGTACTGGCCAAGCACAACCTTGATGCCGGGGCCGTGCTGACGTTGGATGACTTGATCCTGGGCGACGTCGCCTCCGACGCCGTTCCGGACACCATCTTCCAATCCCCTGACCAGTTGGTCGGACGCGTCACCGAAGTCCAGCTCATTCAGGGTCAGGCCATCACCTCGACTCTTCTCGCACCCAAGGGTGTCGGGCCCGGTCTTCAGGCCGCCGTCCCCAACCACATGCGGGCTGTCACGGTTGACGTCAACGAAATCACCGGCGTCGCCGGCTACCTCGTCTCCGGCTGTCACGTGGATCTGATCCAAACGGTCCGCGACGAGAAGACCGGTATGCCGCAGGCCCGTACCCTGGCGCAAAACGTCAAGGTCACCGCCGTCGGTATGAAGCATAACCCCGCTGACGGCGATGGTGGCGGACACAGCATCACCCTTCTCGTCACTCCTCCGCAGGCGGAGTTGATTGAGCTGGCTTGCAGCGTCGGTCGCCCGCGCTTCGTCCTTCGCGGTGGCAACGATCTCGATATGGTTGAGACCAAGGGTGTCACCCTCGCAGAGCTCATGGGTCACCATGCCAACCGCAACGACGAGTTCAATACCGTCGCTACGTCGCTCAACACCCAGGCTGCTCCCGCGACTCAGCCCTCCACACTCTTGACCTCCAACATCACCACCCGGCCCAGCATCGATACCGACAGCGATTCATGGACCATCGAGGTCATCCGCGGCGGAAATGAATCCGAGGCGAAGTTCGCCCTGCCGAAGGACGGCAACGGCAACCAGTTCAGCGACACCACCGACACATCGCACTGATGCCTGTGCGGCTGTCACTGGAAATGTCAAAACAAGATCGATCAAACTACTGAAACGAAGCAAGGATGAATACCATGTCGAAAAAGAAACTGTTCAAAATCGGGCGAAAATCCGCACTGGCGATCAGCGCAGTGGCGCTTTGGACGCTGGCCTGGCCTGCAGCGATGCCGGCCGTTGCCCAGGCGACCACTTCCCCCTCCGACATGTCCGTCACGGAAGATAAGCCCTCCGATGTCATCACCATCGAGCCCGGCAAAGCGAAGAAGCTCTCCTTCGAGCAGAAGATCAAGAAGGCGAACATGCTCCTCCCGGACATCGCCGACGTGATCCCGCTTGAGCCCAACGAGCTCCTCATCACCGCCAAGAAGGCCGGTACCACCCAGTTGATTCTCTGGGACGAGAACGATCACACGCAGATCCTCACCATCGAGGTTTCTACGCCGATCGCGCGCCTCCAGAAACAATTGGTGACGCTCTTCCCCGAATCCAAGATCAACGTCGAGGATGCCAACGGCGCTATCACCCTCACCGGCCAGGTCCGCGATCTTCAGACCGCCGCACAAGTCGAGCTCATCGCCGCCCCCTACAGCACCGGTGGCAAAGTCGTCGACCTCATGGAAATCGCCGGCGGCCAACAAGTCATGCTCAAGGTCAAGTACTTGGAGGTCAGCAAGCAGGCCGAGACTGAACTCGGCTTCAACTTCGGCGGCACCGACGGCGTCAGCGTCTTCGGAAGCAACCTTGGCCAGAACTCCATCGGCATCACCCCGGGCGGCGCTCCCGGATCAGCCAATCTTCTAACCGTTCCCTCTGGCATTCTCAGCGACACCGCCGCCAGCATGTTTGGCACCGGCGCCTTCGGCCCCATCGCATTCGCCTACTTCGTCGATGCCCTCGAGCAAAACGAACTGCTCCGCACACTGGCCGAACCCGATCTCATCACCACCAGCGGCCAAAAAGCCACCTTCCTGGCCGGCGGACAATTCCCCTATCCCGTTCCGCAAAGCAGCGGCGGATCGACCGCCATCACCATCCAGTTCCAGCCCTATGGCGTGCAACTGGACTTCACGCCCATCGTATTGGGCAACGGTCGAATCCGTATGCGCGTCCACCCGGACGTCAGCGAGTTGGACTTCAGTCATACCGTCACCCTCGACGGAACGACCGTCCCGGGCCTCACCGAGCGTAGCGCCGATACGACTATCGAGCTCGCCCAAGGGCAGACCTTCGCCCTCGCCGGACTCCTGCAGGATCAGATCAGCGCTCACAATATCTCGTTCCCCATCCTGGGCGACGTGCCCGTCCTCGGAGCCCTCTTCCGATCCGTCCAGTACCAGAAGAATGAAACGGAACTCGTCATCCTGGTCAGCCCCGTCCTCGTTCACGGAATCGATCCGGCCGACGTGACCCCGGGTCCAGGCGAAAAGTGGCGCGACCCGAATATCGCGCAGTTGTACGTCATGGGAGATCTCGGCGGCGAGGTAATTCCTCCGCCCCAGAAGCTGATCGCCCCAACTGGACAGACTCCGACGTTTGAAGGCCCCGTCGGCTTTCAGCCACCCCCAGCCGCCAAGTAATCGCGCTGGGACCGGAGAATGGTTAGTGGTTTCGGATGACCCTTCAACCAGGGACGATGCGAAATGTACGTGCAGATGAATTGCGTCATCGTCGACGTACTNNTTGAATTGCGTCATCGTCGACGCCGACAACACCAACCGGGAAGAACTCGCTTCGTTCCTGGTTCGCTTCGGGGCCTTGCCGGTGGCCCAATTCCCGAACATTGAGCCGCTGGCAGGGATTCTGGGCCGCCCCGACGGGCCGCTCCTGGCGATCGTCAACCTCGATCCCAACCCCGCCGAATCCCTCAAGAAAATTGCCACCCTCCCCCGGCAATTTCCCGCCGTCAATTTCTTCCTCATGAGCCAGACGGTTGATCCCAACCTCCTCATGGAAGCAATGCACCTCGGCATCAAGGAATTTATCCCCCTCCCCATGAGCGAGGAAAAATTCACCACCGCCCTCGAACGCGTCGCCCAGGTTCACGGAATGGGCAAGCGGGCCAAGATCATTCACGTCATCCCGACCATAGGCGGTTGCGGCTCAACCACCATCGCCTGCAATGTCGCCGCCGGCCTCTCAGCCATGGGCAAAACCGTCCTCATCGACATGGATCTCATGCGCGGCGGCGCAGCCAGCTTTTTCGATATCCGCTGCCGTTACACCATCGCCGACGTCATGGACGCCGCCGAAAAACTCGACAAACAGTTGCTCGACAACGCCCTGACAGTCCACAAGAAAAGCGGCGTCGCCATCCTCTCGCGCCCCGATTTGCCCGAGGACACTCAGCGCGTAAACCAAAGCGGCCTCGTTCGCCTTCTCAACATGCTCAGCCGCACCTTCGACTACGTGGTCATCGATTCTCTNNCCAGCGCCAAGAACGCCGAGCGATTCGTCGGCGCGCTCCGCCGCATGGGCGTCGAGTCCGCCAAAATCTGCACCGTCGTCAACCGATATGTCCGCAAGGGAAACGACATCGAACCGCAGGAAATCGAGCGCTCCCTGGGAATCAAAGTCGCCTGGAATATTCCCAACGATTTCAAGAACGCCATCGCATCCATCAATTTCGGCGAGCCGGTCGTCCTTCGTGCTCCCAAGAGCGAGATCGCTCAAAGCCTGATTCAGTTAGCCGGCATGGTGGGCGCTAAAGTGGGTCAGACAGCCGTCGCGGCTTAGAAACCGGCGTCTCAGACTAAATGGAGTTTGGTAAATGGGTCTGTTTTCTTCAAAATCGTCCGGTCCGGCAGCAGTGGTCCTCCCTGAACCACCCATCGCCCCCGACGCACCCAAAGCGGCGCAGTCCATTCCCGCGCCCATGCCCACACCGAGCGTGCCCCGGCCAATCCCCGCGCTGCTCCGAATCAACCCCCAATCCACGCTCAACGTCGAACGCAGCACCGCCTTCGATCAATTAAAAGTCCGCATCCACCAGCAGTTGGTCCAGCGCCTCGACGTCCAAAACCTCAAGNNTCTGCCCCCCGACACCGTTCGCGCCGAAGTCCGCGTCGTCATCCGAGACCTCTGCCAGAACGAACGCGGCCTCCTCTCCAGCACCGATCAGGAACGTCTCATGGACGAGGTGATGGACGAAACCTTCGGCCTCGGCCCCCTCGAAGCCCTGCTCAAGGACCCGACCATCACCGACATCCTCATCAACCGCTGGGACAAAATCTACGTCGAGCGCCGCGGCCGTCTCGAACAGTCGGACATCCGCTTCCGCGACAACGCCCACTTGCGCCAGATCATAGACCGCATCGTCGGCCTCGTCGGCCGCCGCATCGACGAAA
>PMAK01000095.1 GCA_003153655.1 Phycisphaerales bacterium
CCAGGTGGTGGCGGCGGGCCAATGATGCCAGGCGCCGTAGCCGTACCAGGCGAGCGCGGTTGTCAGCGCGATGGCCAGGACGACGGGGACGAATATGGCGGCGATGGCGTCGGCGAGTTGCTGGGCCGGGGGTTTGGCGGATTGCGCGGTCTCGACGAGGCGGACGATTTGAGCGAGGGCGGTGTGGCTGCCGACGCGGGTGGCTTTGATGGTCAGGCGGCCGTCGGTGTTGATGGTCCCCCCCACCACTTCGTCGCCGACGTCGCGGGTGACCGGGAGCGGCTCGCCGGTGAGCATGGATTCATCGACGGCTGAGCGGCCGGCGATGATTACGCCATCGACTGGTACGCGGTCGCCGGGGCGGACGAGGAGACGATCGCCGAGATGAACATCGGCGACGGGGACTTCGGTTGGGGTTTGCGAATCGTCGAGTCGCAGGGCTGTTGCAGGGGCTAGGGTCATTAGTTGACGGATGGCGTTTCCGGCGGAATCTCTGGCGCGGGCTTCGAGCCAGTGGCCTGTGCTGATGAGGGCGAGGAGGCCGGTGGATTCCATTAGGTAGATGGCGGTTGGGGCGGCCCATAGACCGAGCCAGTGGCCGGCGAGGGATATCACGCTGTAGCCGTAGGCGACGGTTGCGCCCATGGCGATGAGGGTGTCCATGTTGCTGGTGCCGTGCTTGAGGGCGCGGAAGGCGCTGGCATAGAAGCCGCGGCCGACGTAGATGATTGCGATGGTGCTGGTGATGAGGGATGCCCAGATCATTACATCGGAGTGGTGCTCNNCGATGGCGTCGGCGACGGCCTGGGGAGTTGTGGAATCGGAATCGAGCGTTATGACGGCGGTGCCGGTGGCGAGATTGACCTGGCATTGTTCTACGCCGGGGACGGCGAGCGCGGCCTTTTGGACGTGCGAGACGCAACTGGCACAGGTCATGCCTTCGACGGCGAGCTTGAATTGCTCGATTCGCGGAGGCATCTGCATTTCGGCCGTCGGCTGACTCATGACGGGCGATTATAGGCTACTTCTTGAAATAGGCCGTATTCTTCTCGATGTAGGACGACCATTCCGCCGGGAGATCTTCCTGAGGGAAGATAGCCGTGACGGGGCATTCATCGACGCAGAGCCCGCAATCGATGCAGGTATCGGGATCGATGAATAACTGGGCGGCGGAGGCAAAGTCCGCTTCGTCCTTTGTGGGATGAATGCAATCTACGGGGCATACCGCGACGCAGGCGGTGTCCTTGGTGCCGANNTGGATGCAGTCGACCGGGCAGACCTCGACACAGGAGTTGTCCTTGGTGCCGATGCACGGCTCGGCAATGATATGGGCCATTCAACAACTCCTCTTGAGGAGGGGGATTATATGGAGACGCTTCTGGGAGGCAACCTTTCGCAGACATCTGAGATTTTTGCCGAGATTGGTTGAAAGACTGGGCAAGAAGATGTTCGTTGCGGTCTTTATGACGGCCGAAGGGGTGGGCTCGAATATAACATGCGCAGCCGCAACGGATGTCGCTGGCTTGCCTGATGGGGTTCTGGTGGTCCTTTTGCCGTTGGACGAAGATGGGTTACGGAATCAGGGATTTGCCGGTCATTTCTTTTGGTTGGGGTAGGTCCATCATTTTTAGGGCGGTTGGGGCTACGTCGGCGAGACGGCCGCCGTCCGACAATTTTTGGTCTTTGACGCGATCATCGACCACGATGAGTTCTACATCGTATATGGTGTGGGCGGTGTGGGGGCCGCCGGTTGCGGGGTCAATCATTTGTTCGCAGTTGCCGTGGTCGGCGAGGACGATGGCGGTTCCGCCTTTTGATTGAATCGCGCCGAGGACTTTTCCTACGCAGGCGTCTACGAATTCGACCGCTTTGATTGCGGCGGGAAGAACTCCGGTATGGCCGACCATATCGCAGTTGGCGAAGTTGACGACGAGGAGATCATAGGAGCCGGTTTCGATTCTGCGGACGACTTCATCGCATACGCCGGCGGCGCTCATCTCGGGTTTTTGGTCGTACGTCGTGACATCTTTGGGAGAGGGGACGATTAGACGATCTTCGCCTAGGAAGGGCTCTTCGCGGTAATCATTGAAAAAAAATGTTACATGCGGAAATTTTTCTGTTTCGGCGCAGCGGAATTGTTTTAGGCCGAGGTCGCTGATGTATTGGCCGAGGATGTTGTTCATCTTCGGCGGCTTGGGATAGGCGACGTGAACGGGGAGGCCGACCTCGTAAGCGGTCATCGTGCAGTAGAACAAATCGAGTTTTGGTCCGCGGTCGAAGCCGGTGAAATCGGGGAGGACGAAAGCCTTGGTGATCTCGCGCGGGCGATCGCCGCGGTAGTTGTAAAAAATAATTGCGTCGCCGTTTTTTATGAGGGCGCGCGGGGTTGCGCCGTCGTCGCAGATGACCGACGGCGTGACGAATTCGTCGCCGGACATATTGGTCTCGGTTGGGTGATCGTAATAGGTCTGGACGGCCGCGGTGGCGGAGGTGAATTTTGGGCCTGAGCCCTGGGTCAGAGCGCGGTAGGCTTTTTCGACGCGTGGCCAGCGGTTGTCGCGGTCCATGGCCCAATATCGGCCGCTGACGGTGGCGATTTTGCCGACGCCGAGCTCGGTCATTTTCGCTTCGATTTTGCTGATGGATCCGAGTCCGCTGCGTGGCGAGGTGTCTCGGCCGTCGGTGAAGGCATGGAGGAAAACGCGGGTGAGGCCGCGACGGCGGCAGAGTTCGAGGACGCCATATAAATGTTCCAAAAGTCCGTGAACGCCGGCGTCGCTGACGATGCCGAAGAGGTGGAGATTGCCGCCGGTTTTTTGGGCGCTATCGACGGCGCGATTGAGTTCCGTGTTTTTGTAAAATTCGCCAGTGAGGATTTGCTTGGTGATGGCGACGGATTCCTGATCGACGATGCGTCCGGCGCCGATGTTTTGGTGACCGACTTCGCTGTTGCCCATGGTGGCGTCGGGGAGGCCGACGTCGAAGCCGCTGGTGTGAATGAGCGTGCTAGGATACTGGCTCATGATGCGATCGGCGACGGGATGTTTCGCGAGGAAGATTGCGTTGGCGTTATTCCATTTTGGGTAGGGATTTTTTCCCCAGCCATCACGAACAATGATCACACACGGGCGAGTTTTAGCGCGCGACATTCGATCCTTTCGAAAAGTTATGAGATGATCTTACTCAACGTTTCTTAAAAAAAGCGTTGACTCAGAATTTTTAGAAGCGTACATTTGTTTCCTGCAAGAAAGGAGGTGACTACGTTATGGCAAAGAAAGCCGCTAAGAAGTCTTCGAAGAAGAAGACAACCAAGAAAAAGTAACGCGGATTTATTCGCGTGACGCGGAGAATACCGCGTCTCGGGCTCGTGGCTCCATACGAGCGCCCGATGACTTGATTTTGTTTCGGAACATTTACCTCTGCGACCTCGGCTCCAAACAAGAGGTCACGGAAAGACGAAGAAAGCTTCCCTGCCACGGTGGAAGCTTTCTTCTTTTAATAGTTGATGGTTTTGTTGCGGAACACAACGGTGGCTTGGCTGATCCGGGAAGATTTTTTTTCGTTTGCGGGATTCGTGACGGCCGGGGGCTTTGGCTCGTATATGGCATAGATTGCCGCGTTCGGGGGGTGTTGGCTGGCCTGTTGATGTTTTGGGTGGGCATTGGGGTGGGAATCATTTTTTTGTTGTGTCTTTTTTGATTCGGGATGCGCTTCTCTTGTTTTGGGGATTTCATGTCCGATAATCATTGGGAGAGGCTTGCATGCGCATTATTGCGTTTATGAATCAGAAGGGTGGCGTGGGGAAGACGACCACTTCGGTCAATCTTGCTGCTGCGCTGGCTGAACAGGGGCAGAAGGTCTGCATGGTCGATATGGACCCGCAGGCACATCTGACCATCAATTACGGGGTTGATCCCTCAGCCGACGTAACGAGCCTTTACCATGTGCTAGTTGAGGGGCATGGATTTCTGGCGACGTTACGGCAAGTCGGAAAGAATCTGGCGCTGATTCCGGGGAGCATTGATCTGGCGGCGGCGGAGGTGGAACTGGTGAGCGTGCCGGGGCGAGAGGTATTGCTGAAGAATAAGATTGAGGCGGCGAAGACTGAGTTTGATTTCATGGTGCTGGATTGTCCGCCTAGCTTGGGATTGTTAACGGTTAATGCGCTGGCGGTGGCGGCGGAGGTGATTATTCCGATGCAGCCACACTTTTTGGCGCTACAGGGGGTGGGGAAGTTGCTGGAGACGGTGGCGCTGGTCAGCCGGCGGATGAATCCGGCGCTGAAGGTTTCGGGGATCGTGCTGACGATGTTTGATTCACAGACGAAGCTCTCCAATGAAGTAGTTAACGATTTGAAGGGGTTTATCGAAGACGCGGCGGGGAAGAATTTGCCCTGGTCGGAGACACGGATATTTGCGAGCCGGATTCGGCGGAATATCAAGCTGGCGGAAAGCCCGAGCTTTGGCCAGACGATTTTGCAATATGACTCGGCCAGCAATGGGGCGGCGGATTATCGATCGCTGGCGCGGGAAGTTTTGGAGATGTCGAAGCCGGCGGTTTCGGTGAGCGTCAATCCGGCACTGAAGCCCCCCGCTGCTGCCAAAGCCATGGTGGGATGAATGGAATCGCCTCCTCTTTTTGCTCCTTGGCGGATGCCTTACATTCGATCGCTGGGAAAGGGCGGGAAGTGTTTTCTCTGCGAAGCTGTCGAAGCTCAGGGGGATCAGGAACGCGAGCGGCTGGTGCTTTGGCGGACTGAGCAGAGCGTGGTGCTGATTAATCNNGGTATCCGTATGCGAATGGGCATCTGCTGATTGCGCCGCGGGCGCATAAATGCGATCTGGAAGAGTTGAGCGCGGCTGAGCAGCTTGATTTGTCGGTGCAGACTGTCGCGGCGGTGACGCTATTGAAGCGGGCGGTTTCGGCGCAGGGGTTTAATATTGGGATCAATCTGGGGACGGTGGCGGGGGCGGGATTGCCGGGGCATGTGCATCAGCATGTGGTGCCGCGCTGGGGCGGGGATACGAATTTTATGACGGTGATTGGGGAGACTCGGATTGTGCCGGAGGCGCTGAGTCAGTTGTATGGGGAGTTGGTGAAGGTGGCGAAGGAGATTGGGGTGGGGATGGGAACCAGAAATCCGAAATCCGAATGCTGAAAGTCCCGGCGCGCCGGGGACGAATCAAATCCGAAACCAGAATGTCTGAATGACGGGCAACGGGTTGCCGCTTTTGTTTCGGATTTCGGTCATTCGGATTTGATTCGGTATTCTGGTTTCTGGTTTCTGGTTTTCGCGAGTCTCTTGCCGTTTGGGCGTTCTGGCCTTAACTTTGTCTGTCCCTATGGATGAATCGCTTCGCAAGCAGTTGGTTCCCGGCGCCAAGGTGAAGGTGCTTCAGCAGATTGCTGCGCGGGATTATTCGTGGAACAGCGAAATCTCGGGCACAATTGTTGAATTCAAGCAGGAGCAGACCGGGAGTTGGTATGCGCATAGCAAGGATGACAAGCTCTGGCTTGACCGATTGACGCTGCGAAAGCCTGATGGGGAGCTGACGACGCTGAATCTGGATGGTTTTAGTGTGGTCAAGGTCGAAGCGGCTGCCCCTCGCTGATATGCTTTTTTGCAAACATTTCCCGCGTTCTCTAGAGTATCCATCCTGATGGCCGTTCGCTCCGGCAATTCCGCCTCACCGATTCTTGTCGGGCTTTGCGCCTGGCTGGTGCCTGGGTGGGGGTATTTTCTGATCGGACAACGGACGCGGGGTTTGGTTGTGGGGATCAGCATCATCGCGCTATTTCTGGCGGGGATTCTGATTGGCGGGATTCGGATCATGGACCCGCCGGGTTGGGGACAATATGGATTCAAGGATGAGATGGTTCAGAAGTTCAATCGGCAGCATCAGGCGTATTACACCGATCTGACGCGCGTGGAGCCCACAAGCGCTACGCAGGCGGACGACCCGCGCGAGAACGATCGCGACAGGCTCGTGGGGCCGGCGATGATTGCGGAGCCGATTACTGAACTCAGCGATAAGCCATGGTTTGTAGGGCAGATTTTGTGTGGGCCGGTGACGCTGGCGGCATCGGCATTGTCGGTGGATCTGGCGAAGCCGACGAGTAATTCGCCGACGCCGCACGAAGGCGTGGCGATGTCGCATTCCCGATCGTGGGAGATCGGGGCGCTTTACACGGCCGTCGCGGGGATGCTGAATCTTCTGGCGATTATCGACTCGACTTATCGAGCCGGGGTTGACGGATCACAATAAATGGGGAGGGGCGTGATGGCATCTGGTTACATTCCATTCATTTATCCGCTGCCAATCTGGACGAATCCGTGGATCTGGCCGCTGTTGCTGTTGCCGTTGTGTTTGGCGGTGGCAGTCGTTTACAAGAGTGTGAGATGCAGCACGGTATCCCGCGTGCCCCGCGAGGCGATGGGATTGTTCATTACGATTGTGCTGGGAATGATTCTTACGGCTGCGGCGCTGGCGGGATTGGCCGCGATTTTGGATTAGGCAGCTTTAGCCGAGGCGCGGGCGGCCCTTATTTTGTAACGATGATCTTGAGGGGATTGCTTATCACGGGGCCGATGTCCTGCTGATAGGTGTATTGCACCGAATACTCGCCGGGGGCATCCATCACGAGATAATCGCGCAGGTTCAGGACGGGGAAGTCCTCATCGGTTTGGCCGGGTTGCAAAGTAACGGGGAAATTTTTCTCCACGGGTCCGCCGAAGGCTTTCCGGTTTGCCTCGCCTTTGCGGGTGAAGGCGGCGGGATGGCCGGTTGGATCTGTCACGTCGATGCGATTGCTGGGCCAAAAGCCATTGTGCCAAACTTTTTTGGGTTCATTCGAGGCATTTCGGATGGAGTAATGGACGAGAATGGGATCAGCCGCACTGAAGGCGGGCTGGTCGGCGTAGATTTTGGATTGCAGGCCACCTTGCATAGCGCCCCATTGCACGGGATCCGCCGTTTGGGTCGAATCATTTACGGGCGCGGAGCAGGATAAGCCAAAGATCGCGAGATTGACAATGGAGATCGCGCACAAGCGCCAGCCAAACGAGGCAAAGCGCTTTGCGCGATTGTTAGTCATCGCAGTCCCGGCCATCGAGTGATCTTAGGCGGCTCNNAAGCCGATGATTCCGATCGCGAAGATGATTCCGGCGGAGCCCGGCTCTGGAACCCAGACGGGGTTCATATTGTTGGCGACGAATTTGTAGCCGATGCCGCCGCCAGCGTTATTTTGCATCGTATCGTTGCCGTCGCCGACATAAAGTTGCGTTCCATCCCAATCGGTTACGGCGGAGTTCATGGCGTTGGAGGGGCCGTTGGTCCAGGCGAAGGGGTTGGCTGTTGATACGCCGCCGGCGATGGAATAGCCCCAGGTGAAGCCAGCGAGCCAGATGAGATTCATGGGATTGGTTGGAGAGACGGCGACGAGGGCGGATTCGAAGTTAATAAAGTTTCCGTTGGTCGGGGATTGGCTGGGCATATCGAACAAATGAGTGCCCGGCTGAGAGCCCGCGTTGATCTTGCCGTCGCCGACGGTCGAGTTTTCGGGGTTTGTCCAGTAGTAAGGCAGATTGTCGTCGCGCTGGTAGGGATCGAGGTAGGGGATGGGGTCGGCGACGTTGTCCTGAGCGGCCAGGGTTTGGCCGATGGTGCCTTTGCCGCCGGTGATAACCTGAACCCATTGTAGATTCAGATTGCAGGTGGGCATGAAGGTCTGATTGAACTGAGCTTCGATCGTGGCGCCGATATTTCCAGCAACCGGATTGTTCTGGGCGTATTGGGTAATCTGAAGACTTCCGATGTTGGTGGTGCCATACATGAGGTTCGGCAACGGATTCGGATTGATATCCGTAAACACGTTTGCCGAGGCTTGCTGGACGTAGGCCAGCATGGCCATGAGTGAAACCAACGCACATACAATCAGAGAACGTTTTTGAAATGGGTGCCGCATGTCTAAGCCTCCCGACTCATGTAAGGAATGTTGCTCGACTGACGTGAACGATACACGCCATAGGTTTATCAAAGCACGGTTTGCCGAAAACAGATAGGCAGACGGTTCTATACCAAATCCTGCTATTGGATTTCAATAAAAAACTGTTCAAAATGTATATTTCATAGAACCCTGACAAGGGATGATCTTGAAGTAGATCGTTGTTCTGACCAAAATTTCTGGCTATTTTTATTTCTGAATTTACGTCAGGGATTTCAAATTTTGCAGCGGCGACTGAGGGAAAACTAAAGGCCTGCGTTTATTGATTGAGCGGGCGGGGGCGATCCAGATTTAAGGCCGACTGTCATTCGGACGCCGAGGGCGAGACAGACTGCGCCGTAGGTTGCTCCGCCGACGATCATCAGAATTACAAGTTGTTTCAGGCTGGCCAGATGCGTTATTTCGGCGGGATAGATGGGGAGTTGCTGGACGGCCCAGCAGGCGGCGCACATGGCGGCGCAGGCGATTAGCATTTTTGCGGCTCCGGTGGCGATGGATTTGAGGCCTATGCCGCCGACTTTTCTGTCCAGCATAATCAGCATGACGATGGCCTGGATGGCGAAGCTGGCGAGGGTTCCGGCGGCCATGCCGGATTCGCCCAGCTTGGTGAAGGAGAGGGGGATTTCTACAACTGTATTCACGGAGATGGTCACGATGGAGAGGATCAGCGGGGTGACCGTGTCGTGGAGGGCGTAATAGGCGCGATTCAGGATCTGTTGCATGCTGAAGGCCCAGATGGCGGCGGAATAGAAGAGGACGGACATAGACATCAAACGGGTGTCGGCGGCGGTGAAGCTGCCGTGTTGGAAGAGGAGGCGGATGGTGGGATTGCGGACGAGAATTAAGCCGATGCTGGCGGGCAAGCCTTCCAGGAGTGTGAACATGATTCCCTGACGGAGGACGCGTTTGAATTTATCGCCGTCCTTGTCGTGGGCGTCGGCACTGAGGCTGGGGAAGATGGCGGTGGCGACGGCGATGGCGAAGACGCCGAGGGGGAACTGGTAGAGCATCTGGGCCCAATTGAGGCGTGCGGCAGCGCCGAGGACCATGGGGTAATTAAATGCCCTGCCGAAGAAGTGGAGTTTTTCGGCGGGGTTTTCGCCCTGGGTGAGGAAGAGGGTGATGCCTTTATCCAGAAGGACGGAGATTTGGAGGACGCCGGCGCTGAAGGCGACCGGGAGGGAGAGTTTCAGCAACTGACGGACGGCGGGGGTCCAGAAGTTTCCGACCCACATCAGGCGGAAGCCGGAGCGGCGCAATGCCGGGATCAGCATGGTGATTTGGAGGCAGCCGGCGACTAACACGAAAAATGAGAGCCAGTAGGCGAGGCGGATCTGGAGTTGTTCGTTGGCTACGCCGGGCTTGAGCATGAGGAGGCGTGCGCCGGTGATGATGACGACGACGTGCATGAGGTTGAGCGGGACCTGGGTGAGGGCGGGGAGAGCGAAGCGTTTATGGACCTGGAGGACGCCGCTTAGGAATGCGGTGCCGCAGACGAGGATTACGTACGGCAACATGATGGCGGTGAAGCGGATGACGAGGAGATTGTCGCTTCGGAAATGAATGAGCCGGGGGAGGAGCCAGAGGACGATTTCGCCGAGGAGGGTCAGGGCGATGAGGAGGGTTGCCAGCATGTTGACGCTGGCGGCGGCGAATTTTTGGGCTTCTTTTTCATCGCCGGATTTGAGGGCCTTGGCGTAGAGGGGGATGAAGGCGGCGGAGAGAGCGCCTTCGCCGAGGAGTTTGCGGAAGAGGTTGGGGATGGCGAAGGCGACGGTGAAGGCCTGGGCGACGGCGGTTGCGCCGAAATAGCTGGCCATCACGCTTTCGCGGAGCATGCCGAGGATGCGGCTGCAGAGGGTGAGGACGGAGATGAGCTTGGCGTGGCCGACGAAGCTGGTGGAGCGGCCGGGGGATCGTTCCGCGTTGGGCGTGGGAATGCCTATTGCCTGATTGGACATCCGTGTCCTACTTCATGAGCCTGCTTTTGATTTCGCGAGCGGCACCGGCGACATCCTCGCAGCCGGTGATGGCGGCCGTGATGGCCACCGCCGAGATTCCCGTCGCGAGAACCTGATCGACATTTTCCAGGTTAATCCCTGCGATGGCGACCTTGGGCAACGCGACGGATCGGGTGGCGGCAGCATACTCCAATCCGGAGACGAAGTCGCGGGGTTTGGTGACACTTTTGAAGATCGGGCCGACGCCGATGTAGTCGGCGCCGTCGAGTTTGGCGCGGCGGGCCTGGCCGATGTTGTGGGTGCTTAGGCCGATGATTTTTTGGTTTCCGAGGATTTTTCGGGCGTCGGGGAGGGATATGTCATCCTGACCGAGGTGGAGGCCATGGGCGTTTGAGGCGAGGGCGATATCGGGGCGGTCGTTGATGATGCAGGTTGTTCCGTGTTGACGGCAGAGCTGGGTTAGTTGTTTGGCTCGGGAGAGTAATTCGGCATCCGGGAGATTTTTTTCGCGGAGTTGGAGGCAGTCTGCGCCGCCCTGGATGGCTAGTTCGGCGGTTTGGAGCCAGGGATGTTTGCAAGCGGATTCGGTGATCAGGACGTAGAGGTGCAGGGATTCGAGATTGTGATCCGGGCGGAGGGTTAAGGCGACGCGACGTTCGATGTCGTAATGGCGATAGCGGAGGGATTCGATTTTGGATGCGGCGGACNNCGTCGGCGGTTTTCAGGAATTCTTCGATCGCCCGCATGGCTTCGCCGGCGCGTTTTCCGGCGGCGATGAGGACGTCGGGGATGCCTGAGCGGGTTTGCTCGGTGGCGGTTTTGATTTTGGTGCCGACGTCACCGGGGGTGTCGCGATGAATGATGGCTTCGATTAGCCAGGGTTTTAGGGTTTGGGAGAGGTCGTGGCGGAGATTTTTGATGTCGGTGACGAGTTCTTCGGAATTGAGAATGAAGCGCGCGTAGTCTTCGGAGACGCGTAATGCTTCGCGGCAGCGATTCGCATTGGCGTCGATCAGGCGTAAAATATCCCCGGAGATTTCGGAAGCCACAGAGAATCGATTATACAACCGCACCGGGGTATGGATACGGCCAGTCCCAACGAGTATTCCTTGCCTGAGCCCGCATCGGCGGAGGCGCAGAATCATTTGGGGATTGCGCTTGCGATGAAGGGACGGCTGGATGAGGCGATTGTTTCTTTTAATCGCGCGATCCAACTGAATGAGGGGTTTGCGGCGGCGTACAGCAACCTCGCTAATGCGCTGCGCGGGAAGGGGCGGACACGCGAGGCGATTGCTGTTTTGCGGCGGGCGATTGAGCTGAATCCGGAATTTACGGCGGCGCATAATAATCTTGGGATTGTGCTGAGGGATGCGGGGCAACTGGATGAGGCGATTGGGGCTTATCGGCGCGCGATTGAGATTGATCCGAATAATGCGGATGCGCAATGCAATCTTGGGATTACGCTGAGTGATCGGGATCTGTTGGATGAGGCGATTATTGCGTATCGACGCGCGGTGGAGATTCGGCCGGATTTTGCGGAGGCGTTTAATAATCTGGGGACGGCTCTAAAAGACAATGCGCAACTGGAAGAGGCGGTTGGTGCTTTTGACCGAGCGATTGAATTGAATCCGCCGTATGCGGCGGCGCATTGGAATCGGGCTTTGACGTGGTTGCTGCTGGGGGATTACAGGCGCGGTTGGGCGGAATATGAATGGCGGCTTGAAGTTCCATCCATCGTCGGCACACGAAAGTTTGATCGGCCGCGCTGGGATGGAAGCGATCCGGCCGGCAAGACGATTTTCCTGCATCCCGAGCAGGGATTTGGGGACATGATCCAATTCGTGCGATTCATTCCAAGGCTTATCGAGCGCGGGGCGAAAGTGATTCTCGAATCTCCCCCGGAACTGGTCCGAATTTTTCACGGTTTTGGGGAGGTTCTGAATCCGGGCCAACTTATTCCGCCGCATGATGTGCATTGCCCGCTGATGAGTCTTGCGGGGATTTTTGGTGTGACGGCGGAATCGATTCCAGCGCCGATTCCGTATTTGAAACCGGAGCCGCGCTGGGTCGCGGAATGGAGCCGACGATTTGATTCGAACGACGATCGGCTGCGCGTGGGACTCGTCTGGGGCGGACGCGGGACGCATTCGAATGATCGGAATCGCTCGATGAAACTCGGGCAATTCGCGCCGCTGGCGTCGGTGGCGAAAGCGGCGTTCTACAGCTTGCAAAAGGGAGCGGCATCGGCCGAGGCGCCCGCCCCACCGCCGGGAATGCAATTGACTGATTGGACAAAGGAGCTTGGCGATTTCGCCGACACGGCAGCCCTACTTCAGAATCTTGATCTGCTGATTACAGCGGATACCGCAGTGGCGCATCTTGCGGGGGCGATGGGAAAGCCAGTCTGGGTGCTGACGCCTGCGGTCCCGGATTGGCGCTGGATGCTCGAGCGCGAGGATAGTCCGTGGTATCCAACGATGCGATTGTTCCGGCAGAAATCGGCCGGAGATTGGCCCGATGTTTTGCGCCGGGTCGCCACGGAGTTGGCAAAGACCGCGGCGTTGAGCTCCCAAAAATGAGTTCGCGTAAGAGATTGAATCGACGCCTCATTTAAAGATTGAATCCGCGATTTTTCCCTTGCAAAATGAGCTTTGCACACCGAAAGCACTTGCACAACGGAAGTTGTGTCTGCACAACAGAAAGATTATGTGATTCCTTGCTCTGGTGCTATCGATAGGCTTCTGGTCATAACGAAGTAGCTTTTCTTTTCTTTGGGGTCATAAGTCGGCTCATCACTCAGGTTTTGAAATCCGGCCCTTTGATACGTTTTGATGCCACCCACATTGTCAGTATAGACCTCTAAGAAAACGACGGGATAGCAGTTAAGTCCCGGCCAAAAACTGCGCAAAACAGCCTCTCCGATGAGATGCTTAACAATAGAGGGGCCAATTCCCTTGCCCCGCATGTCGGGCCTGCATGCGAGAAGCGGAATGTGGGGATGGTGTCTGTTCCCGGTAACGTAGTCGTAGTTCAAACAAACGTCGATAGCTCCAAATCCAATTACTTCCTTCTTGGGATCGGCGGCATCCGTATATAACCAAAATCCCGCTTTCCCTTTTTGCAATCTCTGCGGAATATCGTTCTTCAAAAGGCGAGGGATGTACGAGTCCTCAAAAGGCCACGAACAAATTTGTGGGATTACCCGCTGAATTATGGCCGGAACTGGAAAAATCGGCACTGGAACGACATCAATCTTCCGACTTTCGGACATGCCTTCCCTTGCATCGCTAGTCCAAATCTAGCGCTTGACCCTTTGAATCATCAAGTCCTGCTGCTTGTTATATGGCTTCCAATCAGAAGGCAACAGAGGGAGAGACGCCAGTTTTCTTTTGCCCTCCTCAATTTTGGCCGGATCAGTTGCGTACTGCTGTCGCGACGAGGGACCAACCGCCAATGTGGGGGCAACCCAAGAATACATCAGCTTCTGCATCTCGAAGAGTGCTATTCTCAACTTGTTTGCACCACTCATCGTGCTGCATCCGTGTTCTCCAGACGCGGCATAGCCGTTTGAAAGTAGTCGAGTTCCCCGTTGATAGAAGTTTTCCAGAGACGCCTTCCATAGCTGTTCTGCCGCCGGGTCAAAAATAACCGATCCGGAGAATACGTCGCTCGACCACTGGAGAACCTCTTCCACGAATTTTAGGCAGTGATCTGCCGAGCATGAAAGAGTGGTTTCAAGGTTGTGACAATAAAGAGATTCTTCGCCTTCGCACTCGTTTAACTTGGACTCTAGGCTGTCCGTTTTCTCTTTCACTTGATTATAATCGCAGATGACCATTTCTATCTTCTTTCAATTCGGCAGGAGCAGCTATAAATCATCGACAAAAACTCGGACAAGCTATACCTCCCAAGGCATATCATAGCGACCGGTTTCGCCTAAGTCTCGCAAAAAAACCCATTGAATCGCGTCCAAAACCCGGATTATTCGGACAATCTTTCCAGAAATGCCACTGGCAACCCCAAATCCTCAAGCTCCTTTTTCGCATCGCGGCGAAGCCGTTGACGTATCCAGCCGGATAGCGGCAATCCAGCCGCGTCGGCTGCGGCGCGAAAAGTATCCTTCTCGGATTTCTCGACCCGTATCTCGATATATTCGGTCTTTATCGCGTCCGGGGATTTTCTGGATTTCTTTATCTTTTTCATGGTTTATAGTGTACCCACAATACGGGGGATGTCAAATAATTTTATTCTTGACAAACACCCCTAGTGTCCGTACACTAGAAAACATGGAAAACAAAATGGTTATCACCGATGGGATTACGTCTGGCGTCGAAGTTCGACAACAGCGGGGCTTGGCAATCGCGGCACTGGCCCGGATCGAAAAACAGGGCGATTACTACCTCGTGCCGTCGCAAACGAATCCCCACGCCACAAAGTACAAGGTGTGGATGAACCCCCGCAAACCCGTTTGCACCTGCACCTGCGCGGACCATGAAACACGGCGTTGCCAGTGCAAGCATATTTATGCCGTTCTCTACCCTCAGCTGTGAAGCGAATGCGGAATGCGACCGGGGAAGTGGGTGGCATGTTCAAAAAGATGTTCCATTACTTCCAATTCAAAAAGGTGGATTTCCGAGCCCACTATCACCACCGGTCCAACGTCGAATCAACCGTGATGATGATTAAAACCAAGTTCGGTGACAGCCTTCGGAGCAAGAGCGATACAGCCATGAAAAACGAAGTGCTGGCCAAAGCCCTATGCCACAATATTTTGTTGCTTGATTTCCGCCATGTACGAGCTTGGGATCGAATCGGAACTCTGCACAACGAAAGACGTGCCTGCACAACAGAACGGCCAAATATAATTCCGTTGTGCACAGCTTGCAAAATGGACGCGAGTTAGGTAAATGTTCGTAAAAGTAACGAGCGATAATGCGTCGCTCAGTCCGCGCGCAGTCCGAACCCGATCCGCATTGCGCTCCCCCCTCCCCCCCCGGGGGGATTGGGACATTTTGGGGCCTTATGGGGCATTCGCTTCCGGACTCACAACCGCCGGCGAGGTTCATGACCATTGACTCGCCCGGTTTTACCGCAGACGATTGGCCTGGAATCGTAAAGGAGCATTTGTTGTGATGAAGTTGTGTGGATTTGCGGACGAAATTGCACCGGAATTGGATGAGCAGATCAAATGCTGCAAGGAAACGGGCGTCACCCATTTTGAATTGCGCGGGGTGTATGGGAAAAATGTTCTCGATTTCGATAAATCCGTCCGAATCGAAGTTAAATCCAAATTAAAAGCCAATGGCATGGGCGTGGCCTGCATCGGCTCGCCGATTGGGAAGGTAAAGATCAGCGAGCCATGGGAAAAGCATTTTGAGCGGTTCAAGATCGCGGTCGAATCGGCCGAGTTTTTTGAAGCGCCGATGATTCGGATATTCAGCTATTACCCCGAGGAAGATGGCGGGGATATGCATAAGCATCGCGATGAAGTCATTCGCCGGATGCGGGCGAAGGTTGAATACATCAAAAATCGCGATGTGACGCTGGTGCATGAAAATGAAAAAGGCATTTACGGGGCGAGCGGCGCGGATTGCCTGGATCTCTTAAAAGCCGTGGATTCTCCAAAGTTTCAGGCGGCGTTCGATTTTGGGAATTTCGTGCAGGTGAAACAAAATCCGCTGGAGGCGTGGCCCTCGCTGAAGCCATATGCCGTTCACATTCACATCAAGGATGTGAGTGCGAAAGAAGATCGGGCGGTGCCGGCTGGGAGCGGGGATGGGCATCTGGAGCCGATTCTGGTTGATTTGAACAAGAGCGGATACAGCGGGTTTTTGAGTCTGGAGCCGCATTTGAAAGCCGCGGGACAATTCAGCGGCTTCAGCGGGCCGGCGCTGTTTAAGATGGCGGTGGAAGCGCTGAAGGTGATCTGCCGAAAGAACGGGATCGAGCTTGCGGGGAATTAACGTGGGGAAACGGCGCTGTGCATGCCGGCAAAATCTGAATCGAGATCGAGCAACAGGTTGGCGCTCTGGCCGGAGGAGCTGCCGGAGTTTTCCAGGCTGGCGATGCCGGCTCGGCTCCTGGTGCCCCTGAGCGCGCGAATGGGTGGGGAAGCGAAAGTGTTGCCGGCGGGAACGGCGGTGCGGAAGGGGCAGGTTTTGGTGGTGCGGGCAGCGGAGTCGTCGCATGTGGCGCTGGCGCCGGCGGCTGGGGTGATTGAACATGTCCGGCCGATCCGGTTGAGCAATGGGCGCCCCACGCTTGCCATTGAGATGGCTGTAAATCCCGCCGGGGACGGGGAAAGCAATTCTGATGAGCCTGATGATTTGCGCGATGCCGACCCGTCGGCGCTGGTGACGTGGATCGAGCGGATTCGCCGGGCCGGTATCTGGGCGGATCGGTACGCGAGCCCTGATCTGATCGGGCAGTTGAACCAGGCGGTTTCGCGGCCCATTGATACCGTGGTTTGCACCGCGCTTGATTCGGATGCGGGGATGCGCCTGAGCGGAACCATTGTTGCGCGATTCGGCGCTTTTGTGGCGGAGGGAACTGCCCTGCTGGCGAGAATCACCGGGGCGGCACGATCGATTCTGGCAGTGGAGATGGATGCGCATCCGACGTGGGCGGTGCCGTGGTGGGACGCGGCGCGGGGGGCGAAGCTGGAGGTCGTCGAGCTGGCCAATGATTATCCGCAGGCTGATCCGACGCTAATGGTGTATAGCCTGACCAAGCGGCGGCTGCGGCCGGGGAATTTGCCGACGACGCAGGGTGTGCTCGTGATTGNNGATTGGGCGGGCGTCCCGCGGAGTGGCGATGCTTAGCACGCCATTGGCGGTGCACGATCATGTGCGGCGGCGATCGCATTATCTTGATGTGGCGGTTGGGACGCCGGTGCAATATGTGCTGGAAAAGGTTTCAAGTTGGGAGGAGGGATTTGTCGTTCGCGGCGGAGATTTGCTGCGCGATTTGCGGCTGCGGATTGATGCTGTTGTCGGGGGCGGGGAACTTGAGATTCATTTGACGGGGCCGGAACGGACAATCATTCCGGAGCCTTGCATTCGATGCGCCTGGTGCGTGGAGGCGTGCCCGACCCTGGTGCATCCGGCGTTCGTGCTGGAGGCGGCGCAGCGGCGGGATCTGAAAATGGCGGAACGGGCCGGGCTTGGGGCGTGCATTGAATGCGGGGTTTGTGCGCATGTGTGCCCCTCGCGATTACCGATACTGGATGCGATCCGGGAGATTCGGGGTTTGAAGCCGGGATAATGCGGAGAAGAATTTCTGGTTTGGGATTTTGTGCGTTAGGCTGGTGCCATGTCCGAGCTTGCAACGACTCTTGTCAGGCCCCGGCCGTCGCCGCTGCATAGCGGAATCGGGGTCGGGACATTCCTGACGCTGCAAATTCTCGCGACGCTGTTTCCGCTGACGGCCGGTCTGCTGCTGTTCGGCTGGCGCGCGGCGGGAACAACCGCTGTGGTTGTAGGCAGCGCGATGCTGACGATGGCAATTCTGCGCCAGGTGGGCTGGCACGGGCGGCAGGTGCGATTATGGCATTGCCTGTGGCTGGCGACGATCGTGTCGCTGATGTTGCCGGCACATCTTTTCACGCTCGTGCCGATGAATGGCCACGCGGTTTGGCCGATTCTTCCGGCGGCCGGGGTGACGCTGGCGCTACTGAGTTGGTTGCTGGGCGGATTGGGGACGCAGCGAGTTCCGCCGTCTGTCGTGACGATTCTGATGATGTTTGTGCTGTTTCACGAGGTGATGAGTCCGCGATATGTGCTGCGGCTGGATCGGATGTTCACCGGTGATTTGCTGGACGCGGAGCCGGCGGAAACGGAGACGTCGGAACAGGGGCCATGGATTAATCGGCGGCCGGCGTCAGGGTTTGATTCGGTGCGCGTCGAGCCGGTGGGAGATATTCTGCTGGCATACACGGCGTCGCAGCAGCGGCCGGAGCGGGCGTCGCTGACAANNTCCGGGACCAGATGCCGCCGCTGGAGAATCTGATCATCGCGGGGCATAGCGGCGTGATCGGCAATGGGAGCGCGGTGGCGATCATCGCGGGCGGACTATTTTTGCTGTTTCAAGGATTGATCGATTTTCGGATTCCGCTGCTGGGAACACTGGCGGCAATGGTTGGACTGCTGGTGTTGCCGATCCCGGTTTATATCACTGATTTGGGAGCGGATTGGCATTGGCTGGCATTTCGGAGTCACTACCTGGGTTGGCCGACGGCACTGACGTTTGTGAATTATGAGGTATTCGCTTCGCCGCTGCTGTTCACGCTTTTCTATCTGGCGACCGCGCCGGGATTGCGGCCGATCACGCGTCGCGGCCGGGCGATTTTTGCGATTGGGTTGGGATTGCTGTCGGCAGTGTTGCAGTTGTATGCGTCGGTCGCAATGGGGCCTTATATCGCGCTGCTGATTATTGTGCTATTGACGCCGACGCTGGATCGGTGGATTCGGCCGCGGACGTTGGTTTGAGGCTTCGCGTTTGTCGGTTCGGAAGCATCGACTATTTTACCGTACGATGACTTTGCTGATCGTGAAGATGGGGAGCATGAGGGCGAGGACGACCGAGCCGATGATTGCGCCCATGATGAGGATCATGAGCGGTTCGATGTAGCGAGTCATGTCGGCGATGGTTTGTTTTAGTTCTTCTTCGGCGTAGCCGGAGACCAGTTCCATGACCTGGGCGAGCTTGCCGCTACGTTCGGCGCTGTGGAGCATTTGGGAGACCGAGCGCGGAACCAGGGAGTTGCGGAAAAGCGGTTCGGAGAATTGTTTGCCGGCCTGGATCTGCAGCGAGACTTCGGTCCAGAGATCTTTGAAATAGGAATTATCACACAGTTCCTGGGCGGTTTTGACGCAATCGACCAGGCTCACGCCGGCGCCGGCCATGGTGCCGACCATTCTGAGGCCGCGGGAAAGATAGAGTTTTCGGAAGAGCGGGCCTATGAGCGGGATGTTGAGTTGGATGTAGTGGAAGATTCGAGCCCCCTGTTTTGTGCGGAGGATCATGACGAAGGCGAAGACCGCGGTGGCGATGGCGGCAAGGATCATGAACCAATCGGTGCAGATGAAATTGCTGACGGCCATCAGGATTTTTGTCGGCTCGGGGAGAGCGGCTTTTTTCGATGCGTAAATGGCGGTGAATTTTGGGAGCACGAATGCGAGAAGGAATGTTGTCGTGCTGATGGCGAAGCCGAGCATGATCGCCGGGTAAGTGAGCGCGCCGCGGACTCGGCGGATGGTGTCGTGCTCATCGCGGAGATAAGTGGTGGCGCGTTGGAGGAGCTTGGCCATCATGCCGCTTTTTTCGCTGGCGGAGATCAGGGATATGAACAATCTTGGGAAGGCGCGCGGGTGGCGCTGGAGCGCGGTGCTGAAATCGATGCCGGCCTGCACTTCCTGGCAGATGTCCTGCATAATTCGCTTGACGTTGGGTTTTTCCGCCTGCGTGGAGATGCAATCGAGGGCATCGCTGAGCGTGACGCCGGTGTCGATCATGATCGCTAGCTGGGTCGCGATGTGAATGAGGTCTTTGCGCGACATGCGCACGCCGCGCGGACTCATCGGGCCGGCTTCCGCGGCTCCGCCGGCCGGCTTGATGGCGGTGGGATATTTTCCCTCGGCGCGGATCATCTGTCCGGCCCGCTCGGCGGATTCAGCCACGAGCGTCCCGCTGACGGCCATGCCGGTTTGATCTCGGGCGCTGTATGCGAAAGTCGTCATCGTTCAATCCCGGCGATCGGTTTTCCGGCGTTTGCTATGCGGTAACACGGTAGATTTCCTCCATGGTCGTGATTCCGGCTTTTACTTTTTCGATCCCGTCGCTGCGGAGCGTGGTCATGCCCTGCTTTTTGGCTTTATCGCGCAGGTCGTTGAGCGTAGCGCCCTGGCTGATGCATTCGATCAAAGCATCATCGGGGACGATCAATTCGTAAATTCCGATGCGTCCGTTGTAGCCGAGGTTTCGGCACTGCTGACAGCCGCGGGCTTTGTACAGTGTGTCAACAGTTCCGGTGATGCGTTCGATCTGGCGTTTTTCGTTGACGCTGGGGGCGTAGGATTCCTTGCAGTTCTGGCAGAGCTTGCGGACGAGTCGCTGGGCCATGACGCCGACGACGGTTGCGCCGACGAGATAGGGCTCGATGCCGATGTTGTAGAGACGGGTGATGGCGGCGGTGGCGTCGTTGGTGTGGAGCGTGCTGAGAACCAAGTGGCCGGTGAGAGCGGCCTGTGTGGCGAGCTTGGCTGTATCGGCATCGCGAATTTCGCCGACCATCAGGATGTCGGGGTCTTGTCGCAATAATGCGCGCAGGGCGGTGGCGAAGGTGAAGCCGGCTTTTTCGTTGACCTGGAATTGGTTGACGCCGTTGAGTGCGTATTCGATGGGGTCTTCGACGGTGCAGATGTTGACATCGCCGCGGTTGAGTTCCTGGAGCGAGGCGTAGAGCGTGGTGCTTTTGCCTGAGCCGGTGGGACCCGTGACGAGGACGATGCCGTTGGGATAGTTGATCAGTTTTCGCCAGGCTTTGAGCGTGTCGTAGCCGAAGCCTAGCTTTTCGAGATTGACGGAGGCTTTGTCGTTATCGATGACGCGGATGACGACCTTTTCGCCGTATTTTCCCGGCATTGTGCTGACGCGGAGGTCGATGGGCCGCTTGTCCATGAGGACGTGAATGCCGCCGTCCTGCGGGAGGCGGCGTTCAGAGATGTCGAGGCCGGCCATTATTTTGATTCGGCTGGCGACGGCGGCGTGCATCTGGTGCGGGGGGCGGAGTTTTTCGGTAAGGCAGCCATCCACGCGATAGCGAATGCGGAGTGAAGAATCGCCGGGCTCGACGTGAATGTCGCTGGCGCCCTCTTTCACAGCGGTGTAAACGATGTAGTTGACGAGCTTGATGACGGGGGAATCGCCGGCGGCGGCTTCGAGGTTGACGATATCCTGGACCGGCTGCTCGATCAGGGAAAATTCTTCGGGCTGAACCTCTTCGATGATGTCGTCGATGACGAAGACTTTGTCGTTGGGCAGGTAAGCCTGGAGCGTGCTTTTGATATCGCGGCCGGTGGCGGCGACGACTTGGACCTGATAGCCGCTGATACGCTCGATCTCTTCGAGGAGGAAGACGTTGGCGGGTTCGGAGACGGCGACGGTGAGGACGCCGGCGACGAGATAGAGCGGGAGGGTCTGGTGCTTTTCGAGGAATTCCTTGGGGAGAACCTGGATGACCTTTGGGTCGGCGATCTTCGGGCTGACACGCGCGTAGGGGACGGAGTAAGCCTGCGCGAGCGACTCCGTGATCTGGTCTTCCGTGCAGAGGTGGAGCTCGACGAGGACTTCGCCGAGGAGCTTTTGATGTCCGCTGCGCTTCTGTTCTTCGAGGGCGCGGTCGAGCTGTTCCTGCTGGATGACTCCTTTTGCCAGCAGGAGTTGCCCTAGAGGCTTACGCTCGAGAGTTGCGATCATGGTTCGTCACCGCTTCGCTTACCGCATGGTCTTGAGGGCCGTCGGCAAATCCGCCTGGCATTCAAAGTGATGGTCCAGGCGGGTAATTTCCAGGATTTTCTTGCAATTTTCGTCGAGGTTGACGAGCTTGATCCGGCCGAAAAGATCTTCGCATCGGCGTTTCATCCAGAGCAGCGATTCGAGACCGTCGCTGTCGATGAACCCGCATTTCGAGAAATCGACCACGTAATCCACGATCTGCCGCTGCTCGACGTGATCTTCGATAGCCTTCTTGGCGGCAGTTGCGGTTTCAGCGAGGAGGTCGCCCTGAACCTCGATGACGCAGATCTGGCTATATTCCTCGCACTTGACGCCCATGGGCATTTCTCCGCCTCACGCGCATCTGAGGCTTGGCTGCGAATCCATCAGTAGCCGGGCGCGGTTGGAATGGTCGGCCAGAATTTCCTTGAACTTGTCGATATCGATGCGCAGAAACGCCTCGGTGAGAGCCGGGTCAAACTGTGTTCCGGAGCAGCGGCGAATTTCGGTCATGGCGACTTCCAGCGGCAGCGCCTTGCGGTAGGTGCGGTTGGAAGTCATGGCGTCGAAGCAGTCGGCCAGGCAGATGATTCGGCCCATGAGCGGGATATCTTCGCCGACGAGGCCGTATGGATAACCCTGGCCGCCGTAGCGTTCGTGGTGATGGAGCACGCCGGGGATTACGTCGCTGATCTGCTTGATGTCGCTGAGAATTCTGGCGCCGATCTGCGGATGTTTTTTCATCTGCTCGAATTCTTCAGGCGTGAGGCGGCCGGTTTTTTGTAGAACGCTTTCGGGGACCCCGATCTTGCCGACGTCGTGGAGCAGGCCGGTCATGTAAATGCGTTCGGCGAACGCTTCGCTCATGCCGGCTTCGAGTGTTAGTTGACGGGCGAGAACCGCGACGCGTTCGCTGTGGCCGCAGGTATAGGCGTCCTTGGCATCGACCGCACTGGTCAGGCTGTGGAGGAGGCCCATCATCAGGCCGTGCACGCTGTCGAACAGCATGGCGTTTTCGAGATAGATCGCAGATTCATTGCCGATGGAGCTGAGCAGCTTGCTGTCCTGCGAGTCGAAATCACCGGTAAGCTTTCCGAGCGTGAAGAGACAGCCAAGGACGACTTCCTCGCGTTGAAGCGGGACGGCCATGAGCTGTTTGACATGCTTGGAGAGCCAGCTGAAATTTTTGTCGTTGGCCAGATCGTTNNAGTTGATCGGCCAGGCGATGGACGCTGCCTGGCGGAAGACTGAGCGGACCGTAGAGGACCGGTTCCTGGCGATGGACGTTTTCGCCGTGTAGAGCAACGCCCATTCCTTGCACGCCCATGACTTCGAGTACTTCGAGGCATGCCTGCTTGAAGAAATCGTGCGCGGGGCGGTTGATGCGCATCCCGCCGCTGATTTGGTAGACGAGGCTTAATTCCTCGTAGGCGTTGGCGAGATGTCCGGAAAGGGAATTCAGTTCGCCTTCCAGGGCTCCGAGGCGGAATTGATCTTTGAATGTCCCGAGCATGAGCCGGGCCTGGCGATGAATATCGTCTTCGGTGTAGGAGACGAGTTCCTCGGCCTGCTGACGCAGCCAGGCTCCGTCGAGTCCGAGGCGGCTGCAGACGCGGAGGATTTCCTCGGCAAGATTGAAGTCCCCGGATCGGCCGGCGAGCGCGAGAACGCCGCAAAGTTGGCGGCGCTGAACGCACGGCACGGTGGCGAGAATCATTCCGGGGAGATTGCGCCAGACCATGACGGGGGAGTTGACGGTGATCTTGAGAAGCTTCTCGCGAAAGTCGGGCTCGGTTGGGTCTCCGTATTGCAAGAGGGGCAGGACGTATCGCTGAAAGAAGAGTGGAGCCTGCGAATCGTAATAGACGACGGAGCCGTCGGTGTGGAGCAGGACCACGAACAATCCGCTGGAGCGGAAGCGAGCGGCGAGATTGTCCAGCACCGCGGCGGGAACGCTCAAGGGTTCTCCGCCGGCCGGGACTGGACGATGTTGGGTCTGCAACGACATATTTTCACTAACTGGCGAACTTTCAGGCGGCTGCTTCCAGCAATACTTCATTGACCGTCGTCAAAAGAGCCCTCGGGCTAAAGGGCTTGCTCAACATGCGCAGTATTCCGCTATCCTGCGTGTCTTTCAGATCAAGGTCGTATCCCCGGGCGGTGAGCATAATCGCGGGGATTTTTGCGGTGATCGGGTCATGCTTGAGCTTGCGGCAGAGTTCGAGGCCGGAAAGTTGCGGCATGTGATAATCGGTAATCAATAGATCCGGACGCTCGGTGATCGCGAGCTCGAGGGCTTCCTGGCCGTCCGAGGCGGTCACAACGTCGAAGCCGGCGTTACGCAGCTTCAGCGACACCACGTGCAGGATGTGGCTCTCGTCGTCGGCTACCAGAATCTTCTTCGCTGACATTACGCTCCTCGGTTCACCCAAAGTTCATGGCTAATCGCACAGGTCCAGCTGGAAGCCGAAACAGCTTCCCTTGCCCACGTGGCTTTCCACAAAGATCCGACCGCGATGGACTGTCTCGATAATGTGCTTGACGAGAGACAGTCCCAAACCCGTTCCCTTGGCCATGTGGTTGTTGGCCTCGGCCCTATAGAATTTATCGAACACAAAGGGGAGGTCCTTGGGGGGAATTCCAACTCCCGTGTCACTTATCCGCGCGATAACCTTTCGCTTGGCTTCATCGACCGCGGTCTGGACTGTTATGGTCCCGCGTTCCGGGGTGTATTTGATGGCATTGCTCAGCAGATTGAGCACGGCCTGGTAAAGCATGTCGTGATCCGCGCTGGTCTGATAAAAAACGGGCGTCAATTGCTCGACGAGCGTGATCTGCTTCATGCGGGCTTGAGGAGCAATCACTTCCAGGGCTTCCTTGAGGATGATGGTGAGGCTCTGGGGCTGCTTGTTGATCTGGACGAGACCGGATTCGATGCGCGAGATATTCAGGATGTTATCGATCAGGCGGCTCAGGCGGTTGGCCTCGTTTTGGATGACCTCATAAAACTCATGGGTGGTTTTTTCGTCATCGGCCTCACCGTCGATCAGCATCTCGACGTAGGCCTTGATGCTGGCCAGGGGCGTGCGCAGCTCATGGCTGACGCTGGAAACGAAGTCGTTCTTCAGTTCGGCGACTTCCTTCTCGCGGGTCATGTCGTGGAGGACGGCGACGACGCCGGCGGGGGCATCGTTGTTGTCCGCGACGGCGGAGAGAGTGACCTTGAAGATGCGCTCTTCGCCGGGGCCTTTGATCTTGTGTTCGATGATGCGCCGGCCGCTCTTGCTGTTGCTTTGCCGCATGTCGCGGATCAGTTCGACGAGCTTTTCATCGCGCACGATCTGATCGACGGGAGCCCGGCGAGCGTTGTCCAGATCAAACTGGAAAGTGCGGGCGGCGGATTCGTTAGCCAGGACGAGTTCGTCGAAGGTATCAGTGACGATCACGGCGTCGGAAATGCTGTAGATGATCGCCTGTGCGTGTTGCCGCTCGGATGTGGCGACTTTTAGCTGGATTTCCAGCTCTTTCATTTTCAGGACCGCCTCGGACATGCAGACCTCGGCGGCTTCAACCATTTCATTGACTGCGGTGACAAGCGGGCGGATTTCGTGGCTGTCGGTGTTGAGGAGATGCAGCGTCCCCTGCGTGGTCATGCGGTGAATGGCCTCGATCAGGACGCGGCAATTTCTTCGAAAACTGGTGATCGCCAGCAGCCCCGTCGCCCCGCCGGTGACGAAAAGCACGGCGCCAAGGATGCCGAATTCCCAGTGTCCGGTGTGCCAGGCCGAGGGGAGGGAGCCAACGGAGCAGAGCGCCCCGCCGCCGAGGAGGCAGATCATGAGAATGGATAAAATCTTTCCGAGACGCACTGCTACTTCCTTTGCCGGTTATTCGTGTACATCCAGACGGGCCAAGAGCCGGGTGGCCATTTCGTCGTCGGGATTGATCTTGAGCGCTTGTTGGTAATACGCGGCCGCATCCTGGGCATGACCGAGTTTGTCGAGTGTGAGTCCAACCATACAGAGTGCCACGGTGTCAGCGGGATCGAGGCTGCTGGCGCGGGTGAAAGCATCGTGGGCCTCATCGAACTTGGACTGGCGAAGACGGAGATAGCCGAGGAGGAGGTATGCCTCGCTGTTTTTTGGGTCGATCGCCAGACAATGATGCAGCGCGATATCGGCGCGGCGCATGCTGTTGAGTTGAAGGTGGGCTCTTGCCATGCCGAGCCAGACTCCCATTGAATCGGGGGTCATTTCCGACGCGAGCTGGAAGCTCTGGACGGCGTCGCCGGCGCGGCCGCTTTGTAGCTCACATTCGCCGAGCATGGTGAGCAGATCGGGGCGGTGATTGAATTTTTCGTTCGTGACCAGGTCCGAAAGAATGGCGGCGGCTTCGCCGTAGAGTTGATCGCCGAACATTGCCCGGGCGAGATGCTCTTTGATCGTCAGATCGTCGGAGGCAAGGATGCTGGCGCGACGGAACATCTCGATGGCCTGGGGATATTGCCCCTCCTGCATGAGGAGGAGGCCGACCTCGTCGCGGATCACGCCGCTGTGCTCGAAATAAGTGACCTTGGATTCAAGCATCGTCAGCGCTTCGGGCCGGCGATCCATGGCAACGAGCATCTCGGCCTTGGCCATTACGTAGGCCAATTCGGCGGGCGATTTGTCGCAGGCATGCTGGTAATACTCCAGGGCGCGCTCCGGCTGCTGCCAGCGCTGATAGATGACGCCGGAAAGATAGTCTGCCTCGGCGCTGTTTGGATCGGAATGGCGGGCGAGGGCCAATTCACGTTCGGAGATTTCGAGCTGGCCGGCTTCGATGTATAGCTTGGCGGAGAGGAGATGGGCGGCCGCGCTATCGGGGGAAAGACCGATGGCCTGATCCACTGTAGCGCGGCTGCGGTCGAAATTGGCGTTGTCGTACTGATCCACGGCGAGGCCAACGAGCACGGCGGAGCGGGCGTCGTTCCACTGCTTCATCGCGGCCTGCTGCTGGGAGGGCTGTGAATCGGAACAGGAGGCGATCAGGCCAAGCGTCAAAAAAACCAGTATGCGAGACTCTCGCATTGTTACTCCGAAGTTTTTATGGCTCGCATTCATTACTGCCCTGTTATTGGTTGATCGTCGTCTGGCTCGACGGGGATTGCCGTCACCGGTTTGGGAAGAAATCCGCTGTCGCCGGCATATGACGGTTTTGTGGCCGGGGATTGCATCGGCCGGGTGGTCGCATTGGCGACGGATGGCCGGGTGGCGGGCGCCGCGGCAGTGGCGGGCGGCAGCGTCTGTGCCATGATCTGCTGGCGAACGAAGGATCGGATCGCGGAGTTGTCCACATCCGTAACCTGCTTGCCGGTGATTTTTTCCTTCATCTCAATCGCTTCGATGAACTTGGGATTGAGATTGATCGCACAGTTCAGGTGCCAGAGCGCGAGATCGAGACAAGGATGCGGCTTGTTCATTTCCGNNGCGGATTCGGCCAAACGCTCACGGCCGAACCACATCATTCCCTTTCGCACGCCGACTCGCATCTGCTCTAGTTCCTTGACCTGCTCTTCGCTGGATTTGCTGTACTGCGCATCGTCTTTAATGATGTGGGGCGTCAGCAGGATGATAATCTCCTGGCGGTTGGTGGCGTCGGTTTTGCTGCGGAACAGCGCCCCGGCCAGTGGAAGGCTGCCGAGGAACGGGACCTGATTGCGGCTGCTCGATGAGGTTTCGCGGAACAGGCCGCCGATCACGATGGTATTACCGTCTTTCACCAGAAGGTTGGTGGAGACCTCGGTGGTATTTTTGACGGGGAGATTGGACGCATTCAAGCCGCCGTTGGAATCTTCAGGATGAATTTCCATGCGGATGTAGCCGTCATCGCCGACATAGGGCCGGAAACTGAGGATCGTGCCGGTATCGAGGAATTGGACGGTTTGGCTGGACGTGGTGGCGGTGGTTGTTGTGGTCAGATAGCCGAATTCACTTCCGACAATGACTTCGCCTTGCTGCTTGTCCAGCGCGAGAACCTTTGGATTGGCCAGCACCGTGCCCTCGGTGACGGCTTCCAGTGCCGAGATGAAGACGCCCAGGTTATTCTTGACGATGCCGATCTGAAGTCCGCCCGGCGGCACCTGGGTGTCGAAGTTTCCAGTCGTGAAGCCGGCGTAGCCCTGTTGGACGGCACTGGCCGCGCTGTTCGCCGTTGAGCCTGCCGTACCGGTGCCGGTGGCATTGGTCGTATTCAAAACATTTCCGCTCAGCGCGCTGGTGAGTGGCGTTCCACTGGCCAGCAATGAATCAAAATTCACGCCGCCCATCAGCGAAAAATCGATCCCCATGGAATTGTTGTCTGTCAGGTTGGCCTGGAAGATCGTGGCCTCGACGAGGATCTGCTGTGGGCGGCAATCAATTTGCTTGATGATATCGGAAACGCGCTGGAGGTTTTCGGGATAGTCGGTGACGACAATCATGTCGAGTCCCGCTTCGGTGTTCCCGCCGGTTTCCGTGGAGCCATTGGTGCTGCCGGATGAGCCGGTGCCGACATCGCCGGTGTTGATTCCGGATGAGGCATCCTTGGTGGCGGATGTGAGGGCATCGGGGCTGAGCGCCGGTTTAATCAGGCTCAGGACATCGCTTGCGGGGATATAGTGCAGCGGAAAGGTCTTCGTCACCGTCTTGCGAGCGGCTTTTTCCCGCTGATCCAATTCCTTCTGCGTATAGACGTAAATCAGATTGCCTTTTTTTTCCCAGGCCATCCCATTGCTGTGGAGGATCGCGTCGAGAGCTTCGTTGATGGTGACGTTGTAGAGATCCATTGCGGGAATGGAGCCGCGAACGTCTTTGCTGGAAATAATGCTGATTTGCGCCTGAGCGCCAATCTCGCGGAGGATTTCGGCAACGCTGATATCGTTGTTGGTGTGGATGCTAATGGTGCCGGAATCGTTTATCGCGACCTTGGGCGCGCCGGCCGGCTGGGTTGAGGGGGTTGAATCAGATGCCGCGGCATCGGCCGGCGTGTCGCTGATGAGCTTTACGGTGGGCGGAGAATCGGCAGAGCTTCGCTGCATTTCCTCAACAGCAAATGCCGCGGGACCGTTATAAACGGACGCCACCGCACAAAAAAGAAGACCGGCTGATCGGGTCCATTTCCGCATAAACATCTCTAATTCACGACGGCGAACCGCTATTCCATGAGCAGGGCAAGCTTGACGCCTTCTCGTTCCACGATGACCTGCCTGGCCTCAATGCTCAGCACACGGAAACCGGAAACGCTATCTCCCTCACGCACCATGGTTCCGTTGACCATCGCGCCACGATGAGCGCCCATGATGGTCGTTTGCAGCTTGAGCGAGGCGGCGGCAATTCGGACGTTATCAATAAGTATTTGCCGCTGTTCTTGTTGATCGGCTCGCGAGGACATCGACTTTCCAATAAGGTCCCAATAACCGGTTTGGGTGGATGCTTTGTCGGCGACGGCGGCGCTGTCTCGCGGGTAATAGTCGAGGGGGATGGCAAATGGATTGCGAATCAGGGGTCGGATGGGCTGGCGGGCCCATTGCTGAAGCGAGTCGGGATCGCCGGGTGCGTGCAACATAGACATTCCGCCGGCGAGGGTTCCCTGGGAATCAGGAGATATCAGAGCGCTCGCGCCAGACGCGGCCGCGGGAGTGGTGTGGCCGCCGAAAATAAATCGGCACCAGACGAAGACGAGGATCACGGCCAGGCCGGTGACGGTGGAGGACTTGCCGGGCGAGGCGCGGAATCCGGCGATGAGTTTGTCGGACCAGGATGTAATGACCGGGGCTGTCATTTGTCATCCCTCCGAATAGTAAAGGCTCATGAGTAGATCGACCTCGACGCCGCCGCTGGCGTTGTCGGCTTTGACAATCATGCTTGTGATGCGCGTCAGCCGTGGGAGGTCTTCAAGCTGGCAGAGGAAGGCGAAGACATCGCGGAAATCGCCGGCAAATTTCACGTTGACGGGGAGTTCATAGAATTGGTCGCTTCGCCGAGGCGTTCCCGGCCAACTGACAGACCAGCCGCGAAGATGATCGCGATCGGCCAGATGGGCGAGCTCGATCTGAAACTGGCCGAGATCGCCGGGCGTTGTCGGAAGCTTTTTGAAATCCGCGAGCTTGGCCTGGAGGCGATTGATGTCAGCCTGCACGGCGGGGAGCGCGCGGGCCTGTAACTGGCTGACGGCGAGTTGCCGCTCACTTTGAGTAATTTGCTCGGCAAGATGCTGAATCCGGGCGCTTGCGGGGCGATAGACCCCCATGAAAAAGAGCGTTCCCACGAAGAGAATACCGCCAAGCATTACCTGCTGTGCGCGGGTGAACCAGTGAATCTGTGTCTTGAGCGAAGGCATCATCAGTTGTCCGTATCGTTCAGATTCAGGCTGAACGTAATTCTGAACTCGCGCATGAGACGGCCGTCCTGGTGCAGATCAGCCGTGGATAGCGAACTGCCGAGAAAGCGGGGAATGGTCGCCAGGCGGATCATGAAATTTCCGAGAACGACATCGGTCGGTGCGACACCGTGGAGTTGGACGCTCACCTGACGGTCGAGAAGCGGTTCGGCTCCGGCGACGGGGCGGCCGGTTTGCGGCCGATTCTGCTGCTTAAACTCCAGCGACACATCGAGCAGCGCCATCTCCTTGGGCATCTTCTTTTCAAGATCGTCGATGAGCCGGCCAATCGGAACGTGCGGGCCGAGGTGAGCGACAAGCTTGGCCTGATCGGACATCTGGCGTTTGAGAGATTCGAGCTCGTTGAGCTTTTGCAGGTCGCTGTCGGTTTGCCTGATCTCGCCCTGTCGCGTACCGAGCAGAGTTTGGCGGGCGTGGACATCGCGGGCGGAGAGAATGACCCAGAGAACCAGGGCGGCGGCGATCATGATTCCGCACCAGGTCTCGAGGACGAGAATTCGCCGCTTGCGACGGAGCATGGGATACCAGTCGGGGAGGAATTCGAGTTCACGCACTGGCCACCTCCTGCGCTGCCGGCGCGGGGACGGGCTCGATGATTGGCGCAGCGGCCAGCGGTGCGACGAGGGCCGACGCGGGCGGCTGAATTCTCGGAGCCGGCGGAGTAGCTGCGCGCGGGGTGCCGTCGAGGGCGGCGAATTTTCCCTGCACGCGCTTCAGAGCGAGTCCAAGAGCGATGGTCCATTCGCCGGAGGGATCGCGGCGGTCGATCCCACGCATCGTGGAACAATCCAGACTGTACAACGGACGAGACGGCTCGACGGGAATCGCCAGCGAAGAATGCAACTTGGATAAAAGCTGCGGCTCACCTCCTTCGCCACCGGACATGCGCACCTTGAGAGGCCGCTGGCCGCGGAAGGTGACGGAGTGATAGCGGAGGCAAAGGCAGATCTCGCGGGTGAGATTTTCCATGGTACTTCGCGTGGCGTCGAGAACGGCTTGCCGAACGGTGTCCGGGCGGTCGGTGTCGGAGCCTGTCCAAAGCCGCCTGCGGAGGGCTCGCGCTTCGTCGGTGCGGATGCCGAGCTTTCGGCTGACATCAAGATTGAAATCAGCGCCGCCCATTTCGATCGCCTTGAAAAAGCTGATTTCGCGGCCTTTTCCGATCAAAACCTGCGTGCCGCGGGCTCCCAGATCGACCAAGACGTGCACTTCCTGCTCGTCTTCCCGGCGACGGACGAAGCGGTCGATCGTGCGATAGAGGGCACACGGCTCGACATCCAAAGAATCCACGACGAGACCCGTGCGATGAAGTTGTTCGACGAACCGATCCACATCCGCATAACGCGCGGCCATGACGATGACTTCCTGGCGGAGATCGGTGCCCTGGCGCACTTCGCCGGCGATGAGGAAATCGACCTTGGCCTCGGTTGTATCGAAAGGGAAAATGCTGCGGGCCTCGAATTGGACGACGGCGGCCACCTCGGCGGCGGGCATGGCCGGGAGGCGTAGATTTTTCACATGAACGATGTGGCGGGGCAGGGATGCGACGGCGGCGCGTCCTGCGAAATTTCCGTCGCTGAGCAGTTCGGTGATGGCCTGCGCGGCCTGCGGGGAAATGAGCTCGGCCGGGCTGGGCTGCGAGGAGGCCGGGCCGGAGATTTCCAGATTGCGCTGGGCCGAGGCGTGAACGACGAGCGAATTCTCGCGCACGTCGAGCTGCAACATCTTGACGCTGTCGTGGCCGATGTCGATGCCGATGGGGTGAAGTTGTGGTCGGTTTAATCGGAACATTTGTTGCACGCGCGAATTCAGTTGACCGTGATTTCTCCTGTGTCCTGTGTCACGCTGATCGTCAGGGAATAGGAGCCGCTATTTAGAGCGATGGTTCCGGGCTGGGTCAGTTGCGAGGTAGTTCCGGAGTTGTAGGCATAGGGCGTTCCCATCTCGTCAAACGCCACGGTGTTTTGGGTATTGAAACTGACGGCGCCGAGGACGACATCGCTGGAGATGTTGTTCGAGCCGGTTTGTCCGAATGTCATGACGTAGTTGTTGAGATTCACCGGGTGCGTCAGAAGTGTGGTCGGCCCGGTGGAGGAGCCGCTGTAAAGACTGTAGCTCTGCCCGGTGCCGTTGAATACGACGTATTGGTATTGCTGTGTGGCGATGGCGCGGTCCTGTGCGTAAAGCAGATCGGCCATCACCGCGCGGGTGGCTGACTGGACGTCGAGATCGTCGCGCGAGGTGAACTGCGGAACGATGATCGCCGAGGCGATGCCGAGGATGAGAACGACGGCCAGCACCTCGATGAAGGTGAATGCGCTGAGATGCACGCAACCGCGACGGCCACACGCTCGCGGCCGGAGATCGCGAAACTGCTGATTTGATTGTCGAAACATGTGGAACCTCGGATGGCGGCCGGGGTTACTTCTGTTGATTGTCATCGGGCTTTGAAAGCTGGACCTGAACTTTTCCGGACTCGAATATTGAGATCATTTTGTCCAATTTATCGTCTATGGACTTTAGATGATCGTTGCTGCTGGTGAGCTGCTCGATGATATCGTTGCGCTGAGCGCCGGCATCGGGGATTTGCGCGTGGACCGTGGATATCGGACCGCCGAACCACTGGTTCAGGATCGTGACGATCTGAAGGACCACGATGACTGCGAGAAGTTTATGTGCTTTCATTTGATTCTCCTGTTGGCAAAATTCTGTTGATCGCGTCATTCACTCCACGAAATGACTTTGACGGCCGGGGGCTCGTTGGCGACGAGATTGAGGACATTGGTATAGGCGGAGTTATAAGTGATGTTGACCGTGGCCGAGCCGTTGGTGATGCCACTCGTATTGCCCGTGATGAGCAGAGCGCCGGTGATATTCACTTGCGTTGAGCTGTTCGCTCCGATGTTGGTGATTCCGAGGTTGGTGCAGACCACCCCACTAGCGGCGAGGGTAGCGTTGGCCCTCATTTGAATGGCCTGGTCTACGATCAGCGCAGGTAGGCTGTATGTCATTCCGGATATGCTTACTGGACTGATGGTGATAGTAGATCTGTCGATGAGGTTTCCGCCTTTGACATAGAGTGTTCCTGTCACGGTCAGAGGGCCGGTGACAGTGAGGCTGCCGGAGTTGTAATAAATCCCCAATGGGTTTGAGGGTTGTGGCCCGTAAGTTCCACCGGTTGNNCTGACGGGGCCGGGATAGTAGATTGCGCCTTGGTAGTAATAGGGCTGGGTGTAATCAGTGACGGTGCCCGCGACGGGGGCGGGCGGAGATGACAATGATTGGTTGATTTGGCCGTTGACCGTCCCTGTTCCACTGGGAGTCACGGTGCCGCTGCTGGAGATCGAACCTGTAATCGTCACCCTGGAACCAATTGTCATGGCGCTGGAATTGAACGCGCCAGCGCCGCTGATCTGGTAGGAGGGAAGAACCTCAAGCTCGGTAGTGATTGTCCGGGTGATTTGCTGGCCGTCGGTAGAAGTTGGAACCGATCCGGCCGAGATGACAGTGTAATAGTTTGTTGATCCTAAGACGGTGGCGACGGTCAGGGTGACGTTTCCGGGCATAGCTGTAGGTGGCTGCGTGGATGTAAAGGTGACAGCGGTCGGCCCCCAACTTCCGGCTGATACGGGCGCGGTTTCCGGATGCGTCAGGTAATAGGCTGCGAGATGAATGCCGGATTCGGCTTGAGCCTGTGCGGCGGCCGCGGTGACGCTATTGCTGCCGGCGGCGGCTTGAAGCGAGGCCGCTGAGAGCAGAGCGAAAGCGAGGATGCTGGCGATGGCCATGACCAGGAGCACAAGAACGAGCGCGATGCCGCGGCGATGCGACAGGGTCTGACTGAAAATATCTGGTCGTGCGGTGTGCATGTTTATTGGGGTTGCGTTGACGGCCTCAGCGTTGAGGAGTTGTAAAGCGTCAGGCTCTGCCCGTTTTTGGAAAGCGTCAGGGTGAATTCGACGATCGGGAGTTGGGTCGTGACAGGAGATGCGGTGGCCACTGTTTGCGTCGCGTAGGGCTGAAACCCATCGACGTCGACTCGTGTGCCGCTATCCGGCTGAGCGCCTGGACCACCGAGAAGTTCTTGTTGCATGGACCACCCCTCCACTTGCGCGGCAGTAATCCCCGCCAGTTGGCTGGTGAGAAAGGTGTTTGTCGCTTGCCCCGAATATGGAGGCGTCGAGTTGTACAAATAAAGTGAATGGGTTGTTGGATCCTGGATGATCAACGAAACCTCCCCGCATGTGATTTGTCCTTGTGGATCATCGTTGGCGGACAGGAAAATGACAGCGCCGCTAGTCGGTCCGCTACTGTATGAAGCGACACATTTCGCGGCGGACAAATAGCTTTGCACCCGGGCGTAAATCTGGTTGGCCTGAAGCTGAGTTGACTGGGAAATATCCTGATCTTCCCAGCCCTGTGCGACGGTGAAGAGGACTGAGCCCAGGGCGAGCATCACGATTGCAACGATCACCATTCCTACGAGCAATTCGATTAAGAGGAAGCCGAGGTCAATTCGATTTGCGCATGGCGAGGGCTTTTTCCACGTGGGATCGGGAAGCGGATTGCGCGGAATCGGATCAAATCGCGTTTGCATATAGATCGTTCTGGCGCCACTGGCGATGGCGCTTGCCGCACTTTCAGGCCGCTTCAGTTCGATTGCAGAGAATAGTTGGCGACCAATTCGGGAATCGAGACAATTTGCCCATTGGGGCAGGTCACGCTGACGGTCACGATCGCAAAGTCGGTTGTGGGGGAAACAGCGTCGATCGACGGGGTGACGCCCACGACCACCGCGACGCTTCGGTTGTATACATCTGATCCGGTCACGTTAAGCGATCCACCGGCGAGCAGCGGAATCGATTTACTGGAATCGGAATAGCTGTTGTAATTACTGACATTGGTAAACAGGCTGCGCGAAGCCAATCCGCCGGAACCAAGGGTATTCGTGGGGTTGAAAGGCTTGGAAAGGATTTCGTCGGCGAGTTGGCGGGCGAGCAGGATGCCCGTGGCATTGGCGCGAACGGATGCGCTCTCCTGGTAGGCGGCGCAGAGCGAGCCGAAGACGCCTAGGACCAGGATTGCCAGGATCACCGAAGCTGTGAGGCCTTCAAGAAGCGTGAATGCGCTGCGCCGGCGTCGCCGGGCCGAAAACCGCCATGGCGTGGAGTTAATAGGTGCTATAGGGAATTCCCGACTCATCTTTTCCCGTGAGATTGGCGATTATTTCCTGGGTTTGAGCTTTGTAGATCCAGCCTGCGGGGCCTCCCGGCGCGGGCATTGACTGATTGTTGGGAACGATAATGACGTCGCTGGAATTATTGAGCGGATTGACCGGCAATTGCTTGATATAAGGCCCATAGGGATAGGCGAGCGAATTCGTGGGGGACAAATTGCAATTGATGTCGGAGTGGAGCGTCATCTGATCGGCAAAGCAGCGGGCGTCCGGATTCACCATTTGGGAGCCCTGAGGATAACCGGGCGAAACATCTTGATGCTGCGCTCTATAGACGGCAATCTGCGTTCGGAGATATTGCAGATCATCCTTCAGCAGGTTTTGGCGAGCGACTTTGTTGTCGCTGGAAAACTGAGGGATGACGACGGTCGCCAGAAGGCCGACGACGACCACGAAGATGATGAGCTCCATCAGGGCGAACGCGTGAAGCGAAAGCGCTTGATGCGTATGCGCATGCCGTCTTTCCGCGCGGGCATCAACTGACCGCTGCGCATCGACCGACAGGAAATGGGTCGTCGTGCCGTTCAAAAAGGCTCCTAACCAGCAGCAATATCGACCAAAAAGAAAGGGCGGATAATTGGTCCGCCCTGATAAAACGCAACGTTATTTGGCCACGTTAGTAAGGGCTGAATACGCTGTTTGCGACGGTGCCAGCCACGACGGTTCCGGGCGTGGAGGTGGTATTATCGGTGCCATAGATTTGGCCGCTTCCGGCGCCGCTGTTGTAGTCGTAGACGAAGCCGCAGGCGGTGCTGACGGTGGGCGCCGTTGCGCCGCCGAGGGAAACGGTGCCATCTATGACGTTGGAGTTGCCGTTCATCGTGTTGACCGGGATCGCCTGCATATACGGCCCGAATGTCTGGGCTGGATTGCCGTACGTTGTGCTGCCGGTGAAAGGCGTCCAGTCGGTCACGAGATTCGGGAGCGTGTCGCCGTGCTGCAGCTTGTAGAACTGAATCTGGCTGCGCAGCGTCTGAAGGGTGCTTTGCAGGCTGCTCTCGCGGGCGTTTTGGCTGGCGTTGGTGAACTGCGGGATCACGATCGCGGCCAGGATCCCGAGGATCACGACCACGATTAGAATTTCCACCAGGGTAAAGCCCTGATGTGCATTTGCGCGACTTTTCAACATCGCACTTCCTCCGTTAAAACCGTTTCGGACTTTTGGCTCATCGGCGCAGAATATGCGCGACTTAACAGCCGAAGCGCCACGAACGGTATTTGCGGAGCATTGTGAAGCTGCGCTGTGGAATGAATTATCGGCCGGAATCGGGCGCTTGCTCTGGAATTGCTTATGGGACGCGCGCTATTTTTCGATGTCCATGCTGATATCTAGAGCGGGCGCGGAGTGAGTGATTGCTCCGACAGCAATTCGATCGACGCCGGTGAGGGCGATGGGGCGCACGGTTTCCAGTGTCACGCCGCCGGAGGCTTCGAGCAGGACCTTTCCTTTTTTTCCGGCGCGGTCGCGAAGCTCAACGGCGGTTTGCATTCGGGGGCAATCCATGTTGTCCAGCAGGATGACATAGCTGCCTTCGACCTTCATCGCTTCGCGGAGCTGCTCAAGGCTGTCCACCTCAATCTCGATGAAACGGTCGGGGGATTCGGAGCGGCTGCGGGCGATGGCTTGAGATAAATAGCTCGTGAGTTCTTTCAGAGGGATGGCGGCGATGTGGTTGTCTTTGATGAGTAAGCCGTCGTAGAGACCGATGCGATAGTTGTGCCCCCCGCCGCAACGGACGGCGTATTTGTCGAGAATGCGGAGGCCGGGGAGTGTTTTGCGGGTGTCGTAGATTTGCGCGGTTGTTCCCGCGATGCGCCGGACGAATCGATGTGTTTGCGTTGCGACGCCGGAAAGATGCTGGAGAAAATTCAGGACGACGCGTTCGGCTGAGAGGAGCGAACGCAGGGGCCCGCGGATGCGGACGAGCGGCAAGGTGCGGGCGTCGCTGTAGCGGCCTTCGATGATATCGAGATGGAAGCCGGGGATCGGCTCGACGCGAAGGCGCTCGTCGTAGACGCGGCAGATCATTTCCACGAGCGGCAAGCCGCAGGTGACGCCGATTTCTTTTTGGAGGAGCGTGCCTACGCCGATGGCATCTTCCGCGACCATCAGGCGGCTGGTGACGTCATCGTCGTGTAAATCTTCTCGACGGGCTAACTGGATGATTTCGCGAATGTCTTCGAATTTGGGGAAATCTGACGGCATTGGCATCGATTGATTCTCCAAGATCATGCCGAGGCGCGAAGCGGACGCACCTGGCGTGCGGCGCGGGGATCAACTTGGCTTAGCTCCCAATTCTTTTGTAAGTTCATCCAAAGCGACGCGGAGGTGTCGAAGGCCTTAGCCAGCATGACTGCCATCTCGGCGGAGACGCCGCGACGACGGCGGCAAATCTCGTTGATTCGGGCGACGTCTGTACCCAAGTGTCTGGCCAGGCCAGATTGGGAAACGGACTTCTCATCGAGCATCTCCTGGAGGATGTCGCCTGGATGAACCGAAATGGGAAAATCGCCGGGATATTTCTTCATTATTCTTCTCGTCAATGGTAGTCGGTGATTTCGACGTCGTCGACACCATGAACGGTCCACGTGAAGCATATTCTGTACTGATCGTTTATACGGATCGCATGCTGGCCCCTCCGATCGCCCACCAACGCGTGCAACTTGAGACCGGGCCATGCCTGTAAATCCCTCAATGATTGCGCCGACGCGAGAAACGCCAATCGCCTTCTGGCGGAATCATGCAAATCGACGGGCAAGCAACGTCTGGCCAATCTGGAATTCGTTCCGGCTGCAATATCGCGCGTGCTTCTATCCCGAAAGTTCCGGATGGCCACGCTTTCATACTATAGCGCATACCGCCTAAAGAGAAGCAAAAACCGTTATTTCGAGGCGCGCTTTCTGCGGCCGTCGCTTTTTGGGCGCCAGATCTTGGTTCTTTGGTCGGAATCGATTACCTCGGGTTCCCAGGATCGGCCGCTTTTGATGATTGGGACGCCTTTTAATTCGTTTAACTTGTCGCGGAGTTGGGCGGCGCGTTCGAATTCCAGGTTTTTCGCGGCTTCGAGCATTTCCTCTTCCAGCAGGCGAATCAGCTCGCCCTGGTCGAACTGACTTTCGCTTTCGTGGATCGCCTCGCGCGCGGTGCGGCGGGCTTTCATTTCCGAATCGAGGCCAGTGCGGATCGCTTTTTCGATCGTTTTCGGCGTGATGTTGTGGTCGATGTTGAACTGCTGCTGAATTTTTCGGCGGCGCGTGGTCTCGTCCATCGCTCTTTGCATGGCCGGGGTGATTGTGTCGGCATACAGAATGACCTTGGCGTCGACGTTGCGGGCGGCGCGGCCGATGGTCTGGATCAGCGCGGTGCGCGAGCGCAGATAGCCCTCCTTGTCGGCATCGAGGATGGCCACCAGGCCGCACTCGGGGATGTCGAGGCCCTCGCGCAGCAGGTTGATCCCCACNNCCTTCGCGGAGGAGATTGATGCCGACCAGGACGTCAAATTCGCCTCGCCGGAGATCGCCGAGGATTTCGACGCGTTCGAGCGTTTCGATTTCGCTGTGTAGATAGCGGCCGCGAATGCCGGCTTCCTGAATATATGCACTGAGGTCTTCGGCTAGGCGTTTGGTGAGAGCCGTCACCAGAACGCGCTGGCCTTTTGCGACGCGTTCTTTGATTTGGGTGAGGAGATGCGGGACTTGGCCCTGTGCGGGATGGACGACGATTTCCGGATCGACCAGGCCGGTGGGACGGATGACCTGCTCGACGACTTCGCCGCCGGTTTTTTCGAGTTCGTATTTGCCGGGTGTCGCGGAGACGTAGACGACCTGGTTCCACATCGTCTCGAATTCCTCGAATTTCAGCGGGCGATTGTCGAGCGCGCTGGGAAGACGGAAGCCGTGATCGACCAGGACCGTCTTACGCGCGCGGTCGCCGTTGTACATCGCGTGGATCTGTGGAAGCGTTACGTGCGATTCGTCGATGACGAGCAGGAAATCCCTGGGGAAATAGTCGAGCAGCGTGTATGGTTTTTCGCCGGGTTTGCGGCCGTCGAGGTGACGGCTGTAGTTTTCGATGCCGCTGCAATAGCCGACCTCGAGGATCATTTCGATGTCGTACTTGGTTCGGGCCAACAGGCGTTGCGCTTCTAAAAGTTTGCCCTGGCCGCGGAGGTGCATGACCTGTTTTTCGAGTTCTTCGCGGATGGATTGCACGGCGCCGTGAACGCGATCTTCAGGCATGACGTAGTGAACCGCGGGGTAGATGAATATCTGGTCCTCGGAGCGCAGGACTTCGCCGGTGAGGGGGTTGATCGCGTCGATGGCGCTGATTTCATCGCCGAAGAATTCGATGCGGTAGGCGAATTGTTCGTAGGAGGGGTGAAGCTCGACGACGTCGCCGCGGACGCGGAAGGTGGCTCGCTTGAAATCGATGTCATTGCGGGCGTATTGAAGGTCGATGAGTTTGCGAAGCATCTCGTCGCGGTCGGTTTCGACGCCGCGGCGGATGGGGAGGACGGAAGCCTTGTAATCGATTGGGGAACCGAGGCCGAAGATGCAGGAGACCGATGCGACGAGGAGGACATCGTTTCGGCTGACGAGATTGCTGGTGGCGGAGAGGCGCAGGCGATCGAGATCATCATTTCGGCTGGCATCTTTTTCGATGTAGATGTCGCGCTGGGGGATGTAGGCTTCGGGCTGGNNGCCATCGTGAAGGTCTTGCCGGAACCGGTGACGCCCATGAGGGTTTGGAATCTGGAGCCGGAATGGATGCCGGCGACGAGCTTGTCGATCGCCTGGGGTTGATCGCCTTCGGGTTTGAACGGGCTGACAACTTCGAATGGCATGGTTGGGGATTATAGTCTGGAGCCGGGGTTATCTTTGATCACGACAGACTTCGGGAAATATTTGCGACAAAAATGCCCCATAGTGGAACAAAATGTCCCATTTTCGGGGGGGGGGGGGGGGGGGGTACTAGATGGTGGTGCGCTAAAAGGAGAGGGAATAGTTAAATGGT
>PMAK01000292.1 GCA_003153655.1 Phycisphaerales bacterium
CCACGTGGCTGCTCGCAGGAAGATCGCGAGGTTGGGGTCTTCGGATTGTCCGGCATCGCGGAGCAAATCTTCGTTGAGTCGCGGATGATTTCTTAACGCTGCGATGATGGCGGAGCTGGCCTTGGGCGAAAGGTGGTCGCTGGCGATCATCGCGATGATTTCGTGTGCGGTGCTGTTCCATGCGTTGCACGTGGGGGCGGCAATTCCAATGAATGAGAGAATCGCCACCGCAATGACGGACGGGCGTAAAGTCATTGTGGGATTGTAATGCTCGCGTGAGGCGGGAAATAGGCCGACGGTTGGCTGTTTCGTTTCTCGTCGGACCGGTTGCCGTGTTATGCTTTTTAATATGCGAGCGTTTGTCACCGGACAGGTGGGCGTGGAGAAAGGGCCGTATCTTGAAGCGGTCAAGGCGGAGGCGCTGCGCAACGGGCTTGACCTGGAAGTGTGCCATGTCGGGAAGATGATGTATGCGGAGGCTCCGGATGTGCCGCTGGGGCGGATTCTTAATTTGCCGATTACGCGGCTGAACGCGCTGCGGCGGTCGGTGTTCAAGGAGATTTTGCGGATCGCGGATAAGCATGAGCACATCATCGTCAACTCGCATGCGACGTTTCGATGGCGGCATGGGCTTTTTTCGGCTTTTGATTTCGATCAGATCAAATCGCTCCGGGCTGATTTCTATATCACGTTGCTCGACAATGTTGAGTCTGTTCATCAGCGGCTGCTGCGCGATCATGAACTGGACCATTCGCTCAAGGACATCATGGTCTGGCGGGAAGAAGAACTTCTTGCCACCGAGATCATCGCGAATGTTTCGAGTGGGTATGGGCATTTTTTCATGGTGAGCCGCGGGCGGAAGGCGATGTCGATCAAGACGATTTATAGCCTGTTGTTTGAGACGACCAAGAAGCGGGCGTATTTGAGTTTTCCGATGAGCCATGTGCTGGATCTGCCGGGGACGATGGCGGAGATCGAGCGATTCAAATTGGATCTTGGGGATCATTTTGTTTGTTTTGATCCGGGCGACGTGGATGAATTTGCGTTGCATACAATGGCGCTGAAGGCGATGGAGGAAGGGCGCACGCTGATCGAGGCGCGCGGGCCTGAAGGGCCGATCGCGCTGAAGACGGCGGATGTGGCGCAGATCAGCGGGGATATCATGGGGCAGATTTATGCGCGCGATTTTAAGACGATCGATCAGAGCGACATGATCGTCAGTTTGGTTCCGGAATTGCCGGGCGGAAAACCGGGGCTTTCGAGCGGGGTTGAGCGGGAGCTTCATCATGCGTTTGAGGGAGGGAAAGAGGTGTATGTGATCTGGGCTTGCAAGGCGGTGCCATCGCCGTTCATTACGGAGACGGCTACGAAGATTTTTGGGCGGACGGAGGAGGCGATCGACTATTTTCGGGAGAGGAAATACATCACATGATTCGGAACGTGACGGTTTATTGTGCGAGCAGCCGCAAGTTGGCGGACGTCTACCAGGAAGCTGCGACTTCGCTGGGGCGGGCGATTGCGTTGCGCGGGTGGGGATTGATTTATGGCGGCGATCGCGCGGGATTGATGGGGCTTGTGGCTGATGGAGCGTCCGCGGCCGGCGGCAATGTCGTCGGAATCATTCCGAAGCGGATGATGAAGCCGGGGGTCGCCAACGAGCGTTGCAACGAACTGGTCCCTGCTCGCGACATGCGGCATCGAAAGGAAATGCTTGAAGAGCGCGGCGATGCGCTGCTCGCCCTGCCCGGCGGATTGGGGACGCTGGAGGAATTTTTTGAGGTTGTCGTTGGGCGGCAATTTGGGTTTCATTGTAAGCCGATCGTGCTGCTGAATATCGCGGGGTATTTCACGCCGCTGCTGGCGATGGTTGAGCATGGCATTGAGCATCAGTTCATCAAGGCGGAGTGCCGAGAGCTATTTTTTGTGGCTGAGACGGTTGAACAGGCGATTGGATATTTGAGCGGGTGCGATGCAAAATGAATGCGGGACTTTTACATTCGGATTTTCGGATGAAGCGGCGGGACCCAACCATTCTGATGGCGTTGCTGGTGGCGCTTGCGGCGCATCTTGCGCTCCTTGGGTATGGGGTGCGGACGGCCCGGCGCGATCTTGGGTGGTGGCTACAGGGGCCGCGGGCTCAGGTTGTGCCTGCTACGCCGCATGATGATCCGACGCAGCGGCTTGGGGAACACAATACGCATGGGGAGTCGATCAACAGTGCGCCTGGATCGCAGCCGATGGAATCTGCGCTTTCGGATGCGCGGCAGGAGCAGGCGGCGATGCAGCGCGATCCCGAGGGCTTTGGCGGCAAGGGATCAAATCGGCAGCTTGAACAAACCTTGCGCGGGGACAATGGGGATGCGCAGCCGCAGGGGACTAAGTCTGCGGCGAAACAGAGCGCATCGGCGGTTTTTGGGTCTCAGGAATCGGCGCTGGCGAATTCTACGCCGAAGATGACGAAGACTCCGCCGGCTGGGATGGTGGCTAAGAATCCAACCGGGACGGATAAGGTTTTTGATCCGCTGTCGAGCGGGCCGATGCCGATTGCGCCGCCGAAACAGGCGTCGAAGAGTGATACGCCGGCGACGGGATCGCCGGAGAGTGAGCAGGCGGTGACGCAGCAGAAGGGTTCGCCGCAGGCGGCGGCGAACGCCGGCGGCGGAGGGAATGGGGGAAAACCTGGCGCGCCGGAGCCTGGGTCTGGGAATCCGATTCCGACGAGTGATTTTGAATCGTATCCGGTGTCGCATGTGGCCAGCCGATTTATTGGTGGAAAGATCGAGGCTCGGACGGGGCGGAAGATGCGTACGCGGCAGCTTCCCCGGCTGGGGCCGGCGGCGATTGCGGATCTGCAGGGGATGGATGATCCGTATGTCGGGCTGATGCTGAAGATTGATGAGAGCGGGAACGTTACGAATGTGCAGGTTTCGCATTCAGCGGGGAGCGATGATATCGATCTGCCTTGCCAGCGGGCGGCTTATACGTGGTGGTTTGAGCCGATGAAGGATCCGAAGACGGGGACGGCGCATGGAGAGATAATTGAGTTTACGATTTATTTTTGATGGCGCGACGAACTCAAGTGTTCTGTCAGCCTTGTGTTGAGGGATGCAAATCGCACGGCGAAACCCGGCCNNCGGTCGCCCGCTAACTATTGTCTTGCAAATGATCTCTGACGGACCGCTGGGGCGGCTCCGGCAGCAACTTTTCGTGGTCTAAACAGCAAGTCTCGATTCAACGCCTTCAGGAGCGGCTATAGCCGCCCATTTCAAATCAGACGAGAACATAGAAATAGATTGATACGGATTCCACTTGA
>PMAK01000217.1 GCA_003153655.1 Phycisphaerales bacterium
CCCAATCATCAGCGGCAACGTAATCCCATTCAGCAACAGCGTGATCGGCAAACTCTCCTCAATCATGTCCAGCACCGGCCGGCGAACAATAATGCTCACCCCCAAATCCGGCGCCTTGAATCCAAACCGAAATGATCCCGGCCAACCCTGCCCCACCTCTTTCATCCCAACAAAAGAAACCTTGTTCAGCCACAGCAGATACTGCGTCGGCAACGGCTTATCCAGCCCATATTTCTTTTCGTAATACTTCTCGATCGCCGCCCGCTGCCGCGGATCCATCCCCCCCTCGCGGTTCACAAGTATCGACCTCATTCCGCCCGGCGAGCAAACCATCACCGCGAACGTCACAATCGTAATCCCGAGCAACGTCGGAATCATGAGCAGCAAACGTCGGATGATGTAGCTTCCCATGGGAGCTTCTACTGCTTGTACTTCTGCTCGGCGGCGGGCACATACCACGGAATCGGCATCACCCAATCCTGCACATAATTCAAACCCGTCTTCGCCAGGTGCACATTCTTGATCCGCTTATCAAACAGCCGAATCGATTTCCCGTTCGACAAAAAAGTATAAGGCTGATCATCATGCAGAATCTTTTCGCATAGCTGCCACTTTTTCATCCGCGCGTCGTCGTCAAGCGTATGCTCCGTATCGACCAGCGCCGCATCAAACTGCGGACTGTTATACGAAACAAAGTTGTCCCCCTGGTCCTTGATCTGGCTCGAGTGGAACATCTGCCGGATATCGTCCTCGACCGTCCCGCCGCCCCATGCAAGACTGATCGCGTCAAAATCCTGCCCCTTGAGCCGCTGATCCATGATCGTCCAGTCCACCGGATCAAGCTCCATATCCACCCCCGCCCGCGCATAGTTATCCCGGATGTATTGCATCATCCGGTCAATCGTCTCCACCTTCGTCGGATACGTCAGCTTGAACGAAAACGGCTTCCCGTCCGGCAACGTCATCACGCCATTGCCCGTCCGGTCCTCAATCCCCACTTCCTTCAGCAATGCCTTCGCCTTCGCCGGATCATATTGCCAGTCAACCAGCGACGGATCATGCCGCGGGCTGGAAGAGTCAAACGGCCCCGGCGCGGGCGTTGCAAACCCTCGAAAGATGCTCTTACACATCCCCTCCCGGTCCGTCAGCATCGTCATCGCCTGACGAACGCGACGATCCGCGAAAATCGTCGGCTTCCCGTTCCGAGCCTGATTCCACCCAATAAAATCATACCCCGTCAGCGGCGAGCTATAGATCATCAATTGGCTCTTATCCATGATCTCAGGCTTCACCTTCACCAGATCATATTGCTCCGGCGTCAACCCGATCGCGTCCAATTCCCCGTTGCCATACATGACAAGGCTCGTCGTCTCATTCTCCACCTGGTGAAAAACCAGTCGGTTAAACGACGGAGACAATCCCCAATACCGCTCATTGCGGAAAAGCTCCACCCGCCCCGTCGTCGGCTTCCAATCCGTAGGGCTCGGCAATCGATAAGGCCCCGTCCCGATCAACAGCCCAACGCTGTCGTTGAATTGCTCCGGCGTGTAACTGCTATAAAATTTCTTCGAAAGAATCTCCTGCTCCGCCGCGGTAATAAACGCCAGGTAATACGGCACCTTGAAATTGAAAACCACCTCATAGTCGCTGACCTTCTCAACCGACTTAACCTGATGCAATCCCTGCCGATCGCGCGGCGCATCCACCTTCGGATTCATGATCCAGTCATATGTGAACACCACATCATCCGCGGTAAACGGCGAACCATCCGAAAACGTCACGCCATGCCGCAGCTTGAAATCAATGGCAACCGCCGGCGGACAATCCGCCTCCCCGCCGATGTCTTCTTCCGTCTTCCCATCGCGCAATCGCCCGTCAACATACTGATGCCACGCCTTGGTGTTGTCCGAAATCGTCCAGCTCGTCGCCAGCAGCGGCTCAAATTTCAACGTGTCCGCATCCTGATACGCCATCGTCTCCAGAATCCGCATCTGAATCACATACGCATAAAGATCGCCCGCAATCAGTGGCGTAACCTTCCCCACCGGCGCGCCGAAATTCTGCACAAACCAGTCACCTTCATCATATTTCCCCTCATTCCGCAGCGCCCGCAACGACGGAAACGGATCCTCCCCTTGATTCAATTCAGCGAATGACGGCCGAGATGTCGAACCGAAACCCCCGCCCCCCTGCAAATCCCGATGTATCGCCTCCAGCTCCTGAAGCTGGTCATGCCCCTGGTCCCGCAATTCAAGCACAAGCTGATACTGGCGATCGTACTGCTTCATCGCCAGCCCAAGCATGATGATGACGACGACGATCAGAAAGATGAGAAAAAAATCTTTGAAGCCGAACCGGTTTTCCATGTCGTCTCACAGATTCTCAGATGTGCGACGCCTCTGCTTTCGGATCGAATGCGTCGCGGAGTCCATCGCCAACGAAATTCAACGCCAATAGCGTCACGCCCAGCAGCGTACACGGAAATACCAGCAGCCACCAGCACGACGCCACCGGCGCTAGCGCCAGTCCCAGCCCGTCACTCGCCAATGATCCCCACGTCGGCAGCGGCTTCTGAATCCCAATCCCCAGAAAACTGAGCAGCGACTCCTGCAATATCGCCTGCGGCACCGTCAACGTCGCGTAAACCGTAATCGGCCCAATCAAATTCGGCAGCAGATGCCGCAAGAAAATCCGATGCTGCGGAACCCCCGCCGCCCGCGCCGCCTCGATAAACGGCAACGTCCGCAACGACAAAACCTGCCCCCGAATCACCCGCGCCATCGTCAGCCAACTCACCAGCCCGATCGACAAAAAAAGCACCACAAGGTTAGCCGCCGCGCTCGATCTCAGGATTTTCCCCAGTGGCGACTCCAGCGCGATCTTAAATAAAATCACCAGCAGGATGTACGGCAGCGCATAGAGCACATCCACAATCCGCATCAGCAATGAATCCAGCCACCCGCCCCGATAACCCGCGAGAATGCCGACGGAAACCCCCAGCACAACGCTGATCGCCGCCGCCGCCAACCCAATCGTCAGACTAATCACCCCCCCAAGCAGACACTGCCCCATCAAACTCTGCCCCAGCTTGCTCGTTCCAAACCACATCCATACAGTATCCATTCGCGGCGCAAGCAGCGGCGAATCCGTATGCTGCCGGTCGTAGTAAAAATTCGACGAGCTGCCAAGCGTCCAAGGCAGCGTGACGATGCAAGTCCCCAAAAGCAGCAGCAAAATGCCGCCACCAAATCTGATCCGGCCGCTCTGAAGTTCCCCTTTCATTCCGGCCTCGCATTGATTTCGATCCGCGGATCGATCAGTGCATACCCAATATCCACGAACAGATTCAGCACAAGCAAAAACGCCGCATAAACCAGCACCGTCCCCAGAATCAATGTCTGATCCCGATTCTTCACCCCATTCACAAAATGCTGCCCGAGACCGGGGATGTTGAAAACCGTTTCAACGACAAACGAACCCGTCATCGCATACGCCGTCGCCGGACCCAGATACGTAAAAACCGGAAGAAACGCGGTCCGAAACGCATGCTTCCAGACGACCGTCCGCTTCGGCAATCCCTTCGCCCGCGCCGTCCGCACAAAATCGTGCCCCAACGTATCCAGCATCGAAACCCGCGTCAGCCGCGCGATATACGCCATCGGCATCAGCGCCAACGCCACCCCCGGCAATATCATGTGCCGAAATTCACCCCACCCCCCGCTCGGCAGCCAATGCAGGCCATCAGAAAAAATCACGATCAGCATCCCCGCCACAACAAACGGCGGAAGGCTGATCCCAATCAGCGCAGCCGCCAGACTGAGAAAATCAAGAATCCCCCCGCGGTGCAGCGCCGCGGTAACGCCAGCTGCGCACCCAAACACCAGCGCGATCAATATCGACAGCAAACCCAGCGAAATCGACACCGGCAGCGAACTCCGCAAAACGTCATTAACGCTCCACCCCTCGTAAGACAGGCTCGGCCCGAAATCCCCATGCGCCACAATCTGCCAGGGATAATACGTCAGGAATTTCTCCCAGCTTTCCGCGTGAAAACGCACCTTCAAATCATTCTTCGCCGCTTCGCTCAGCGCGCGGTCGTTGTTCCCATATGGAGATCCCGGCGCCAGCCACACCAGGGCGAATGTAATGAGATAGACCACCGCCAGAATCAGGGGCAACTGCAAAATTCGCCATGCGATGAAACGAGTCATTGGGAACTTTTGCCGTCATCAGAACGAATCACATGCACCGGCTGAAACATAAGCATCGCGTTCGCCAGGAGCGGCAATCCCTTCACCTGATCGCGAAACATATAAGAGTTGACGTACGTGTACAACGGAATGATCGGCGCATCGTTCAGTAATATCCCCTCCGCCCGGCTCAGCAAGTCCAGCCGCTTCTGCGGATCGGTCTCCTTCGCAGCCAGCGCACAGAGCCGGTCATACTCCGGGCTATTCCATTTCGCTTCGTTGTCATCACTATCCGATTTGTATTTGTCGGTGAACGTCGAAGGATCGGCATAGTCCCCATACCAGCTCGCCCGCGACACCGCGAATTGCTGCGTATGCTGCATCTCGCCGAATATCTTCACCTCCACCCCCTGCAGATCCATCTGAATCCCCAGATTGTCCAGCCACTGCCGGCGAATGATCTGGGCAATATCCCCGTGCAGACCTTCAGAGTTATACAAGATCGGCAAATGCGGAAACCCCTTCCCATCCGGATACCCCGCCTCGGCAAGCAGCCGCCTCGCCCGCGCCACGTCATAAGGCAATCCTGCCGGCGAAACATATCCTTCAAACACATGCGGCGGAACATACGTAAACGAAATCGGCTGCCCAAGCCGCCCAACGTTCTTCACGATCGGCTCCCGATCGATCGACATCGCCAGCGCCCGCCGCACCCGCACATCCGACAGCGGATTGTGCCGTCCATCCGACAAAGTCGGCAAGCAATTCAGCGAATAAAAATAAGTCCCAAACGCGGGAAAGATATGTAAATCGCTTCGCTTCCCATGCGCCAAAATCTGCGCCGCCAGATCCGAATCCAATTCCGCAAGCCAATCCACATCCCCACGCTCATAAGTCCGAAACGCCGCCGTCCCATCCTCGGCATAGATCTGATCGATCACCCGGCTCTTCACGCTCGCGCGATTCCAATAGTAATCCGATGCCACCATCCGTAACCGTCGCTTGAACGACCATTCCGCCAATCGATACGGCCCATTCGTCACCAGATAAGGCGGCCGCGTAAATTTCTGGTTGTAGTGCAACCCATCCTTCTCCTTGAACGGCTGCATCGAAGCTTCGTTCATCGGAAAATAAGGCGGAAACGCCAGCAGCGCCGGAAAAAATGGCACCGGATCGTTCAATGTCACTTCAATCGTCTGATCATCCAGCGCCTTCTCCCCCACACTCCCAAAATCCGGCGCAGCCCGCTTCGTGTCCCCCTTCTGCCGAGCCGCAAAATAATCCGCGAAGTCCGCCGAATATTGCCGCGCCCCCCGAATATAAAAATGCAGCGCCGTATATTCCCCCGGCGTCTCCAGAAATCGCCGCCAGGCAAATATAAAATCCCCAGCCTTTACCGGGTCGCTATTAGACCACCGCGCATCCGGCCGAATATGAATCGTCCAAACAGTCCGCGTCGAATCCACCGTCGCCCGGTCCGCTGTCCCAAGCACCGGCTTCCAAGTCACGGGATCAGGCGTGTACAACCCCTCCCACAGCGCATAAGCAATCCGGATGTCCTGCATCCAGCTCATGCCGTTCGGATCAAGACACTTATTATCCCCGCGATTGACGAAAGCAAAATCCGCCCGCTGACTGTCCCCGCTATCGTGTGACCAAAACACCGCCGCCGCGACCAGCCCGGCCAGAATCACCGGGATCGAAAGCAGCCGAATCATTGTTGCGCGTCAGAAGCCGTGGGAGGGGCCGGCACTGCAACGTCTGGCGAACTCTTGGAACCCTCAATAGGCAGCGTCGCCTGAATACCCGACAGAGCCTGGTTTCCCTGAAAAGCCGGAAGAACCGCACTGCACGCATCACGCACCTGCTGCGCCGGAGCCGCTATCCCCAGATTGTTCACGCCGCTCCCGGCCGCCGTAATCGCTTGATCGCTCAGCGTTGTCCCCAATTCCATGATCCAGCGTCCTTCTTCCTTCAATGCCTGAATCAAATCGTCATTCTGATTATTCTGCCGGCCCACCGCCCGTTCACTCGCCAACGAAACAAAATCCAACGCCTGCTGCGCCGCCTGAAGCTGCTGCGTCGGCGTCATCGAATTCCAAACATTCGGCGTTCCCATCGTCAGATAAGTTGCATAGGTGTCGGCGATCGGTGCGCCCGGAACACCCGTCTTCCTGTAAATCTCCAGCCGCCCCTTCTGCAATTTCAAACTGGCGTCAATCAGCGCCGAAAGCACCGTCGGCGTCGGAGGCCGGCCCCGCGGCCATTCGTTCAGCTCCGGGTTAATCGCCTGATTGGCCTCGTCGGCCAGCATCCCCGAAATCGGCCCATCTGGATGCGTCACCACCGACTCAATAATAGCAGCTAGAATCTCATCCCGCGGCCCGGCATTGAACGCCGCATCCTGCACCCCCGCCGGCAAAATCGCCGCCGCCGCCCGCTCTCCCCATAACACCACCGCCGACGACTTATCTTTCAGCAACTGCACAACCGAAGGCGCCAACTTCTCCGTCCGCCCCGGCAGCAATTTAATCACGATCCCAATATTCAACCGCGTATTCACCGGCGTGCTCGGGTGACCCAGCGCATCCATAAACGCCGCATTCAGCGCCGCCGCATAAGCTTCCTGATAGGCCGGCGAAGTCCCGCCAGGATTATTCTTCGATTGCATTTCCCCAATAAGCCATTGCCGGATCATCGTCACCGTCGCCGGATCGGACGGATTCTGCGCAAGCTTGGTTACCTCTGCCTGGACCTTCAGCGTGATCTCGCCGACCTCCTCGGAATTGGCCGTCAAATTAAGGTCCGTCTTCGACGTGTCCGAAATCCCCGGATCATCCGGAACGGGGGTCACCTCGGCCATGCCTCGGCAACACATAAGGCCGATCAGGCCAACCAGATAAAAGCCAAAACATCGGTTCATGTTGCGGGTACTCCGGCGAGGATTCTGGCCAGGACAGGAACCGTAACCGCCGGTAATTTAAGTGTCAAGGAAAAGAAAACAACCCCGTTTTCGCCCCCCGGAACGCCCTCAGCCCGCACCGAGCTTGTCGAAGTGGCCACACAACCGCGCCGACAGCAGCCGCGTCCATCACAAAAAACCGCAACCAAAAAAAATCCACCTCTGCTCTGAATTACAACGCAAATCAATTCAACGAGAAAGCGGCCATGGCAGATCAGCTCGAAATTATTTCCTTTTTCGCAGGAACCGTCCCGCATTCCGGGCAGCGATCAGGCGTCGCGCGAAGGTCATACCCACACGCAAGACACAAGCCCATTCGTCGGCGTTTCGATGATCCTCAGCGGAGATCGCCCCATCACCATTGCCCACGCCAAACGCCTCGGATCGCGCTTTCATGTCGATCCCGCAACATTCCTGGCATTGTCGTGATCCACGTACGATCGAATTCGTTAGTGCAATATCCCTGGAAAAATAATACTCGCCTCCGATATTCCTCTGACCCTCGCGAAAAGGCCCACCAAAAAAAAACAGGCAAGCCAACTGCGCCAACAGCGGCCGCTCCTGTCATATACGAGCCAGAAACGTCGGCCGTCACGAAAACCGCAAACGAAAAAAATCCTAATCCCCAACCAATCGAGCTCAATAGACTTTACCCATAGACGACCCTTCAAAAATGGCTAAACTCCCTTACAGTAAGTTCGCTGATAGAGAGCCTCGGTAGCAACAGAGAGAGATTTTCCAACTCTACTGCCTCCCCTTCCCTCGATCACCTTCCTACTTTCCGGATCGGAACAAAGCGGTCCCTTTCATTCTCACCCTGAAAGAAAAAATCTATAGGGTGATTGCGTTTCTGTGGAGAACCCCATCATGGGTAGTAAACTATACGTCGGGAATCTGAGCTACAACGTAACTGCATCGCAGTTGGAAGAACTCTTCGGCCAGCACGGCTCCGTTCAAACCGCTGAAGTCATCAGCGACCGCGACACCGGCCGCAGCAAGGGCTTCGGCTTCGTCGAAATGGGCAGCGACCAGGAGGCCCAGACAGCCATTACCGCCCTCAACGGCACACAAATGGATGGCCGCGCACTGACCGTCAATGAAGCTAAACCCCGCGCCGAGCGTCCCGCTGGTGGTGGTGGCGGCCGAGGCGGATTCGGCGGTGGAGGTGGCGGCGGTGGATACGGTGGTGGTGGCGGAGGCGGCGGTCGCAGCGGCAAAGGCGGCGGCAGCGGTTTCGGCCGCAGCCGGTATTGATCGTCCAGCTAAGAAGCTAAAATGAAAAGCGGGGCCACCACATCGGCGGCCCCGCTACTCTTTATATATTGCCNNCGTCGCTTGCGACGCGCGTCCGCCCGTCAAAGCGCGACGCGCTCAGCCCGTCGAAACGTGATGCATCAACCTACCCAACAGGCCCAGCCGCAGGCGCCCATTTCTTGGCCGCCAACGTCGCGAGCGCCTGCACCGCCGCATCCAGCTTATCATCCGCTTCGGTCGTCGATAACGATAGCCGCAGCGCCTTGCGATTCCAGCCAAGCATATGCTTGTAGTGTGGCGGAGCCTCCGCCGCCTCTCCAACACCCAGCGATTCAATCTTCAACTTCGTCGCCGAACCGCTCACCGCATACGTCTGCGGTACCGCTGTCTTGACCAGAATCTTCGCCTTGACGCCTTCGGTCAGCACGTCCGGCATATAAATCCGCAGCATTCCATCAAGCGGATCCTCCAGCGCAAACACCTGCATCCGGTATTTGCCGTCCGCCACAAAAAATCGCCAGGTATTATTACCCGCCGACTGCATCGACAAAGGCGCGAGTTCGCCAAGGATTCCAGCCACTCTCCGAAAGAGCGCGCCATGAGCGACCGTAGCTTCCGCGTCGCAAAGAGCCAGATGTTTTTCAATCTTGGCTCGTTCCTTGACGCCCACCCGCTCCAGCACCGGTTCGAATTTTCTTGCAAGGGTTGTTGTCATTGGTTGTTCCGGACCATCGTTTCTTTGCAAACCGCCAGACAAAATGCCCGGCAGCGCATGAGTGATTATACACTAGTTTGACCCATTTTGATATAGGCCTTCCCCAGGGTTCAAGCCTGCCTCAAAACCCCAAAAACCGCCTCCGCAATAACAATTTCTTCATCCGTCGGAATCACCCGCACCACAACCCGGTTCCCATCCGCCGAAATCACATCCCGCCCCGCGGCATTTCGCGTCGCATCAACACCAATCCCAAAACATTCCAACCCATCACAAATCCCCGCCCGCACTTCAGGACTATGTTCTCCAATGCCACCAGAAAAAACCAACGTATCCAGCCCACCGAGAACCGCATAAAGCGCCCCAATAAATTTTCGCGCCTGATAACAAAACAAATCCAACGCCTCCGCCGCGCGTGGATCGGTCGCGCGTCGCCCAATCAAATCACGCATATCCGAACTCGTTCCAGAAATCCCGAGCAAACCGCACTCCGCGGAAATAAACCGATCCATCTCATCAGCCGACATCTTCCGGTCGCGCATCAAGTAAACCAGCAACCCCGGATCCAAATCACCCGGCCGCGTCCCCATCACCAAGCCTGACGTTGGCGTGAACCCCATCGTCGTATCCACCGGCTTCCCCCCGCGCACAGCCGCCATGCTCGCCCCCGAGCCCAGATGCGCCAAAATCACCCGCCCATTCGCCACCTCAGTCCCCGCGACAGCCGCCAACTGTTTCATCAGATACGTATACGACAAACCATGAAATCCAAACCGCCGAATCCCCTCATCCCCATACTTCCGCGGGATCGGCAACAGCTTCGCAATCCCCGGCATATCCCGATGAAACGCAGTATCAAAACACGCAACCTGCAGCAACGACCCAAACGCCCCACGAAACGATTCGATCAAAGCAATCTCCCGCGGCAAATGCGCCAAATCCAGCGGCTGCGCCTTCCGCAATTCAGCCATCAATCCATCATCGACAACCTGATTCTCAACCAGATGAACGCCCCCATGAACCACCCGATGCCCGATCCCCGCGATCGAGCCCGTCCCAACCCGATCTTCCAAATACGCAATCAGACCCGCCGCAGCGTCACGATGATTCCCCGCCTTCACCGGACGAACATCCTGCGTCCCCGGCTTATCCCCCGTCGCAACCAGTTGCGTCCCGCTCAGCCCGATCCGCTCAAGCTGCCCGCCAAAAATTCGCTTCTCATCGCCAACCGAAAAGACGGCGAATTTAATGCTCGATGACCCGCCGTTAACCGTCAGAACAAGCCGCTTCATGCCTGCCATTTCCAGTTAAGAATCTCCGGCATGTCTTCCCCGTATTCGTAAATGTACCGCTTATGCTCGATCAGCTTGTCGTGAATATCCTGCTTCAGATAATCGCCCCTCCCCTTCAACTGCGGCAATCGATCGATCACATCCAAAACCAGATGAAACCGATCCATATCATTCAGCACCGCCATATCAAACGGCGTCGTGATCGTCCCCTCCTCCTTGTATCCGCGCACATGAA
>PMAK01000074.1 GCA_003153655.1 Phycisphaerales bacterium
TAAAACGAAATCGGTGGTCGCCAAAACCCCCGCCGGAATTTGCGCCAACATCCCCACTACCTCTTCACAATGCGCACGCCCCAGAATCGCCTCCAGCCATACATTTGCATCGATGAGATATTTCACTTGCTCGGTCTCTTTGAGAGCAAACCCAACCGAATCTCGTTGGCGCGATGAGCCGCCTCCACTCCCGATTTCTCCGCGGCATCAGCGAGACATCCTACCCATGCCAGGCTAAGTTTCTTGCCGGCGTCATCTTCAATTTTGCGCCGCGCCAGCGATTCCGCCAAGGCGGTCACCTGTTCAAGCTCCTCAGAGTTCAATTGCTCGATCGCAGTTTTCAAGCGTATCGTCATATGGTTTCGTCCTCAATAACATTATACCACCATTGCACATTACCCCGGAAATTCCTCCCGCGTAAACCGCCCATTCTCGCTCACCTTCACCCCATCAATTTCCGCATATCCCCCTTTGCGCAGATCCACCACCATATCCCAATGCAACCCGCTCTGATTGCTGTTCCCCGTTTCCGGATATCCCGCCCCGAGCGCAAAATGCACCGTCCCGCCGATCTTCTCATCGAACAGAGTGTTTTTCGTATATCGCGTGATATTGTAATTCGTCCCGATCGCGCACTCCCCCAAAAATCGGCTCCCCGCATCCATATCCAGCATGGAAATCAAAAACTCTTCTCCCTTGGATGCCGACGCCTCCACCACTTTCCCATCGCGGAATTTCAGCCGCACATCTTCCACCTCCCGTCCACCATGCACCGCCGGAAAGCTGAACTGCACCACCCCGTTCACACTTTCAATCACCGGACCGGTAAACACTTCTCCATCCGGAAAATTCTCATGCCCATCGCAATTGATCCATTTCTTCCCCGCAACCGACATCCGGATATCCGTCCCATTGGCCGCCACAACGCGATAATCCGACTTCCCATTCAAAAAATCCGCCAGCTTCTTCTGCCGCTGCGAAACCTGTTTCCACGCCGCCACCGGGTCCGGCTTATCCAATAATCCCGCCCCGAAAACAAAATCCTCATACTCCGCCAAAGACATCTCCGCATCCTGCGCGCTCGCCTGACACGGAAACTGCGTCCCGCTCCATCGTAATTTCCCCTCCGACGCCCGCTTCATAAAAATATCCGAGATCGGCCTACGCGCCGCGCTGTTCTTCGCCATCCGTTTTGGATCGCAGTTCGTCAGCGCCTTGGTATTTTCATCCGCCCAGATGCCGATCGAGCAGTCGATCGTCTCAATCTCAAATTTCGCAACCGGATTCAAATACGCCAATTGCTCTTCAGACGCGTTCTTGAAAAAAATCTCCGAAGTCTCCTCCGGCCCCATCCTCACCATCGGATGCCCCCCAGCCTTCACCACCTCCCGATATATCTCCACCACCAGCGCCTCAGAAACACTCGGCCCATTGATCCGCACCAGCTGCCCCCGCTTCACCCCGACGCTGTAATTCACCAACACTTCCGCCAATTTCGCAAGTCGTGGATCACGCATGGCAGGATTATAATCAAAAACCGATGACAATCGGAATGACCCCGCCTCAGCCAACCGGCCCGAATATATTGCAGCAGCCCCTAAGCGGAGGTCGGACAAGCGGAGGCTGTCTTGTGACGGTTGAGGTCGAGCACGTGCTCGAAAATCCTTTGCAACAGTCGCCGAAGGCAGCAATAATCCCTCCCTCTTCGGCGGCAAAAGGAAGTCCAGAACTTTTTCAGGCCAGCCACCACCTCCCGCATCGCCGGCGCCCGTTTTATTCGAGTAAGCGACCTCAATCGCCACAAACCCCGTAACGATAAACTTCGTCATTAATTACCAAGACGTCCTCTTCTTCAACAAATAGAAATCACCCTATTACATATTTTGCCTTCCCCTCCCCCCAAAGTTAAACTCCAACCATGCCCAACCCAGTCCCCTGCGCAATCGTAATCTTCGGCGCTTCCGGCGATCTCGCCCAGCTCAAGCTCATCCCCGCCGTCTACGAACTCTGCCGCGAGAAACTCGTCTCCGACAAATTCGTGCTCGTCGGCTATGCCCGTTCCAAAGAGAAAAAAGACGGCACGCCTCTCACCGACGACCAATACCGAAAAGACTGCTACGACGCCATCAAAAAACACGCCCGCCGCCAGCCCATCGATGAATCCGTCTGGAAGCGCATGGAGAAAAACATCTACTACGTCTCCGGCGCATACGACTCCGCCGAAGATCACGCACGCCTCGCAACCAAGCTCAAAGAACTGGATAAATCCCACGAAACCGGCGGCAACCGTCTCTTCTACATCTCCACGCCCCCCGAAGTCTTCGAAGGAATCATCACCCGATTAGGCGAACGCCTGAAATCCAAAGCCGACACTTCCTCCGGCTTTGAGCGCATCATCATCGAAAAACCCTTCGGCCGAGATCTCCAAACCGCCAAACATCTCAACGCCGTCCTCCACCAATATTTCGAGGAACAGCAGGTCTTCCGCATCGACCACTACCTCGGCAAGGAAACCGTCCAAAACCTCTTGGTCATGCGTTTCGCCAATTCCATCTTCGAGCCGATCTGGAATTACAAATACATCGACCACGTCCAGATCACCGTCAGCGAAACCCTCAGCGCCGACGACCGCGCCGGCTACTACGACAAAAGCGGCGCCACCCGCGACATGATCCAAAACCACATGTTCCAGCTCATGGCCCTCGTCGCGATGGAACCCCCCGCAGCTCTCGATTCCATCAGCATCCGCGACGAAAAAGTGAAGGTCTACAAATCCGTCCGCCAGATGGAAGCGCGCCTCACCGACACCCACGCCATCCGTGGCCAATACGGACCCGGCCAATACAAAGACAAAACCGGCATGAAACCCACGCCCGGCTATACAAAAGCCCGCGGCGTAGCCCCCGGCTCACGCACCGAAACCTTCTCCGCCATCAAACTCTTCATCGACAACTGGCGATGGAGCGGCATGCCCTTCTATCTCCGCACCGGCAAATGCCTCCCCGAAAAACTCAGCGAAATCGTCGTCCGTTTCCGCTCCCCGCCGCTGACCCTCTTCCAGAAAAAATCCGACGCCGTCTACCCCAACGACCTCGTCATCCGCGTCCAACCCGAAGAAGGAATCAGTTGGCGATTAAACGCAAAAGTCCCCGGCGGCCAAATGGCCATCAAATCCGTCGCCTTGGATTTCCTCTACAAAACCACCTTCAAAGCCGAACCCCCCGAAGCCTACGAACGCCTCCTATATGATTCCCTGCTAGGCGATCAAACCCTCTTCATAAGAGGCGACGAAGCCGAAGCCGCCTGGCAAGTCATCGACCCAATAGAAGAAGCCTGGGCAAAAAGCAGCACGCCCCCACAACAATACGCCCCCAACACCTGGGGCCCCAAAGCCGCGATGGACTTGATCGAGTTAGACGGCCGCCGCTGGCTGCATTCCAGCGCGGACGACGAACCGATCGTGGCGTGTTCGCTTTAGTTCGTTTCAAAGGACCTCAAACAGCATGATCTTTTAGGTCACCATGATCGATTCCCCGGAGATCAACGGTCAACCACCAGAGCTAGCCGGTGCGATCTGCGAGGAACTCCTATGCCAGCAATACTGGTATCGCGGCGAGATGAAGGATGGAGTAAATGTTTTGTTCCTGCGATTCAATGGCGTTTGGCATCGCCTCTACTTCGAACCCGGAATCATTTTTTGGCGCATCTGCACCGCTCCTCCGCAATCCACTGAAGCAGCTGATATCGACGCGAAGTACCCGATTGTCGACCTCGGAACAGACTTAGCCGTCCGTGGCGAGACGCTTGATCACTATGATATGAAAAAAATCAAGGGCGGCTCAGAACTGCAATTCGTCTTCACCAACGGACACATCATTCTTATCAAAAATGTCAACGATCGCACATCAGTCTTCGCGTTTAACAAGTAATCTTGCGCCGTCTTTCATCTGTGTCCTTCTAATTTCCATCCGTGGCCAAAAACTCTTCTCCGCGTCCTCCGCGATCTCTAGCGTACTCGCGGGCGGTAAAATGGTCCCGCCAATCACCCCGCCTCCTCCCCATCCCCCTCCGGCGCCACAACAACAGTCCCCGCAACCATATCCCCAACCCGCTGCCTCAGCGGCGATATCAACACCGTCACCAGCGGCAACGCCAGCGCAACATCCACCACCCGCAACAAATTCCTAAGCACCAGCGCCAACCGCGTCGGCGTCCCCCCATCCGGCCCCACCACCTTCAATCCAAACGCCATCTTCCCCAAGCTCTGCCCGCAAATCACTTCCGCCACCAGCGTGTGCAGCAGATACGACAACGTCGCCAGTTCCGTTAAACTCTGCAAAGATTTCGCATCAACGCTCGCCAGCGGATTCGACGGATTCGCCGGATGAATAATCGCCACCACCGCCAATATCGGAGCCAGATCAATCAATCCCGCCACAAACCGCACGCCCAGCGGCGCAAGCCGTGACTTAATCTCCGGCACCTCCGCCGCGACCGGCGTCGTCATCAATATCGATAGCTGCCGCTGCCTCACTCCCGCGATCGCCGCGACAACCACCAAAACCGCATCCCCCAATATCCACGGCATCAGCGGAATCGCCGCCGGTTTCGGATTCGCCACAACGCTCATCTTCGTCGCCGCCGGAAAAGAATCCGGAAACGCCTGCAAGCTGAAATCCTGCTCAACCTGCTGATCCCCCGCATACGCAATCCATCGCAAATTCCCGAACGCCTCCACCAATGTCTGCGACCCCACATTCGACGGCAGCGTCGCCGGAATCTCCAGCGGCAACCGCTTCGCAAAATCATCCCCCACCAGCACCACCCCCGCCTCATCCCCCGAAGGCCGCGTCGTCGGCCGGCTCGTCGGCAGCGCGCCCGCCAGCCAAAGCACCGCCCGTTCATTAATCGCCAGCAGCTTAAAATTATCCAGCTCCGCCGGACCCATCACAATCGCCGCCCGCGTCCATTCATTCTGCGCCGTCAGCGAACTCACGCTGATCCGCCCCTCGCTATTCCGCCACGCCAGCATCGGCAACTGCTTCACCACCGCCAAAGACATCTGCGCCGGATCGTCCGTCACACCATCCGGCAGCGCATGCGCATCAATCCATTTCCCATCCACAAAATGACAAACCACCAGCCGCGGCTCAACCGCCTGCGTGCCGGGCTCCGTCGTCGGCAAAGTCGCCGCCGAAATCGCCGCCGAAATCGCCCCCGTATTTGCTCCCGCAATCCCTTGTGTACTAGCCGGCGGCGTAACCCACCCATGCACCACCGCCCACACCGCTTCCTGATCGCTCGCAATCGCCAGCATCACATCGCCCTGCGGCGGCGTCGGGCCCGTCCGAATATCCGGCCCATCCGCAATCTCCCACTGCCCGTTCTGCAAAACCAGCAGCAACTCATCATTGCTCGTCGCAACGCTGATCACCCGCTGCGCAACCGACGGCATCGGCGACCATTCATCATTCCCCGACCAGCGCGGCCGCCACACAATCGTCGTCTGCGCATAATTCCCATCCGGGGCCTTCCCCACATGCGCAACCCAGAAATGATTGTCGCTCCCCTCCGCCATCAAATCCCGCTGCTTTGGCGCGGGAACGATCGATAGCGCAGGCGCAGCGCCCAGCGAAGGTATCGCGTTCAACGCAAGCGGCGACAACAACACAATCACCCACGCCAGGATCTTAACGGACGCTTTCTTCATCGATTCTGTTTACCCTAACCCCCGAGTCGCCAAGCTTCGACGGGTCCGGCATACGATACGTTACCGCGTTCGGAAATCCGTTATGCGACAAACTCATGTCGCTCAGGTCAAACGTCATTGTCGTGCCCGACAGCGGAAAAAACAATTCGTAATGTGTCGCCACCGACGGCCATTGATCCCGCCCAACATTCGCCGTCTCCACACCCGCAAAATTCGACAGCCGCGCCCACAACGCCACCCGCCCCTTCGCATCAAACAGCACCACCCGGTTCGGCAGCAATGTCTGCCGGTCGTACCAGATCTCCTTCATCACCGCCCAGTGATCCGCCGTCTGAATCTGCCAATCAACCATGTACGCATCCGATGCGCTATTAAATCGCAGCACCGGCGACGGCTGTTTCAGCAAATCCGAATCCAGCGGCCGAATCCCCAGCACTTCCATCACCATGTCCGGCCGCACCGGAATCTCCGCCGCATCCACCTTGTCCAGATCAGCGTATTTCCCCCACCAAAAGACCTGGTCATGCTTCTCCCACAACCAGAACCGCGCCCCATCCGACCCCATCTCAAACAAATCCGCCACCTCGTTCTTGGCCGTCAGCTTCATCTGATTCGGCCCGGTGAACAGTAGGTTCCCATACCCATCAATCCGATTCGTCTTGTTCTTCTTCCGATCGACAATCTCCGCTTCAAATTTCTCCCGCGCCCAAAGCGTCGGCAGCTTGTCATTGTTCTGATTCACCCGCTCAACCAATTGCGGCAATGTCAGCGTATCCCCAAAATATCCCACTTCCGCCGGCGCTGGCGAACTGCATCCGACCAATCCCAGCGCCCCTAATCCCAGCGCCCCCATGCCAATCGCCCCCATGCCAATCGCCGTCGCCAAAAGGATCGCCGCGCCAAGCTTCATAAATCCCCGTTAAGAATCTCACCAAGTTGCTGGCTGACCTCGCCCACCTTCTGCTCATCCAGCCGCGGATTCACCAGATCCATTTTGTCTTCGCGCCCCTTGAACCGCATCGACCAGATTTCCTTCTCCCCTTCATGCCGCGTCGATTCATAAACAATCCGCCGCTTCCGCATCAAGATCAGCCCCAGCACAAACCGGAAATATATTTTTCCCTGCTCCTCCGTCTCCGCCAGCCGTTCAAAGAGCTCACACAACACATCATCATCCACAAACATCGCCCGCCGCGCCGTGGATGGAAGCAATGTATTCTGCCAAAACCCCAATAAACCGGCTTTATCAAAACTCTCCCAGCACCCCATACAAACATCCAACCGCTCCAGCGCCAAAGGCGTCTCCCGCAGCGCCGCCATCAATTTCTCCCCCGGCTCCACAACCTTCCCGCAAACATGGCACTTCCCCTCCGCCTTCGCGATCGCATACCCAGCCGGCTTTCCCGATGTGCTAGCGTTCATACCAACCTCCATGTCTCAATAAACAACAAACTGCCGGACATCCGTTCCCCCCGACCCAACCTCAAACTTCACAGGCTTACCGCACTTAGGACACCGCCCGCAATAAGCCGACCCCTCCGCATTCCGATAAATTCTCTGATAAACCGAGCAACAAGCAAACATCACGCTCAAATAAGGCCGCCCCGCCGCAGAAGAATTTTCTCTAGTCGAATCGCTCATTGCCCTATCCAATCAGGATTTTCTCATCTGTGTGCATCTGATTTCCATCTGTGGCAATACTACATTTCTTCGCGTCTGTCTTCGCGCCCTTCGCGCCTTCGCGGTCAAATCTTATTTCCTCAAGTCGAAGAAACCCGCTCCCAAATCCGAGGAATCACCCGCCGAATAATCCCAGTAGCCCGGCCAACGAGCCTCTCACAAGTCTCCTCAATCCTCTTCCTCTTCTCCCCATCCAAATCCGCCAAATTCACCCGCACGTTATAAACCGCCGTCCGCGTCGTCGCCATCGCCAGTTCACAGCAAACCGCCAGGTCCGACAGCAGATATTTATTCACGATCTCCACGATCGAATCCGCAACCCCAAGAATCTCCACCGCCGTAATCGCCATCGACTCCGGCACCTGAATACAAAGCAGCGAAGCCGCGGCAATCCCCGATTCCCGACCAACCGCACCCGCCGGCAACTTCCGAGCCGCCGTCAGCGCCTCATAAGCCGCCTGATCCTCAGCCAAAAAACCCATCATCATTTCCCGCCCCCGATGCAGCACGCTCAAAGCCTCCCGCAACTGCCCCACATGCGCCTCAAGCCCCTTCTTCCCGATGCTATAATTAACAACCATCTCCCCCATCGAAGCCGCCAGCGCCCCGGCAAGTGCCGAGACACTCCCGCCCCCAGGCGTAGGCTGCTTCGCCGCCGCCGCTTCCAAAAACTTCTCGATGGTCGTCGTCTGATCGTGCAAAGGAATCTCGCTATTTTCCCCCAACATCATGCCGCACCCCACGCGGCGTCAGATCAATCGCCGGAAACGAATCATACACATTCGCACCCGCCTGAATCTTCACCAGTTCCGGCGCCGGCGTGCAAACCGTCACCAGACAATGCGACAGCCGCGTCCGCGCCAAATCCTGCACCTGCCCAAGCGTCACCGCATTAATCCGATCGCTGAACCCGACATGATAATCATACCCCAATCCAAACAACTCCTCCGTCGCCGCGATCTGCGCCTGTTCCTCCGGCGTCTCCGTCTCCAGCGCATACGCCGTCGTCACCATCTCCTTGCACCGCGTAAACCAGTCCACCTGAATGTCCGCCTCAGTCCCCTGCAGCCGCGCCATATTCAGTAGTATCGCGTCCGTCACCTTGTTCACATTCCGCGGATCGCAAGCCGCATACACCATAAAATTTCCATCCAGCCCCGCCCCGCGCCCCGGAACATTCTGCGAAGCCGCCTCATAAGACCACCCCTGCCCGCGCAGCGTCTCAAAAATATAACCCGTCGGATATCCATACCCACCCGTCAAACATTGCGCCACAATCAACCCCGCCTCGCTCGGCTCCCCAATTCGGCTATCCGAATCAAACCCAATCACCACGCCCGCTAATTCCTGATCCGTCTTCTGCACCGCCACCCGATCCACCACAACCGTCGGCCTTCCCGGCGATATCGCCGGCCCTGAGCCTGTCGAAGGGGCCACTTTATTAAGTGTCTGATCTTCAGTCGGCGCCGCAGTCAATTGTCCCCCGCTGAAATACTGCTTCGCCATCGCCACCGCGGTCTCGTTATCCACATCCCCAAAAATCGCGATCACCCGCGGCGCCGTCAAAATCGTCTTCTGATACCAACCCTTCACATCATCCGCGCCAAACTTTGAAACATTCTCCTTGCTTCCCAGCGGCGTAAACTGATAAGGCGAATTCTTCGGCCCAAAAAACTGCTGCTTGAAATACCGAAACGCCTGCCCATTCCACGAAGCATCCTGCCCCGCGATCGCCGCCAGCAGATGCGTCTTCGTCTCCGCAATCTCCGGCCCCGCAAACGCCGGATGATTCACCACATCCGCATACACTTCCATCGTCTTGGCAAAATCATCCCGCGTGCACGTCACGTTCCAATACCACGTGTTATTCCCGCACGTCGTCTTCAAATCCCCACCCGTCAGATCGAAGAAATCCGAGATCTGCTCCGCCGACCGCGTCTCCGTCCCGCGCGGCAACATCGCCATCGCCAGTTGCCCGATCCCATTGTTCGCCGCATTCTCCGCCGTCACCCCGCCCAGCGCAAACATATTGATGTTAATCAGCGGCGTAGTCGTGATCCGCCGATGCAAAACCACGAGTCCATTATCCAGCACCGTCTTCGTAATCGCGCTCGATGCCTCTTCGCTCCCACCCGCCGACGCCATCGTCGTCGCCGAGGCGCGCATCAAATCCTCCGCCTTCGGCAATCCCGCCGTCCCCACCGCCTCGCGCGGAAACAACACCGTCGTCAGCAGCTTCCCTCGATCCAGATATTCCCGCGCCGCATCCCGCACCTGCTGCGCCGTCACCGCCCCGATCCGCTTCACATATTCATCGCTGAAATGCGCATCCCCCGTCCCCATAAAATCCAGTCCCATCGTCGCCGCCACATCCTGCGATGTCTGCAACTGCTTCAGGTGCCCAATCTTGATCGCCGCCGCCGCCCGCCGCACCCGATCCTCATCCACCCCATCCGCCTTGATCTTCTCGATGTCCTCAAGCACCGCGTCCGTCGCCGCACCCACCTTGTCCGCATCAAGCTGCATCTCAATATCAAACGATCCCATCACATACGTCGGCGTGTCATCCTCGCAAGCCAGACCATTAACAAGCTGCCTCTTATCCCGCATATCCTCAACCAGAATCGAGCTCTCCCCACCCCCCAAAATCTCCGCCAGCAAATCCAGCGCATACATCTGCGGATCCGATTCCTTCACCGATGGAAACGCCAGGTTCAGCCGCGCCTCGCCAAGATGTGGAAACGTCGCCACCACAGTCCGCGGCGCCAGCACCGGCGGCTCAGCCGCGATGTCATGCGAAAACGCCCGCCCCGGCTTCGCATCCGCCAAATACCCCCGCATCGTCTTCAGCATCTCCTCTGGATCCAGATTCGCCGCCACCGAAAAAATCATGTTGTTCGGCTGATACGCCAGCTTGTAATAGCTGTACACATCGTCCCGCGACAAACCCTGAATCACCTCCTGATACCCAATCACCGGCACCCGCGCCGGACTCACCTGATACCGATTCTCCTGCATCAACTGATAAAAAACGAAATCCGGATTCCCCTTGTTCCGCTCCAACTCCCGCTGCACCACCTGATATTCCCGCGTATATTCCGCATAGGTGATCTTCGCCCCAAGCATCCACCCCGTCACCAAATCCGCCGCCTGCGCAAAATGCGCCGTCGTCGTATTCACAAAAAAAGCCGTGTGATCGTAAGTGGTATAAGCGTTGGAATCGTTCCCGATATGCTGCAGCAGCGCCTTATTCTCCGTCTCCGTCCGCCGCTCGCTGCTACCGCCCGCAACCAGATGCTCAAGCAAATGACTCAATCCCCCGCCCAGCCACGGCCCCTCATAAACCCCGCCCGTCTGGCAATACCCGCGAACAGCCGCCACCGGCGAAGCCACCCGCTTACAAATCACCACCGCCCCATTCCGCAAAACCGAAATAATCTCATCCGGCCCGGTAACGATCCGGTACGCCTCCACCCCATACCCAGGCATCGCCGCTTTACTCTGTAGTAATTCCCCACCTCCCGAGGACTCCACCGGCTGCGAAGTCTGCCCCCATCCCGGCACAACCGCCAAAAACAAGAGAAAGGAAAAAACCGCTGCGCTCCATCGCATGCTCACCAGCATCCTCACCTCGCCTCGTCATCCTGCTCGATCTCATTCAAATACGTCAATGCCCGTTCCAACTCCCCCTTCAAATGCCGAACCCGCAATAAACTCTTCACCCGCGTCAATAGTTCAAACTTATTCACAGGCTTGCTCACAAAATCGTCCGTCCCGCACTCCGTAGCCTGCTCAATATCCCCAAGCTCATTCAGCGCGGTGACCATCAAAACCTGAATATCCTTCGTCTTCGCATCCCCTTTGACCCGCTTACAAACCTGAAACCCGCTCATCCGCGGCATCATAATATCTAGTAGTATCAAATCAGGCTTAAACGCCGCCACTTTCTCCAATGCCTCCACGCCATCCGCAGCCGTAACAATCTTGACCGGCAAGCTCTCCAGAAAAGCCTGCAACAACTCAACATTTTGCGGATTATCATCGACGATCAGCACCGTGGATTGGGGGAGGAACGTCTCAGAATTGATATCAGGAGCAGGGGCCGAATTCTGTTCCGTCATTGGAAGAACTCCGTCAGGCAGCGGCAGTTACAACACCTGCGGCGACGGAACCGACTATACGATCCGACCCCCCCTAAGTAAAGTTTACCCACCCGTCTGAAACACCAGCAAATACGGCACGCTCTTATGCCCACCCATATCCTGAAACGCCATAAACTGCCCCTGATTCAACCAGATCACATAAGTCTGGTTCGGCTGAAGCGTCACCGGCAACACACACGTCTTATGATCCTCCAAATACCGAATCTTCCCATTCATCTTCGGAAACGTCTGATCTGAAATCTGCACCCAACTCCAATCCCCATCCCGCATCTCCTTGCTAAACGTCACCCGAATCTCCTTCGTCCCCGAATCCACTCCCATCGCCCCTGCCTGCGGCTCAGTCTTCACCACAACCGGCGGCATCGAAGCCACCGTCGGCCCACTCGCAGCCGCCAGCACCACCGGCGCAACAACAGCGGGAGCCAAAACCATCGGCCCAGGCGCCACACTCTTCGTCCCATCCGCCAGCGAAAGCACCGTCCCGGTTCCCGCTCCCGCAACCGTCACCGTCGCAATCACAGCCGCCGCAATCTTCGCCTTCGTCCAGTACATAGCCTGACCCGCCTTTCGTGAAATCGCGCTAACAAGCGTCCCCTTCGCCACCGACCACCCGGAAACCAAAATCGCCGCCGACAACGCCGCCGGCGCAGCCTCCGTCCCCCGCTCCAACATCTGCGATGTCAATTCAGCCTCGGGCACACCCGCCCCCCGATCCGCTAATATCTCCCGCAATCGCCCGACCGCCCGCCCCACCCGCTTCTCCGCAGCCTTCGCATGAATCCCCAGCTGCGCCCCCACTTCCTCTNNTAAACTCAACCCGCGAAAATACCGCAGCGCCACCGCTTCCCGATCCGACTGCTTCAGCCGCCCAATCGCCTCATCCAAAATCGGCGCATACATCTCCCACGTCGGCTCCTCCGCCAGGACCACCATCTCCTTCCGCATCATCGCCGCCCGCCTTTCATGATATTCCCGCCGCGCCGCCAGCTTCCGCGCATCCCGACAAGCAAACCGTGTCGCCGTCAACAACCACCCCGCCACCGGCCCCCGCACGCTCCGCGCCNNAACACCGCCTGCGTCACATCCTCCGCCAAATGAGAATCCCCCACCTGCCGCCGCGCCGCCGAATAAACCAAATCAATATTCCCCCGAACAATCCGCGCAAACACCTCCTCCGACCCCCCGGAAACAAACGCCGCCAATAATTCGCGATCATCCATCCGCTAAACCTTCATCCATCAATGGACGCTCACAAAAAAATGCGACACCCTCCCCGCTTGCTAGCAAATGGCCCGCCCAAAAAGCAAAACAGGCCAGCCGGCATCTCCAACAGCGCCCGCGACCGTTATATTCGAGCAAGCGATCTCAATCGTCACCAACACCGCAACCGAAAAAAATCTTCCAATTCTCATTCTATTTTCTTTGAATCACGCAAACTCTCTTCCCGAAAATAATCCCCCATATCCGTCAGCGTAGGCGCAATCCACCGAAACGCATTCGCCATCGAAAGCACCAACCCCACATGCCCCACCCCCGGATAAGTAATCAGCTTCACCCGCCCACCCTTCTCCCGAATCCGCTCCGCCAGCCTCACCGCATTCCCCGAATCCACCGTCCGATCCGCCAATCCCTGGATCAAAACCATAGGCGGCTCCAACCCATCCACAAACCGAATAGGCTCAATCTCCTCAGGCGGCTTCACATCAGCCACCCCCATCCCAAACACCCCACGGTCCCCCTCCGAAGGCACAAAATCATANNCCCCGCCGTCGCCCGAATCACACCCCGATCCAATCCCACCCCCTTCAAATACCGCCCATCCAAAGTAAGCAGCGCCGCAATATGCCCACCCGCTGAATGCCCCGCCAGAAAAATCCGATTCGGATCCCCGCCAAACCGCGCAATATTCTCATGCACCCACTTCACCGCCAATGCCCCATCCTCCACAAACGCCGGAAACGTAACCCCCGGCCAAAGCCGATAGTCCGGCATCACCGCAATGAACCCCTGCGAAACAATCCCCTGCGCCACAAACCGATAATTCCCCCGCTCCCCATTCTGCCAATCCCCCCCATAAAAAAACACGACAACCCCCATCGTCCCCTTCACATGCTCCGGCACATAAACATCCAACTTCTGCCGCCCCAATTCCCCATAAGCCACCCCCGAAGTCCGCTGATACCCAATATAAGGCACAGTAGAATTAACAACATCAAACTCATTACACCCCCCCAATAGCAGCGCGTAAAACGCCAAAGAAATTCCAACCCATTCCTTAACAACAGTCGCCAAAGGCAGCACTCATCCTCCCAGCCACAAGCAAAAGGCCCACAAAAATCCCATCAGGCAAGCCAGCACCATCAACAGCGGCCACGCCCGTTATATTCGAGCCCCCGCCCTCAAATCGTCACCAACACCGCAACGAAAAAAATCTTCCTCTTCTACTCTTCTCATCCCGCCGCACCCGCAGATCCCTCTATCTTGTGCGAATACTTCGTCCCCCTCCAATTAACCCTCCCCGTAAAACACATCCAAACCGCCCACCCCAAAATCACCAGCACAAACAACCCCGTCACCAAAAACGCCGCCGCATAAGCAGCCCTAGCCCCCATCCACCGATACATCACCCCAATCTGCACCGTCATCAAAACCCAATGAATCCCCGCCAACACCAGCCAAGGCTTCCCATCCCAAATCCCAACATGATGCACCCCCGCAAAAATCCCCCACCCCAGCGCCCCCAAACAAGAATAACCACCCACCAAAATCACCAGCATCACCAGCAAACTCCGCCAAGGCGACCCACTGCTAGACCCATAAAATATTCGGCTCCATCCCCGCATAATGCTCCCCAAAGAATCATACATCCGCACTCGCCCCATCCTCTCCCCCCAGGCAATCCGCGGCCGAAGCCCCGCCCGCTTCATCACCCTCACCAACGCCATGTCCTCATTAAATTCCGTCCTCACCGCTTCATGCCCCCCGATCAAATCATATTTCTTCCGATCAAACAGCATGAACTGTCCATTCCCAAAGTAGTAATCATTCGAATCCGAATTGCTAAGCCCGATGAAATGCGCCGCCCCAATCGCCGTCGAAGCCAGTGGCACAATCGCCCCCTCCCACACCCCGCGCGTCTCATGTCTCAAAATCAAACTCAACAAGTCATACCGCCTCCCAATCGCAACCCGCAAAGTCGTCGAAAGCGCAGCCGGCTCCAAAATCACATCCGAATCAATAAACAATAACCACTCCCCCTCCGCCCGCGCCGCCGCCCGATACAGCGCATTGTTCTTCCCCGTCCACCCGGCTGGCAACTCCTCAATATGCAAAACCCGCAACCGCGAATCCCCCGCCGCCATCTCATCCATCACCCGCCCGGTCCCATCCTCACTCCGATCATCCACAGCCAAAACGCTAAACCGCGAATAATCCTGAGCCAATATAGATGACAAACACCCCCGAATCCGCTCCCCCTCATCCTTAGCCGGCACGATCACAGTAACCCGCGGCCCAGGCTCCGGAATCGCCCCCGCCGTTTTCCCGAGCAGATTCATCCCCCGCCGACTAGACCCCATCAAAACCCAAATCAAAACCCAAAACGCAGGCCCAACGAGCAAATAGACAATGTAAAGAGGAATCTCCAAAGTGAAGACAATCGTACCCACAAACGCAAAGGAGGGAATCACCAATCCCGCGACTTTTCCACCCCCCAGCGCAGCCCGCCCGCGTCAGCGAGCGGGAAACTCCCAAATCAAAGCCCAGGGAGCTCGCTCCCTGGGGTGAATTCACTTCTGAAATCTCAACTATGAAATTCCCCCCGCACAAGCCCACGGATAGCATCCGTGGGTTCTCTTCCATATTGAGGGGTCGTGAGCACCGTCGAACCATCCGTGGGTTTCTTCAATTCGCATTGTCACGTCACTCCCTGTACAAAATCTCAACATCCATGAATGACTCGCCATACATCTGCGCCCGGCACGAAACATACGAGCCAAAGGTGGGATAATCGTGCGATATGAGATAGACTTTTTGCCCGAAGCGCGAGACGATCTCAAAAGGCTCTCGCCGGAGATAACCCGGCGCATCATGCGAAAGATCCACGCGATGCAAGATGACCTTGCCGGTAACGTGAAACGGCTCGTGCATTACACCCCTGGACTTCGACTCCGTGTCGGAGACTGGCGAGTTCTGTTCGAGGTCGCGGGATCAATGATTATCATTTACAGAATCGTGCATCGTTCGGAAGCATACGATTAAAGGAACTGCCATGGGCTCAATCAAACACGAAACATGGACGCGGGGAAACGGCGAAAAATTTGTAATCCTGCCGGTGGAAGAATATCGTCGACTAGAAGAATTAGCCGAAGATGCCGGCCTCTCAAGAATCATGAAAGAGTCCAAAAAACGCCAGGCGGGCTCGCCAAGAACCTCGCTGGAACAAGTGAAACGCGAACTCGGCCTAACAAAGAAACGACGCAAAGCCAGGGCATGAAGACGCCGCCTCGGCCTCACCCACTAAATCCCCAATCCCTCAAGCAATAGCCGCTTCCATAACCCGCACGACGCCCCGGCGGAGAGTACGCCCATGATGCTTCGGCCGAACCACAATGTCGATGTCCACTTCCAGCGCGTTAAGAAGCGCCAGAAGCCGCTCGACCGAGTAGCCGGTGTGACGACCATTCATCAGCTTCGAAACATCCGGCTGACTCACCCCGAGCCGCCCCGCAGCTTTGACCTGCGTCAAGCCAAGTTCCTCGATTTGGTGGTGAATCTGCATGGCAAGTTCGGCCTTCACCTTGAGGTCAATCGCCTCACTCCGCGCAAATCCGAGGTCCGCGAACACGTTGCCGCTGCCCCGAGTCACCGATTCGCGTTCAGCCCCTTTTTTATTTTTCCGTCGAGCTTTCATCATTTTTTTCCCTTAAGCCACTGCTGATAGTCCAACTCGGCCGCCTTCAAACGCCTCTCAATCAAATCCAATTCGTGCCTCGGCGTCTTGATGCCGCTTTTGCTCTTCTTCTTAAACGCGTGAAGCACATAAATCGCTTCAGCGAACCGCACGGCATAGACCGCGCGGTATGTGTCACCCCGATCATCCTCCACAATCTCCAGGACACCTGCCCCCTTGAACCCTTTAAGCGGCTTGGCCGAAGAATGCTTCTCCCCACGCTGGGCAAAGAAAAGCGCTAACCCGATATCGCGACGCGCATCATCCGGAAAATCCCGAAGATCCTGCCGACTGCTCCCAATCCAGTGAATCGGCCTCTCCTTCTTTTGATCGACCGTTTCGCCTCCGCCCATTATGGCAAATCTACCATATTTGACCTATGGCGACAACCGTAAAATCTGAAATCCCCCAACCCACCGTGCACCGTCGAGGTGCCGACTTCGCCGTACAGCTACCTCCCAAACCAAAGCCCAGGGAGCTTGACCTGCGGTGAGCCACGTCGAACCGCTCCCTGGGGTGAATTAACTTCTGAAATCTCAACTATGAAATTCCCCACCCAAGCCCACAAATAGCATCCATGGGTTCACCACCCCAACAAAATCCCCCGTCCAGCGCGGCTTGCCGACTTCAGTCGGCACGATCTCCCCAAATCAAAGCCCAGGGAGCTCGCTCCCTGGGNNTTAGCGGGCGACCGCAGGTCGCCGGGTTTCCCCGTGCGATTTGTATCTCCCTAGGGCCAATTAACTTCTGAAATCCAAAATCTCAAATCCGAATTCCCCCCGCACAAGCCCACGGATGGCATCCGTGGGCTCTCTGCGATCTACTCCAAGGAGCGATCCAACAAATTGCCATATACCGAGACCTGCACACTTCGCGGGGGAGAGATTCCTTAAGTCAAAGCCCAGGGAGCTCGCTCCCTGGGGTGAATTAACTTCTGAAATCTCAACTATGAAACTCCCCCCAAGCCCACGGATAGCATCCGTGGGTTCTCTTCCGTATTGAGGGGTCGTGAGCACCGTCGAACTATCCGTGGGTTCTCTTCAATTGGCATTGAAGGCCGATTCCTTGTACAAAATCACTACACTCATGGAAAACTCATCGAATATTCGCCCTCTGCGCCACATCCCCCGCGACAATAAATATGTTTGAACAAGCCTTCAAGAACATCGACGACGTTCTCCGGCAGGAAGCCGGCTGTACCACCGAACTCGATTACACCGAACAAACATCCTGGCTCCTCTTCCTCAAATACCTCGACGGCCTCGAGCAAGACAAAGCCACCGAAGCGGAACTCCAACGCAAGAAATACACTCACATCCTCGACAATCCCTACCGCTGGAACACCTGGGCCGCGCCGAAAGCCAAGGACGGCAAAATCGATCACAACATCGCCCTTGTCGGCGACGACCTCCGCGACTTCGTCAACCAAAAACTTTTCCCTTACCTACACGGTTTCACCGCCAAAGCCACCGGCCCTAACACCATCGAATACAAGATCGGCCAGATTTTCGGCGAGATCAAAAACAAGATCACCAGCGGCTACAACCTCCGCGAAATCATCGACCACATCGACGCCCTCCGTTTCCGCTCCCAAACCGAAAAACACGAACTATCTCACCTCTACGAAGCCAAGATCAAGAACATGGGCAACGCCGGCCGCAACGGCGGCGAGTATTACACGCCACGCCCGCTCATCCGCGCAATCGTCCAGGTCGTCAAGCCGAAAATCGGCGAGACGATTTATGACGGCGCGGTAGGCTCCGCCGGCTTTCTTTGCGAGTCGTTCGATTTTCTGTCCAAAGGCAATCTCACCACCAAAGACCTGACGACGCTCCAGACCCGCACTTTCGTCGGCAAGGAAAAGAAGTCCCTGGCCTATGTGATTGCCATCATGAACATGATCCTCCACGGCATCGAAGCACCCAACATCATCCACACCAATACCCTCACCGAAAATCTCGCCGACATTCAGGAAAAGGACCGCTTCGACATCGTGCTCGCCAATCCCCCTTTCGGCAGTGGGGAACGCAGGGAGGTCCAGCAAAACTTCCCCATCCGCACCAGCGAAACCGCCTTCCTCTTCCTTCAGCACTTCATCAAGATGCTCAAGGCCGGCGGACGCGGCGGCGTGGTCATCAAGAACACCTTTCTTTCCAACTCTGACAACGCGTCCGTAAGCCTGCGAAAACTGCTGCTCGAAAGCTGCAATCTCCATTCCGTGCTCGACTGTCCCGGTGGCACCTTCCAGGGCGCGGGTGTGAAAACCGTCGTGCTGTTCTTTGAGAAAGGGGCACCGACGCGCAAAATCTGGTTCTACCAACTCGACCCCGGCCGTAACCTCGGCAAGACCAACCCACTCAACGATAACGACCTTAAGGAATTCGTCACGCTGCAAAAAACCTTCGCCGACTCACCTAAATCCTGGAGCGTCGACGCCAAGACCATAGACCCGACGACGTTCGACCTCTCCGTGAAGAATCCGAATGGCGGCGACGAAGTAACACACCGCAGCCCCGAGGAAATCATAGACCAAATCGCGTCGCTGGACGCCGAGAGCGCGAAAGTGCTGCAAACCATCCGAGGGCTGCTTTGAAAGCGGGATGGACGATCAAATCACTTGGCGAAATTGCCGAAATCAGCGCGGGAAACTCGGCACCGCAAGCCGAGCATTTGTTTAATGGCGGAACTCATCCTTTTTTCAGAACGTCTGATGTGGGCCGAGTCCGATTTGGTGGCGTTCACGAGTCAACCGACTATTTGAACGATCAGGGAATCCGGGGGTTGCGTCAATTTCCAAAAGGGACAATCCTATTCCCGAAAAGCGGAGCATCGACATTCCTGAATCATCGCGTAATGCTTGGAGTCGACGGATTTGTATCGAGTCACCTTGCGACCATTGTCGGAGACAAGGCCGAGGTTGACCAGAAGTTTCTTCTATACTTCCTGGCGACTATCTCCGCGCAGGACATGATCCAAGATCACGCATATCCGTCATTAAATCTGCCCAACATCGCAAGAATTAGAGTTCCGGTCCCGTCGCTTGTAGAACAGCGGCGGATCGCCGGTACACTCGACGAAGCGTTTGATGGCATCGCCACCGCCAAAGCCAACGCCGAGAAGAACCTCCAAAACGCCCGGGCTCTATTTGAAAGTCATTTACAAGCCGTCTTCACCCAACGCGGCAAAAGTTGGGTCATGAAAAGGCTGGAAGAAGTAACGGAGGCCAACTGCTCACTTTCTTACGGCGTCGTCCAGCCTGGTGATGAATACCTCGACGGTATGCCCGTAGTCCGTCCAACAGATTTGACTACGAAGGTAGTTCATCTTAGTGGACTGAAGCGAATCGATCCCAAGCTGGCGGCAGCCTATAAAAGAACCGACCTACATGGAGGCGAACTGCTACTTTGTGTTCGAGGTAACACCGGAGTTGTGTCGATTGCGTCGCCTGAACTTGTCGGCGCAAACGTCACGAGAGGAATTGTCCCCATCCGCTTTGACCAATCGCTCCTCACGCCGGAATTTGGTTTCTACGTCATCAGTTCTGGACCACTTCAAAGCCAGATCCGTGAGAAAACTTACGGCGCAGCACTGATGCAGATCAACATCCGGGATTTGAGGAATATCACGCTCTTATTCCCGGACTTGAACGAACAAAAACTAATCACGGCCAAGCTTGACGAACTCAACCAGAAAACCCAACGCCTCGCGAGGCTCTATGAGCGAAAGATCGCCGCGCTGGACGAGCTGAAGACGTCGCTGCTACATCAAGCGTTCAGCGGCCAACTAACTACTGGCAAATCTATTCAGACTGTTTCAGTTGCCATTCCCTTTCCCGCGACACTTCCTAAAATCACCACCACGGATTTGCACGCTGGAATTCTCGCGATGGCATATCAACTACACGAAGATAACAACAAGCAGGAGAGCTTTACTCACGTCAAGGCTGAGAAAATTGCTCAAATGGTGGAATCGCGGCTCGGAATCGATCTGGGGCGTAATCCAGTGAAGGACGCCGCCGGTCCTAACGATTTCAACCACCTAAAGAAAGTGGAACATCGTGCGAAGATGGCAAATTTCTTCGACTTCAAGCAGGTCGCGGGCGGTGCATACCGGGTGCAGAAACTTCGCGCCTTCAAACGACTCGTCGATAAGACCTACACTGCCCTCGGCGATCGCCGCGCGGATGTCGAGCGCCTATTGCAATGGATGCTAAAGATGACAGTGCAGCAGGCGGAGATCGTTGCGACGGTATATGCTGCCTGGAACAACCTCTTACTGGATGGCAAACAACCCACCGCTGAGCAAATCGTTTTCGAATCTCGCGAAAATTGGCATCCGGACAAGCGGAAGATTGAACGTGAGAAATTCTTCACAGCAGTGCAATGGATGAGAGACCAAGGCGTTGTTCCGGAAGGAAAAGGAAAGCGGGTCGCAGAAAAGGGGAAGTGACGTGAACGAAGCCGAAACCCGAGCCGAGCACATCGACCCCGCCCTCAAAGCTGCCGGCTGGGGCATCATCGACCAAAGTAGTATCCGCCGGGAGTATGTCATCACCCTCGGCCGGATCGAAGGCCTCGGACACCGCGGCAAGCCATCGATCGCTGATTACGTCCTCGTCTATCGCAACACGAAACTCGCCGTCATCGAGGCCAAGCCATGGGACACGCCTTTCACCGAAGGTGTCCAGCAGGCCAAAGACTATGCCCATAAGCTTGCCATCCGCTTCACCTATGCCGCCAACGGCCAGGGGATTTATCGCATCGATATGAAAGAGGGCGCGGAAGGCAATGTCGCCAGTTTCCCGACCCCCGACGAACTATGGAACCTTACGCATGTCGAGCCAAATGCCTGGCGCGACCGTTTCGCCGCCGTATCATTTCCCGATAAAAGCGGAAGCTGGACGATTCGTTTTTATCAGGAGATCGCCGTCAACCGCGCGCTGGAGGCAATCGCCGCCGGCAAGGATCGCCTCCTGCTTACCCTGGCCACGGGAACCGGCAAGACTTCAATCGCTTTTCAAGTTGCCTGGAAGCTCTTTAACGCCCGCTGGAATCTAGCCGAACGGAATCGCGCCGGTGAACCATCGCGCCGCCCGCGCATATTGTTTCTGGCTGATCGAAATACCCTCGCAACCCAGGCATATAACGACTTCACTTCATTCGCCGCGTTCACGGAGGACGCACTCGTCCGAGTCAACCCGGAAGACATCCGCAAAAAAGGCAAAGTCCCCAAAAACGCCAGCCTCTTTTTCACGATCTTCCAGACCTTTATGAGCGGTCCACCAAAGGACGGCAACCCTTCTCCCTATTTCGGCCAATATCCGCCGGACTTTTTCGACTTCATCGTCATCGATGAATGTCATCGCGGCGGCGCCAACGACGAGAGCACCTGGCGCGCCATCCTCGACTATTTCGCTCCCGCCGTTCAACTCGGACTCACCGCCACTCCAAAACGCCGCGACAATATCGACACCTATAACTATTTCGGCGACCCCTTGTATGTCTACTCCCTGAAAGACGGCATTAACGACGGGTTCCTGACACCATTCAAGGTCAAGCAAATCTCAACGACCCTAGATGAATACGTCTACACTTCCGATGACAAACTGATTGAGGGAGACGTGCAAACCGGGCGGCTCTATACGGAGGAAGATTTCAACAAGATCATCGAGATCATGGAACGCGAACGATATCGCGTGAATCTGTTCATGCGAATGATCCACCAGCGCGAGAAGACGCTTGTATTCTGCGCCAGCCAACTCCATGCACTGGCCGTGCGCGATCTCATCAACCAGGTAAAGACCAGCAAAGACCCCAACTACTGCGTACGAGTGACCGCCGACGAGGGCGGCCTTGGCGACCAGTACCTCCGCGATTTTCAGGACAACGAAAAGACGATTCCGACAATCCTGACCACCTCGCAAAAACTCTCAACCGGCGTGGATGCACGAAACATCCGTAATATCGTCCTCATGCGACCGATCAACACGATCATCGAATTTAAACAAATCATCGGACGCGGGACGCGGCTATATGACGGGAAGGATTACTTCACCATCTACGATTTTGTAAAAGCGCATCACCACTTCAGCGATCCGGAGTGGGACGGCGAGCCAATCGACAATACTGTGGATGATACCAGCCGAGTTGATGAGCCTCAGCCAATTGATCCGGAGCCTTTGCCCGAGCCACCGTCCCCGCGCCCGAAAAAAGTGCGCATCACGCTTGCTGGCGGCAAGGAACGAACCATTCAGCACATGATTTCAACAACCTTCTGGCACCCTGACGGCACCCCAATGTCTGCCGCGCAATTTCTACAAGCATTGTTTGGAGCGATTCCGGAATTCTTCAAAGATGAGACAGAGCTTCGCGCCGTCTGGAGCGCTCCCGACACGCGCAAGAAATTACTCGCGGGACTTGCTGACAAAGGCTTCGGCAGAGATCAATTGGCCGAAATGCAGAAGATCATTGACGCCGAAAAGAGCGATATTTTCGACGTTTTAGCCTACGTCGCGTTCGCACTTCCGCCAGTGAGCCGTGAGGACAGATCAGATCGGGCAAAGAAAGCGATCAGCGTTCACTTCAACACCAAGCAGCAGGCATTTCTGAACTTTGTCCTGTCTCAATATGTGCAGGTAGGCGTGGACGAACTCGAAACAGAGAAACTCGGCCCACTGCTCAAACTGAAGTACAACAATGCCATTGCCGATGCCATTGCCGACCTGGGTGAACCAGCCCAAATCGCCAATGCGTTCACTAACTTTCAGCAGTATCTTTACTATTAAGACAAACGGCTTCCTCCCGGGAAAAATCTCCAAATTTTCCCCTTGCAAAATCAACGCAAGTTAGGTATATGTTCGGACAGCGGAAAACCACCAACCGGCTGCTTTTGCGCACCGGACCGGAACAGTCCAAGAAAGACGAACGACAAGTGACCAATGACCCCAGATTCTCCGCAATTATCTACTGCTCAACCATCAACTGCTCCATCCACTTGCGCAGCAACCCCTCCCCCCACCCCCCATATCTGGGACATTCTGGGGCACATTGGGGCTTTTTTCTCCCCTCCTTCACCTGCTCTCACCTGTCACCTGCTCTACTCTCTCCCTGCCGCGAGCGTGTCGAATGGGCAAAGCGACCCCCGCGTATGTGGTATGATGTGCCTTTGAGTTAGGAAAGTACGCATGGATATTGAAGAAACTGTCAGTCGGGAGTCATATCGCGGTTTTGATGTGGTTCAACTTCGCCACGGGCGCGCCGCAGAAACGCGGTGGTATATCACGCAAAGGGATTCTGGCATGAATCATAGCTACGGGTTCTCTGCCTCCATGGCAGATGCAAAACTCAGAATTGACGATTTGTTGAAATGAAATTCTGCCCAACGAAAGATTTCTTGCCCAACAGCAGCGGCTGAAATGCCTCCGTAAGGCAAAGCACCCCCCCCGGGGGACTGGGACCTTCTGGGGACCAATGGGACTTTCCCAAGAGACCGGCAACACAGGATTCACCCAAAAATGCGCTCCAAAAACCCAAAACTCTTAACCGCGGCAACCTGTGGCTCATCCGTATGCGTATAAAGCTCCACCGTCAGATACCTCTCATATCCAATCCCCCGCAGCGCAGACTTCACACCCAGCCAATCAACAGATCCCTCCCCCGGAATCATGTGGTAATGCTTTCGCCCCGGAATATCTTCAACATGCAAATTCCAGATCCGATCCCCCAGCAATTCAATCGCCGCCGGGATCGATTCGCCGATCACCTGGCAATGCCCGATATCCAGATTCGCCCCCAATCGCGGATGCCCGAGCCGATCGATCCACTCCCGCAACTCCGCCACATACTCAATAAAAAGCCCCGGCTCACACTCAATCCCCACATTCATCTCAAATCGATCCGCCATCTCCAGCACAGAACCAATCGACTCCTCAAACTGCCCCGCCGCCCGCGAAGGCGACATACTTCCCAGCATCCTCCCACTGGTAACACTGACATTCCGCGCCCCCACCGCGCGGGCGAAAGCCATCGCCTTCCCAATCAATTCAATCCGGTCGGCCCGATGCCGCGCATCCGGCGAAATCAGCGAAGGCTCAAAATAAGCCTCCGCCGGCGCATCCTTCCAATACCCAAAGCTGCAATTCACATTCACATTGCTAACCGCGAGCCCCAGTTCACCCAGCACCGCGCGCACACCGTCAATCTGCGAATCAGAAACAGAAGCAGGATAAGCATGAGGCTCATCCGCCAAAATCTCAGCCCCCAAAAATCCCGCAAGACGAATTCCGCGCAGCGCCTCAGCGAGCGAGAACCGCGTATAAGCGTTAGTAGAGAATGCGAGCCGCACAAGAAAAGGTTCTCGCACCAAAGGATCAAACGCAAGGCCCGAGCGCGCATACGAACAGGAACAAAACTTGACACCCAAAGTGAGCGTCCTAAGATGAGTAAAGATCGCGGGGTAGAGCAGCCTGGTAGCTCGTCGGGCTCATAACCCGGAGGTCGTTGGTTCAAATCCAACCCCCGCAACCATTCCTCTTCGTTTCTTCCCGTTTGCCAATTCCATGAGCCCGACGGGCTGTCATCTTTCTGTTCTGAGTGCTGCCGCACTCAGGGGCCGGAGGTCGTTGGTTCAAATCCAAC
>PMAK01000271.1 GCA_003153655.1 Phycisphaerales bacterium
TGCGAAGGTTCTGGGGCGGCGGTTTTCGGCGATTACCGCGATTGAAATTATTGAGCATCTGGATTCGCCGCGGCATTTTTTGGGGCAGGTGCGGGAACTGTTGGATGAGAATGGGATGTTGCTGCTGACCACGCCGAACATTGCGGAATGGATGGGGCGAATTCGATTTCTTCTCACCGGGACTTTGCGGTATTTCGACGATGGGCAATATGACTACAACCATCATGTGTCGCCGTTGCCTGCGGCGCAGATGCGGCATCTTTTGGCGGAGGTGGGATTGGAGATTGTTGCGAGCAAAACTGCCGGGACTTTTTTTGGGCCGCTGAAGATGGCGTGCATGCTCCCGCTCTGGCTTCCGTTTCGTTTGTTTGGGGGTCCGTCGGCGATGGGGGATGTGAATCTTTATGTGCTTCGGCGGACTTCGCCGAAATCTTCGCGGGCGAGTGACTGGACTGCGGACGCGGGCTGAATTTATTTTGTCGGCGATTCCAACTCATCACGCACGGGGATGTCATCCGGCTCATTTGGTTGCGCGGGGCCTGTCAGATCGTAGACGTCAATTCCATAGCCGATGTGGGCGATTGGTTTGCGATGGGAGAGCCAGGAGAGGCGGCCGTCGATGAGGCGGGAGCTTTTGCTCATGAAGAGGATTTTGCCGTGTGGGGATGCGTCGAGGGAGGCGGGATCTAGGCCGAGCTTTTCGATCAGCGGCTTGTTGCGAAGACCGTCGAGGCGGATGGCGTAGGGGCGGCCGTTGAGGTTGGCGCGCATCCAGTCGGCCAGGCGATAGACGTCCTGATTCCAGTCGAGATTTGTGTCGAGGGCGAAGCGGTCGCCGTTGGAGGGGCCGCCGGCTGCGATGTTGAAATAGCTTAAATAATCGGGATGGACGGCGGCGGTTTCGATGGCGCTGCAGAGGATTAGCGCGACGAGGAGCACGATCCAGTGGGGACGGGCCAATTGTGCGGCGACGAAGAGATAGAGAAATGGGATGGCCGGGAGAATGTATCGGATTCCGATGTCGAGCTTGGCAGCCATGGCGGCGGCGAAAAAGAGGATGGCGGGAATCAAGATGGCGCGCGTGGGCCACTGGCGCCATTGGCGGCGAATGATGCAGAGACAGATCGCGATTGATAATGCGGCTAGAAAGCCCAGCGGGGTTTTAAGTGCGAAGACTTCGGGGAAATAATACCACCAGCCGGTGGAACTGACCTGGCCGTTGAGATAGGCGGCGTGTCCGTAGCGATTGTGGGCGGCCAATCGGGCGACGCCGAGAAAGAAACTGGGCATGGGAACGGGTGTTTCGCGGATGAATCGCGGGACGCGTTGCCATTGCCGGCGCATGGCCTGTGCGGCGGCGTTGTCGGAGGTCGGATGGGCGGGGGCTTGGAGGCCGGCCTGATCGCTGAGGGGGCCGACGTTGAAGAGGTACGTGCCCCACAACGTCACGAACGCGATGGCCGCGATCATGGGTAATTGGATCAGCAGCTTTCGCCATGGAGATGTGCGGGCGAGGGCGAGGAGGAGGAGCAGTGGGATCACGAGCAGGCAGGAGAATTTTGTGGAGATCGCCAAGCCGACCGCGATGGCGGCAACGGATGCGCGGGGCCAGGTGGGTTGCGTGAGCCAGCGCAGGCCGTGATAGGTCGCGGCGAGGCATCCCGCGCAGGAGGCGAGATCGTTGCCGACCCAGAATCCGTAACCGAGGAGGGTTGGATCGACGCTGAAGAAAATGGCGGCAAGCGTCGCGGCGGGTTCGCCGAGCAACATTCGGCCCAGCAGGAAGACGTATAACAGGGCGATCGCGGGAAAGATGAGCATCGCCAGGCGGGCGTGAATCAACAGCGTCGAATAAGGTTTTGCGCTGTGATAGAGGACTTGCGTCCCTAGAGCGTAGCCGAGGTCTTCGGTGCCGATGGTGGTTTGCCCGCGGCATTGGGGAAGACGAGCGCCATCGAGCCAGAGGGGGATGGCGGCGACGAGGCGGGCGAGCGGCGGGTGGGAGCCGGGGGCGACGAGTTTTTTGGCTTCGATCAATGAGACGGCTGCGCCGATGTGGGAAGATTCATCGATGGTCGGGCTGAATGTGCCGACGGAGGCGGCCAGCCGCGCCAGCATGATGATGCCGGCGATCAGCGCCAGCCATGGGAAGCGCCGCGAGATTGGTTGGGAATCTTCGGTCAAGCGGAAGGGGAAGTATATCACCGATGAGGGGAATCTTATCGATGATGCGCGGGGTCATTCGTATGCGGAGGCGGCGATGGCGGATTTGGGCTTGCCCGGGCGGTGAATGAGCCAGAGCAATTCGCCGGGCTGAGGCCGGGGAAACCGGGTGGGGAGGAAGACGGTGACGATTGTTGGATCGCGGCCGACTGCCGAGACGCAGCGGACGGTATGCGATAGCGGGGCCAGGGCGGTGTGGCGCGTATCGACGACGGAGAAGAGGACGGCGTCGGCGTCTCGCCAGAGGCGGAGCAAACGCCGGCGAAGCAACAGCATCGCCAGCGCCGTAAGGAGCGTCGCGGCCGCGATGATCGTACCGGTGGCGAGCCGGTNNACGGTTTGGGAATAGAGGATTCCGTAGACGATCGTCGGCTCTCCTTGCCAGTCAAACTTGAGCGTGATGGTGGAACCCACGGGGATGGGATGGAGATTATCGCCGTTGGTATCGAGGGCGATGGCGTTGTTGACAACGATGCCATGGGTGATGAGCCATTGCTGGCTGCGCGCGTCGAGGAATTGCTGGGTGAAGAACCATACGCCGATGGTCAGTAATGCGATGGTCGCCAGGAGCCAGAAGCGTACGATGGGTGAAGACCAGGTTCTCCAATTTGCCGCGGACGAAATTGGACGAGGCGGCGGCGGTGGCATGGGGGGAGCGGTGACCGTGGAGGCGCGAACCGGGGTGGATCCACCGGCATATGGAATCGTCGCGGGCCGACGGGACGGATCGGGATTGGATGGAGGCTGGGTCAAGCGGTTCTCATTTCGGGCTTCTTATTTCGCCGCTCGAAGGTACCCGTGCTTGACGCAGTCTACAAGCAAGTCATGAGCGATGGCCCCGGCGACGCGGCCGCCCGCTTCGCCGTATTCGACGAACACGCAAAAGGCGACCTGGGGATGATCGGCGGGGGCATAGCCGATGAACCAGCCGTGGGCGAGGTGTTTTTCGGGGTGATCGGGATAGTCGGGACGGAGGTACCAGCCTTCGGTGCCGGGATCGCCGAAGTTGACCTGGCGAATGTTGGTGATTTTGCCGCTGGGATCGCGCTCGACGAGGGACATGAGCTTGCCGGTCTGGGCGGAGCCGGTCTTGCCGGCGATGGGGATATTCTGGAGGGGGTCTTGATCCAGCTTCGGGCTTTGCAGTTCAGGAAGGATCGCCGAGCCGGTGCCTTGCAGGGTGCAGACTTCCTCCATTCCTTTCCTGACCGCCTGGATGGCATCGGGCGACAGATGCAGATCGACGGCATCCGGCTGCGGCAGGGTCGATGGGCGCGTTGTGAAGCGTCCGGCGTCGGCAGTGGCAACGAGCCGGGGACGCATCCAAACGCCGTCGCGGGCGAGGGTGGCGGCGACATTGGCCATCTGGATCGGCGTGGCCTGAATGTGCCCTTCGCCGATCCCGGCGGACCAGGTTTGAGTTTGAGCGAGGATGTGGTTGGCATCGGTGGGCCGGTAAATCAGGCCTGGGTTTTCTTCAATGCCGATGCCGCTGAGCCTGCCGAGGCCAAATTTATCAAACCACGCACTGAGGTTGTCCATTCCCATGCGCAGGGCGATCGTCTCGAAGACCACGTTGCAACTGTCTTTGATGCCGTCGGAAATCGTCAGCATGTTGTCGGGGCCGACGCCGGGGTCGCCCGCCCCGCCGGGGCCGTGGGTGATGTGTCCCGGCGGGCATGCGAAATAGATCCAGCAATGTCCGTAGGGCTGCGGCCTGTTGAACATCATCAATTCGCCCTCGCAGTGTATTTTGTCGCGCGAGGTCATGAGGTTGCTGGTGATCGCGCCGGTGCCCACGATGGGCTTGACCGTCGAACCGGGCACGACATCCATTTCCGTGGCGCGATCGAGCAACGGGCGATTCAATTCGTCGGCGGCGAGGAGGGCATAATGGGTTGCGAGATCCTTCGGGTCATAGCCGGGGTTGGAAACCAGGGCGAGGACTTCGCCGGTATCGACTTTGATGACCACGGCTGCGCCGTGCTGGTTGTAGCGTGTTTCGACCTCTCCGGTTTTTAGATTGGTGTGAACGCGGGTTTTGACGAATTCGTTTTCGATGTCCTGCTGCAGAAGGATATCGATGGAAAGCGAAACGTTTTTGCCGGGGACGGCGTTGATCGTATCAATGACGGGTTCGGTTCCGGTTGTCAGATCGATTTGTGCGACGCGATCGATCTTTCCGCGCGTGCCGCGAAGGGTTTCCTCGCAGAGGGCTTCGATTCCAGTACGTCCGGCCTGATCGTTCGGCCAGTATTTACGCAGTTCGCGGAAGGCGGTGACGCCGAAGCTGCCGAGCAGATCGGGCAACCAATATTGCGCTGCGTCGTCGGACCAATATTGTTGCAATTGGGCATCAGCAAATCCCGCATCGAAATTGACCTCCTCCGGGCGGACCGCTCCCAAGTATCCGAGGACATTGCACCCCACGCGGCCAAAGCGGTATTCGCGATATTTGCTCGGGACGAGGCTGAGGCAGAAAAAACGCTCCTGCTGGCGGGCGAGCTGAGCCTGTACCTCGGGCGAAATATTGTGGAGGATCATGTGCGGGGAGGTTTCTTCGCCTACCTCGATTTCGAATTTATCCATGGCGGATTCATCGGGGGCGCTATCGACGAGGAAGTGCCGATACCAGCTTGTGGAATTTTCACGCTCGGATCGGTTTGCGGCATCTTCGTAGTTGTGCCACCAGATATAGCGCTTGCGCATTTCAACGCGGCGGACGATGTCCTGGCGGATTTCGTCGATCTGCTCGGGGGTCTGATTGCTGACGCGGGCCAATTCGTCCCACATCGCCGCGATGTCGCCGCGGATTCGATTGATTTCTTCATTCAGGGAGTTCTCTTTTTCTGTCCTGGAAAGAGATTTGTACTGGGCGCCGAGGCTATTCTTCAGATTTTTTTCCGCCCGTTTGGCGATCCACGTTTCATCGGGATCCTCGGTGATGGCGCGGAAATCGACGCTGGCGTCAACGCACGGGGCCTCATCGACCAGCGTCGTATTGTTGCGGTCGAAAATCGTTCCGCGCGTGGTTTCGATGAACTCGCCGCGTTTCATGAGTTCCGTCGCCTGTTGGCGCCAATGATCGTGCTCGACAACCTGAATCTGGGTTGCGCGGATGGCCAATGCGGCACAGGCCACGAGAAGAAGGGAAAGTAAAACTTTGAGTCGCCTCTCGAACATGCCCCATCCTTGGGATCGGCCCGGTTGCCGGGCGGAAGACTACATTCTGCGCCGAGCGGATTGAAAGTGAAAGAGGCGGTTGAAGTGCTGGAGGCCGCCGGGGGTAGAATATTTGGTTTGGGCAGTTTGATATGATAAGATTTTCGGCGGGATTTATTATGGTTCAATTCACGGGCCACTTCGACGGAAAAGTCATCCAGCCGGATGAGAAAGTTGAGATACCGGTCAATACACCGCTGCGCGTAACGATCGAACCGGCGGTCAAACAAGGAGCGCCGGGGGTCTCCTGGAGCCGCTTGCTTGAATTGGCCGAGCAATGCGCCGTTGAAGGTCCCGAAGACCTTGCGCTACGGCACGATCACTATGCCCACGGGAAGCCCCTCGAATGACCGTTCAGTTCGTGGACACATACTATCTCCTCGCGCTGGTGAATTCGCGAGACAAAGACCACGAAAAGGCCATACGTCACAGCCAGGGCGCCATCGGCGGATTATTGACAACCACCTGGGTGCTCGTGGAGTTTGCCGACGCCCTGTGTGCGGCCAATTCTCGCGGCCGCGCCGCCCGGTTCATCAGGGGATTTTTGAGCCAATCATTTGTCGAGGTGATTGCGCCAAGTGAAACGCAATTTGAACATGGCCTGAATACTTACGAAAATCGCCCCGATAAAGAGTGGTCGTTGACGGACTGTCTGTCGTTTCTGGTAATGCATGAACGAGGCATCATTGAGGCGTTGACGGCGGATCATCATTTCGAGCAGGCGGGGTTTCGTGCGCTGTTGCGAGAATAAAATTTAAGAAACTGACATAGCGGCCTTTGCGCGTAACGCACATTTGCCTCGCCAAAGTCTTTCATACGTTTTCCAGATTCCGACGCGAGCGGCATCCCAAACATCCAGGGGCTAAGCTCGCCGACCGCGCTGAAATCCAAACGCTCGATTCATCCGCTGCAAGATCGCAAGCACAAACGGCGCGAGGATCGCTGAATAAATCGCCGTGTAGAACAGCGGCAGGATTGGGCTGTGGATGGGGGGGAGATGCTGGCCGTCTGGGGCTCTATCCGGCCCGGGGGGGCGGAGCCAGCCGTGGAATGCCAGGATCAATGCCACCATAAATCCCGCGATCATCGCAAGCATAAGGTGCGTCACGGGATGTCGGCGATAGACCGCCTGCTGGATGGCCACGATAAACAGGGCGACGATGCCGTAACAGAGGGCGTAGAGGCCCATGGTCCCGCCGGAGGTGAGGTCCTGCATCGCGCCGAGTCCGAAGCACGCGAGCAAGGCTGTATCACGCGGGGCGTTCAGGGCGATGAAGATCACGGCGAGCAGAACGAAGTTTGGGCCGGCGGTATTCCATTGGATCGCCCGCGCGATTCCCGCCTGCAATCCCAGGGTGATGTAGGCGAGAATAAAATAGCTGAGCGGTCGCATATCCGGATGATTTTTATTGCGGGTGGGTCATAACCCATACGCCGTCTTTGAGGGTGATGTCCGGCTCGTGCTCCAGATCGATTTCGGCGAAGAGCGATTGGCTGGGCAACGGCCCAATCAACGCAACGCGTCCAAGGCGGACACCATGAAGCTGGGGCCATCGATCGTCGGCCAGCACAATCCAATCGCCGATGCGAACGGCTTTTTTGACTGTTTCATAGGGAAGCGTATTGATCACCCTATTGCCGTAACCCTGGCCGCGAACGATTGCTATCAGGCCGGCGTTTTCCGCGGCTCCGCCGCCGGAGACGGAGAAGAAATGCCCGGTGACGGTAAATCCCGCGTCGGTCACGAGGGTGACATGGGCGGCCAACAACCCGGCGCGATCGACCACGCCGATCAGATTGACCACGGTTCCGGAGGATAGCACGGGCTGCCCGACCTGAATCGCGCTGAGCCCGGAGCCGGTGATGGTGATGCCGTCGTGATTGTCGGCGTCGGCGCCGGCCACTTCGTATCGGCTGCAATATTGTTCGAAGCCGCCGAGTCTTGCTCGCTCGTTGGCTCGCTGGGCCAGGCGGTCAATCTCGGCGGACATCAGTTGCACCTGCTGCCTCAGAACAAGATTCTCCTGCTCGATGGTCGTTGACGGGCGGGTGTCTTCCGGCACTTCATGAGCGAAGTGCGCGTGGATTTCGGTTGCGATTTTGTATGTTGGGCGCGAAATGGGGATCAGCAATGTTTCGAATTGTGTGCGGCCCAGGTCTGTGAGCCGCTGGGGTAGGACGAACGCGCTGAAGAAGCTGAGAATCAGAAGTGCAAAGAAAGTCTGGCTGAATCGCAGGGACATCGCTCACGCCTCACTACAAGGAGCTGAAAACGGCGCTAACATCAGCCCTCGTCGGCGTCGGATTCCATTGTCTCTTTCCACAATTCGAGGTTTTCAAGGTAGACGCTGGTGCCGCGTGCGACGCAGGTGAGGGGATCTTCGGCGAGCCTGACATCTAAACCTGTTGCGTTGCTGATGACGGTCGTCAGGCCGCGGAGCAGGGACGATCCGCCGGCCATGGTGATGCCGTTTTCCACGAGATCGGCGGCAAGTTCCGGCTCGGCCATTTCCAGCGTGCGTTTGACGGCATCGATGATTTCGGTGACGGGTTCCTGCAAGGCTTCGCGGATTTCCTCGCTGGTGACGCCGGTCTTGCGGGGCAGGCCGCTGATGAGATCACGACCGCGGACTTCCATGGTTGGCTCGCCGTTGCCGGAGGAGGCTGCGGAGCCGATCTCGATTTTGATTTTTTCAGCCATCTGCTCGCCGATGGCCATGTTGTAGGTTTTTTTCATGTGGCTGACGATCGCCTCGTCGAAATCGTCACCGGCGACGCGGATGGATTCGCAAACGCTGATGTCGGCCAGGGAGATGATGGCCACTTCGGTTGTTCCGCCGCCGATGTCGACGATCATGCTGGCGGTGGGTTCGATGACGGGAAGCCCGGCGCCGATGGCGGCAGCCATGGGTTCCTCGACGAGATAAACACGCCGCGCTCCGGCGCGCTCGGCGCTGTCGTAGACCGCGCGGCGCTCGACGGCTGTGATGCCGGAGGGAATCGCGATGACGACGCGCGGGCCGATGAAGTGTTTCCGGCCATGCACGCGGCGGATGAAATAGGCGAGCATCGCCTGGGTGATTTCGAAGTCGCTGATGACGCCGTCCTTCAGCGGACGGATGGCGGTGATTGAGCCGGGGGTTTTGCCCAGCATTTCCTTGGCGACCAGGCCGACGGCGTTTCCGTTTTGCAGGACGCGGTTGGTTCCCTTTTTGACGGCGACGACGCTGGGTTCGTTGAGGACGATGCCTTCGCCTTTGACGCAGACCAGCGTGTTACATGTGCCCAGGTCGATGCCCATGTCGATACTGAACATGCCGAGCAGCCTATCGAAGATCACGCTGTCGTCTCCTGGGCGGAAGGGGATGCCTCCGCAGCACACATTGGGTTGGTCGAATGGCTTGCCGATTGCAGAGTTGACCGACGCTCCGCATCGAATCGCTCTGAAAGCGATGTGAGGCTCGCAGCCGCCTGGCTGTGAGCCGCCAAGAAAGTGAGTTTCACTTTCTTATCCAAATGCCCGCTCCATCGGGATCCGGGCCGGAGGCGCGCCCCTAAGCGAGCGCCCCAAGTCTTCTTGCCCGGAAAAACGTAAAATACAGCACGCGCCCGCCGTAAGCAAATCGCCGATAGGCCGGCGCGGGCGGGAAATGAGCGAAAGGCACGGTTTAAAGCAAGGAGAATCGATGGACCAGGAACGATGGACTGCGGTTGACCGATATTTTACCGATCTGCTTGTCCCGCCGGATTCGGCGCTGGATGAGGCCCTGAAGGCGAGCGCCGCGGCGGATCTGCCGGCGATCAGCGTTACGCCGAACCTGGGGAAGCTGCTGATGATTCTGGCGCAAATTCACGGGGCGCGGAATATTTTGGAGATCGGCACGCTTGGCGGATACAGCACGATCTGGTTGGCGCGGGCGCTACCCAGGGGCGGCCGTCTGATCACGCTGGAGGCGGAACAGAAGCACGCGGAGATCGCCCGGGCCAATATTGACCGAGCGGGGTTGAGTGATGTGGTTGAAGTGATTGTCGGGAAGGGGCTGGAGACGCTGCCGAAGCTCGCGGCCAAGGGGGCGGGTCCGTTTGATCTGATCTTCATCGACGCTGATAAGCCGAGCAATCCGGATTACTTTGCGTGGGCGCTAAAGCTGTCGCGGCCCGGTAGCGTGATCATCATTGATAACGTGGTGCGGGATGGAGCGGTGATTGACGCCGCCAGTGAGGATGCGAGCGTGCAGGGCGTGCGGCGGATGAATGAGATTATCGCAGCGGAGCGGCGCGTGAGCGCGACGGCGATCCAGACGGTTGGGAGCAAGGGGTATGATGGGTTTGCGATTGCGCGGGTGATGGGATGATGGCGAGGGAGGAAGGTGCTGTTGCGCGGCTGTCGGCTTGAATTGGGGGATGCAAATTGCTGGGGAANNGACCTGCGGTCGCCCGCTAACTGTTGTCACTCAAATGATTTTTAACGGATCACTAGTGCGGATTCACCGCTTCAACCCGCGGCGCGGATTGGGCGGTTCTCCGCGAGTTCCTGTTTTCGGAGATGGTCCTGAGCAGCGGCGGCATCGAGGGGCTTGCTGAAATAGAAGCCC
>PMAK01000190.1:0-24955 GCA_003153655.1 Phycisphaerales bacterium
AGATCGATGAGCAACTCGGCCGCCTCGAGGGCATGGCCATCGCTTACGGCAACCTCGGCATCGTGCTGCAGACGCGTGGGGATCTGGATGGTGGCCGCCAAATGCTTACGGAATCGAGCAATCTGTTCGCTAAACTTGGGAATTCTGCCATGGTTGCGAGAGTTCGGCGCTGGATTGAGGGCCTGGATATATCATAGGAGCTCTGGTGTGGTTTGGGCGGTGAAGTTTATTTCCTTTTTAGGCGCGGGTTACGTCCAGAAAATTGAACCGGGAAAGTCCTGAATCTTCATGTTGCTCGCCACCGATTTTTCGCGCGTCGGTCTCGGGCATCATGCTGAGGCTATTGTACCCGGCAATTCGAGGGATGGGGGATTCTCTCGCGATTGGGTGGTTCATGGTTTGACAGCTTGCTTGCGGCATTGGCTGTCGCGCGCCCCGCCCTTCGGCAAGCTCAGGTCAGGCAAGCGGGGCGGCTAAAAAATGTGTGGGCGCGTTGTCGCTGTGCTGGTGTTTGTTGGGACTTGACCGGGGATATTGCTTGACGTGTAATGGACTGGTCGTTTAGTGGCGGCGAGTGAATTTTTCTTGGTTCATTTATCTGTATGGGGTCCGTTGTTATGCGAAGTCTCTCGGCTCCTTCCAACCGATCTTTCCGCCGCGTGTTTCATCTGATTGAATCTTTTCCGCGGGCATTGTGCCTGGCGGTGCTATGCGCGGGATTGGCAAGTGTGATTGCGCCACGGATTCTCGCGGCTGATGCGGGGTCCGGCGGTAAGCCTGCGCCCGCGGAGAAGAAATATTCGGTCAGCTTTTTTGCTCCCGTTTTTGAGAGTCATCCCGGCCAACCTGCCGCCAACGCGGCGTTGCAGGCGGCGTGGACGGAAATCATCGGGGATACTGAAGTCGAACTTGGGCAGTCCAAAGACGTATACGTCGCCCCGGCCGGCGATATTCCAACTTCGCATCCCAGGATATCTGATTTGAATGTGGCGGGTACGGCTGCTTATTCCCAGAGCGCGATTCTGGCGATCGATCAGGCGATTGTCCGCAGTCTGAATGCACAGGGTTATGGCGCGGTGCTGGCGGTTCCGAGCCCTAATGATATTGATCCGCAGGACCTCAGCGATCTGCGGCCCCACAAGGGGGGCACGCTGCATTTGTTTATTTCGATTCCAGCGGCCGCGACGGTCCGGACGGTGGCGACGGGGAAGCGTCTGGGATCATCGGCATCGCGGATCAACAATCCCGCGTATGAGCGGATTGTCGCGAATTCGCCGGTGCGGCCGGGGTCGGAAGTTACGGATGACACCACGCCGTTTTTTAATCAGCAGGTGATTAACGATTATGTGGATCGGCTTAATCGCCAGCCGGGGCGGAGAGTGGATGTGGCGCTTTCGGCGGCGGACGCGCCGGATCAGTACACGCTGGATTATCTCGTGAACGAAATGAAGCCGTGGTATGGGTATGCCCAGACTTCGAATACAGGCCCGATCAATACCCCGGCGTGGCGCGAGCGAATTGGTTTTGTGGACAATCAACTGACCGGAAACGACGACATTCTTAATGTCGACGTGGTGACGGACCTGGACCAATCGACGAATGTCGTCGGCTCATATGAATTTCCGATCGCTCCGAACAGCCCGAGTTTGGGCACCGATCGTTTGCGGGGAAGGGTCTATGGAACATGGGACCAATACACCGCGGCCGATTTGGGATTCCCCGGCGACAGCTTCAACGGCAATGACTATTCAGCGGGCGTCGAGGCCATCTTTAATGTCTATCAGCGGCACAGTTTTTTCGTGGATATCATCGGAGGGGCCCGGTATCAGAATTCAGAAGTGAAGAGTTCCTTTGCGCAGACCAACTCGAGTGCCGATTACCTCGTTCCTTACGCGGGCGTGCGATTTGAGGACAACAAATTAACTTACAACTATTCCGTGGCGATGAACGTGGAGGGAGGCATTACATCAGCGGATGCCTCGACGCTGGCGCAAATGGGACGAGCCACCCCGGACAAGAATTTTATCCTTGCCCAGCCGAATGCGTATGGGTCGTTTTATCTTGAGCCGCTGATCGATCCGGGTGATTTCGACGCGGGCAGCAGCATGCTTGCGAACGAAGTTTATCTTTCGTTCCGAGGTCAGTGGGCGTTCAATTACCGGGTTATTCCGCAGTTTGAGCAGACGGCGGGGGGCTTCTATTCGGTGCGCGGTTATCCGGAAGCGGTGACATCGGGGGACAACGTTCTTCTGGCGACGGCGGAATATCGTTTCCATCTTCCGCGAGCGCTGGGTATCCAGCCGAATCCGACGAAATTCAATGTTTTTGGCGATCCGTTTCGATTCCTGCCGCAGCAGCCGTATCAGCGGCCGGATTGGGATTTGATTTTGCGGGGGTTTGTCGACGGCGGGCAGGTTTTGCAGAGCAGCATTGTCGCCGGAGAGTTTAATGACACGCTGGTGGGCGCCGGCGTGGGCNNGCAAATTTATCAGAACATCGACATTCGCGGCGATTGGGCATTGGCGCTGACTAATTTGACCGATCGCGTTAAAACGGGAAGCAGCCGCTTCACGGTGCTTGTAACCCTGCTTTACTGAGGTTTTTTGTGAACACGATACATCCACGAGCCAGCGTTCCGGCAAATTCGCGGTTGACTGAACGGCGACGCACTCGCGCGAAGCTGATTGTCGCGTGCGCGGTTGGACCGATTGTGGCCGCGTTGTCGCCGCGAGCTTCGGCGGGGGTGCAACTCAGCAGCGTAGCTGCCGGGAGCGCCGCGGTTTCACAACAGGGTTCTGTCACCACGATCCGAACGGGGACCAATAATACGATTCTGTATTTTTCAAAGTTTGATATCGGCGGCGGTTCGACGGTTGATTTTATTCAGCCGTCGGTTGCGGGCCGGGTGCTGGATCATGTCACATCGGCGACGCCGTCTTTGATTAACGGGACGATTCAATCGAACGGATCGGTTTATCTGATCAATCCCGCCGGCGTTATTTTTGGCGCGGGCGCGGTGGTGGATGTGAATCGCTTTTATGCGGCTGCGGCCAATTTTTCCAACCCGGATTTCCTCAGCGGGGTTGATCATTTCACCGGCGTTTCGGGGATGGTCTCCAACAGCGGGCAAATCCGCGCCAACCAGGTTTCGCTGATCGGGTCGCAGGTTATGAACCAGGGGAGCATTATTGCTCCCAACGGTTATGTGGCGATGCTCGCCGGTTCGGATGTGCTGGTGAGCGACGTGGGCAGCCATATTACGGCGAAGGTTGTCTCGCCTGCGCCTGTGGCGGNNGCATCAAGCGGCGCGGCGGGTTCGTCAGATCTGCGGAATTCGGCGATGGCCGCGGGGGATGTTTATTCTCTGGCCATCCGGCACACGGGGAGCATTCAGGCCAGTAATGTTCTAATCAACGGCGGCGGGGGCCAGGTTCAAATTTCAGGGTCAATCGACGCATCATCGCACACGCCCGGCGCTGTTGGCGGCAATGTCGCCATTACTGGTGGAGAAGTTGATCTTGCGTCCGCGAACATTAATGCTTCGGGTCCGGCGGGCGGCGGATTGGTGGAGATCGGCGGGGGGGAACATGGGAGCGGCGATCTGCCTCATGCGCAGATTGTGTCTGTTGATTCCAGTTCGACGATCGATGTGGATGCGACCCGGAACGGCTCGGGTGGTTCGATCACCCTCTGGTCTGATGGCACGACCACGGACTCCGGGATGCTTAGCGCCCGCGGCGGGGCTATCGGCGGCAATGGCGGATATATCGAAACCTCGGGGGATTTCCTGCAAGTTTTTGCCGCGCCAAATGCATCGGCGCCTCATGGCAGCGCCGGCACCTGGGTGATGGATCCTATTGATATTGACATCCAGAACGGGACCGGGACGGGTGTTTTCACCGGTTCGGTGGTGTTTAACGCGGATATAGAAGCCGCTTTGAATGGCGGGACCAGTGTTGTCGTGGACACCAGCAATCAGACCAACGGCGTGGATACTGGAACCCTGACGCAAGAGCCAACTGCCCTCATCGCTGTCACGCCTACGACGAATGTATCGCTGACGCTTCGTGCGAATGACACCATGCTTCTGCAAGGGGGAATTACGTCCAGCGGGTCTGGCACTCTGAGCGTCGAGCTCGATCAGCTTAGCGGCGCCGGGACTGCCGTCACCATTAACACCACGCCGATCAACATCAACGGAACGTTCACGGTTGTGGGTGGCAATCTTTCGCTGGCATCTGGTCTTACGGCGTCGAGCGTCACGATTGGTTCGGGGACGGTGGCGGCCGACTCTGGAAGCGTGAATGCGGCCCTGGGCCTCGTTTCTCTGACGAGTCCAGTCATCACTAACGGCGGCGTTGTCCGCATCACGACCGCGACGTCGGTAACAACCAACCCTGGTGGGACCATCAACACGACGGGCACCACCAACGGCGAGGTGGACATCAGTTCTGTTGGTCCCATTACGATTGGCGACGCGATTACGACGGGGACGACGACAGCCGGCGGCGGCGTCTTTATTGATTTCGGTAACTCCGGGGCTCCGGTGGCTACCCACGGCGGGACTGTTGGGATCGACGCGGCCATTGCTACTGGCGGCGGAGTTTTATCGGTGGGTGGAACGACCTTCACTTCCAATTCCACAGGGACGATTGCCACGGCGGGCGGGAAAATCACGTTAAATGAAACCGGTGTGATTTTGATCGGCGCGACCGTCGGCACGGGCGGGGGAGCTTTTGCCGCGACCGGGACGGGTTTTGAGAACGATGCGGGGATCAGCGATGGAGGCACTAACGCGTCAAACACTTTGACCGTCAACACAAGTTCCGGGGCGGGGACCATCAACATCAATGGAGCGATTTCGTGGTCTGGGACCGGTGGCGTGGATATTGAGGGAGCCACTACGGTTACCACCAGCACGACCGGGACGATTGAGTCGTCCGGGGCGGGGCCGACGCCGGTATCCTTGTTCACCACGGGGACTGGGGTGAGCAATGGGATCACAATCAATGGAACGGTGAACACGAGTGGTCTCTTTACCGCCAGCGGAGCGAATTTCACGCTGGCGGCCGCGAGCGGCCTGACGGCGGGTAGCGCTTCGATCAATATTGCGACTGCGACGACGCTCGACGCAAAGGCGGTCATTCCCAGCACAACCGCGATTAACGAGCCGGTGGTGACATCAGCGGCCGGTGGGTTTCAGGGCGGAGGGGTTACTTTTACCTCGAACGCCACCGGAACGATCAGCACGACCGGCGGCGGTGGCGTGGCGATCACGACTTCGACGGGAACTACGCTGGGAGCGGAGGTCAACACCGGTGGGGGCGCGTTCACCGTGGCGGCGGGCCTTGATTTTGAGAATGACGCGCCGATTACGGTCGGGAGCGGCACAACATCGAATACCGCGTTCTCTGTCTCCACGGCAGGCAGCGGCAGCATCAATATCAATGGCGCTATTACCTGGACGGGTACCGGGGGCGTGACGATCTCGGGGATCGATCAGGTGACGACGACGCCGCTTGGGACCATTACATCCGCGGGCTCGGCGTTGATGCCCGTCTCCGTGTTTACGACATTTGTTGACGGATCGCTTGGTACCACGGGCGTTACCATTGGCGGAGGGGTCACTACATTGGGCGCGTTTACCGCCAGCGGGGGCAACTTTATTCTCGCGGCCAACGTGGCTCTCAGCGCGGGGAGCGTTTCGCTGAACATGCCGTCGACGACGCCGGCGACGACGCCCAATACGGTGGCGATTGGTGGGCCGATCGTGGCTTCAATCACCGGCGCCGGCGGGTTTATCGACGTCGGCGGCGCGGTTTTGGTGACGGACAACACAACGGGAACCCTGACGAGCAATGGTGGGCCAGTCACGTTCAGTAATTCCGGCCTGATTGCGATGGGCAATGCGATCGTCACGGGCGGCGGCGCGTTCACGGTTACCAGCGCGGACAACTTCACGGCTTCGGGCGCGCCTATCACCACTTCGGGCGGCAATATCACTATCACGACGACGACCACCGAAGGGGCTCAGATCAGCACGGATTCACCGGTCAACACCGGCGGCGGAAGCTTTATAGTGACCGCTCAGACATTTGAAAATGATTCCACGATTACCGACGGCGGCGTGGCGACGGCCGGCGGGAAAGTGGACATTGACGCCACAAGCGGAACTGGCGCCGTCACTATTAACGGCACGATTACGTGGACGGGCGGAACATCGCGCAGCGTGGATATTGAAGGGGGCGGTAATGTGGACGTCACCAGCATCGTGTCCAGCGGGGCGACAGCGCTGCCGGTGACAATCTTCACCACGGGCAGCAGCAATGGCGTGACGATCAGCGGGGTGGTCAATACATCAGGGACATTCGTCAGCAGTGGGAACTCCGTCAATATTAGTTCCATAGGGTCGCTCATGGCTCAGGCTGTGTCGTTCAACATTACGACTGGGACGCCGGATGGCCATACTGTGACGCCGGGAACCGTGAGCGTGGCCGGTCCGATTACGACCAACGGCGGAATCTTCGCGGCCGGTGGAACATCGTTTACGTCAAGCGGCGTGGGGTCGATCACAACCAACGGTGGTAACGTCAATCTTCTTACGCCGGATGGAATAAACCTTGGAGGCGCGGTCAGCACGGGCGGGGGCGTGTTCAGCGCCACCAACGACAATGCATTCACCAGCACCACCGGCGGAACGATCACGACGCTTGGTGGGGCGGTCACGATCAATTCGATTGGCACGGTGGCTCAATCCACGGGCGAAATCAGCATTGGGGATGAAATCAACACCGGCGGCGGGGCTTTCACCTCCAATGGAAGCACCTTTACGAGTTCCGGGGAGATTACCGACGGCGGCATCAATGGCGGTCAGTCTGTCTCGATTACAACGACGGGCGGCGATATTACTCTCAACACCGGCGGCGACGTTAATTGGGCCGCCAGCCTCGGGTCTATTACTTTCGTCGTTCCCGCGGGATCGAGTTTGGGGCTTGGCGCTACGATCACGGGCAATGTGGCGGAGCCGATCAACTTCACGGGCGTGACGCTTTCGCTGGTCGGCACGTCTTCCACGATTACCGGTGGGAATATTGCATTTGGAGCGATCGTCAACCCGGACAATACAACCTCTCCAGCCTTGGCGGTTCAATCTGCCGGGACAGTCAGCTTTGGGGCCGTCGGGACCGCGAGCAGCCCAATCGGTTCGCTGACAGTCACAACCAATGGGTCGAGCGTTGAGCCGGTCACTACACTCAGCGGTGATGTCAATTCCACGGGAACCATTGATTTCGGAGGGAGCGTTGTTTTGGCGGCGAACGTTGCCGTAAACGCTTCCGACCTCGCATCAGGTGCAATCGATCACCTTATCGAATTCGACGGCACTATTGAGGGGCCCAATGGACTGACCGTTGCGCTTCCGGCGGGTAATGGAAATGTCGAGGAGATGCGTTTCAACAGCAATATTGGGGATCAGACGCCGCTCGCATTTTTGAATGTGAACTCGGGGGGAGAAGGGATCGTCTTTTTCCGAGCGGGGCCTCCGATCTCAACGGCGGTTTCGGAATTCGGGAATTTGCCAGGAGTGACGGACCCGCAGCCTCCCACGGTTGTTGATATTGCTTCCGGCGGGAGCTTTAAGGTCAATGATGGGCCGCCGCCCAGTCCCAAGCGGATATCGATCATCATTTCCAGCATTGATTCTTACGGGCCTTTGACGGTGAACATCGGTTCCGCGTCGAGTCCCAATGCCGCGAATCTATTTGCCGTCGGGCAATATGAAAAAATTTCCGCATACGGCGATCTCACGATTAACACGAACGGCGGCACGGCCCAGATTGGCGACCTGAGCGCGCTGGGAAACCTCACGGTCAATGCCGCCAATATTGAATTCCTTCTTCGTCAGCCAACATTTGAGAATAACATTGCCCTTGATAAGGGCGTGGATGTGATCGCCAGTGGCGAACTGACGCTGCCCGCGAATGCGAACTATACGGCGGTTTCGCCAGCCGGTGCTGGGGCGTTTGGCGTTCCAGGTTTCATCGCGGGTTCCTTCAATCCCAGCTCAAATATTGCCGGCATCGCCGCCTCGCTGAATACCGCGATCTCAATTGTTCCATCAATCCCGGCGTCGGCGCTGTTTTTTCCGGAATTCAACCTGCTTCTTGATTTGACTCCTTCAACATTGTCATCAAGGCTTCCGACGTTTGTGCCGCCCATTCCGTTCGTATTCGATTTACCCATTGCCGGGGCAGTGCCGCGTCAAGAGCTTGTGGCCGGCACGGTGACGCCTGATTTCAAGGATGCGATGATGGCAAGTTATCCCGGGCCGATCGTTCAGCAGGATCTGAAGGATAGCGGGGTCTTCACCCGGGAGACATCGCTGGAAGAGATTCTGGACGCGACGGATTCGATCGTCGTGTACGACGACACGCCTCGGAAACGGCGTCCGCGAGCGGAGGATTTTGCCGCGACGGTCAGCCGTTTTAATTCCAGCCGCGTGCGGAAGTTCCTCGACCAGTATCAGGAGCTATTCGCGGGTACTTCGGGGAACTCGGCCGATATGCCCAGCCGCCGGGCGCAAATTGCGGGCGATTTACAGGTGGCGTGGGATGCCTACGTGGGCCAGAACGCCTACAAGCAGGCGAGTGGCGAGGGCTTTCAGCATTACGTTGCCACGACGCCTTCGGCGTCGAAGGCGGCGAACGAACTCGCCCAGTTGAATTCGCTGTTCCAGCAGTTGAATACGCTGGGGCTGAGCCACAAGGAGGCCCAAATGGCCTTCCAACACAACGTTCTTGCGGGATTGCCTGCCAATGGCATGCAGGATGGTGATCTGATGGCGGCGGTTGAGAAGGCCGGCAACGAGTAGTAAAGCGGCGGGCGCGTGCTTAGAGTCAGAGCCGCGCGATGGTCAGGCCGCCGTCGATATGCAATATCTGTCCCGTGGCATAGGAGATTTCGCCCTTGGCCAGCACGGCAGCGGCGCGTCCGACGTCCTGCAGCGTTCCCCAGCGCTGTTCAACGGTCGAGCCCGCGGCGATCAGCCGGTCGTATTTTTCCTTTGCTAGTGTGGTCATATCGGTAGCGACGATTCCGGGGCGGATTTCATNNGTGCCGAATTCCGCCAATCGAGCCGCCCACAATTTCGTCATCATGGCGATGCCCGCCTTTGCGATGCAATAATCGCCGCGATCGATCGATGCCATGGTCGCGCTAACGGATGAGATATTAATGATACATCCGTGCCAACTCTGGCCCTGAGCCTCGCGTTGCCGGCTCATCCAGCGCGCCACCGCCTGCGTGAGAAAATAGGGGCCTTTGAGATCGACGGTCATTAACCTGTCGAAGCTTTCCTCGGTGGCGTCCAGCAAATCCGCCCGCGGCTCGGGGGTAACGCCGGCGTTGTTGACCAGGACATCCAGGCGGCCGAAGTGTTGTTGGATCTCAAGCAGCATTGCCGCGCGAGCGGGGCGATCGGCGATGTCCGCGGGGAAATATTTCACTTTTGATCCCGCGGCTTGCAGTCTGGTGACGGCTTCGGCGACGAGTGCGGGATCGCGCCGGCCGTTGATCGCGATATCGAACCCGCTGTCGGCGAGTGCCGAGGCGATACCGAACCCAATTCCGCGGCTGCCGCCGGTTACCAAAGCCACTTTTCTATCGGTTGTCATTTCTTTGAATTCCCAATCAAAATGATATACCTTGACGGTCGAGAGCGGCGGGAGAAAAAGCGTGAGCCTGGATTTTCGGGATCAATCATTTCGTAAATGGCCTCTAGTGAGCCGCGTCAAAGAACGCGTAGTAGGGCCGTTTTACATCCGCCATGCGTTGCAGATAGATCGCCAACTCCGCCGCGTGATAATCCCCCCATAAGCTTGATTCCCCAGATGGGATATTACACCCTGGCGGGATGAAATCCCAGCCATTTGGACGGTGATAAACAGAATGCAGGAGGAGTCCCTGATGCTCGGGGGATTCGGATAAATAGCCTGTGTTGAATAGCGTTCGCGCGATGGTCAACCCCGCGCCGGTGTATTTGGAGCCGCCGGCGGCGACATATTTTCCCAGTCGGAGGAGGCCTTGCGCCGCGATGGTCGCGGCACTGGAATCCACGGGCTCATGTTCGTTGAAGGGCTCGGCATTTTTCAATCGCCATTCGCCGAGGCGAGCCAGATTTGGAGCTCCCGTGTCCCAATAGGGGATGCCATCCATTGCGGTTGCATGATCGATATAGAAGTCCGCGGTTGCCCGGGCGGCTTTTTCAAGAATTTCCATCACTTCGTGTTGCCGCTGCATGGGGCCGAGGGATCGCAGGAATTCCAATTGCTCGATCAGACCGAGGATTGCCCAGGCCAAGCCGCGCGTCCAGGTGGTGAAAGGGGAATATCCCTGTTGCGAGTTCGGGGCATGAAGCCGGCCCTCTCCGTCGCTAAAAATGACTTCCTGCGCCGTTCGTCCGCGAGAGGCGGGGGTGTCGTAAGCATCGCGCGCGGCGCCATAATAAATGTTGCATTGGGATGTTGTTTTTGCATGCGTGATCAGCCGTTCGAGCAATGAAACCTTGTGGCCTTTTTCATCGATCAGGACGTGGCCCAACTGATGGGCGAGTCCCAAAATCCGCAGGCTTCGGATGGTGTCGATGAAAAGCGAATGGGGGCCGCAGAACGAATAGATATATCCCCCATCAGCGAACTGGGACCACCGAGCTGCCTGGACCGCGCCGCTTGCTTTGATGGCCATTTCGTAAAACGCCATTTCCCATTCGTTGAAGGCGATCCGTTTTTCGCGCATGAGCCGGCGAAGATTGCCATAGGTTGAAATATTGTTGAAGCCAAGATTGTCCACGGCCATATTTGAGACGTACGGGGCCATGAATTGGACTGTTTTGCTGCGCCCCAACTGTAATAGGTCGGGCTGATCGGTGCCGTCGAAGGCCAGAATCGCCAGGCCGTATTGAAAGCCGCGCGTCCAGTCGGTCCATTCACGGGCGGTGTATTGTCCTTGAATTGTGACTACCGGAGCGCCGCGGGAGTCATCCCATTCACGGTCGAGCAAGCGGGCTTTGTCACCTGCCAACTCGAGCACATGGACGACCGATTTGGCCAGATCAGCCGCGGTCAGTTTGGTGTCAATCTTCATGTGTTCTCCCGGTAGTCGGATCGCGGCGGATGGCCCTGATCGGCCATGCAGGATGCCGATTCAATCGCATTGGACCGATTACACCCTTGAGAATAATCCAATACGTTCGCGGTCACAGCAAACTATTGAGTATTGGGCCTTTGGCGGATGTTGATGTTACAGTCAAACTGGGGGCTTCGCGACCTGTTATAAAGCCGTCAATCACGGCATAGAACTGGGTGATGGAACACGGTTGCCTAGGGTTTAAGCACTTGTCGAAATCCCCGATCGGGGGAGAAGGGGCGAGATCGTTTAACAGATGGCGTTGTATGAGGAAAAATGCGCGCGCGGGGCGGTGGCATTGGATTTGCCATTGGATGATCGTGGATTTGGCCGAGGCTGACCGCACCAAAATGGCTTTGTAGGAAGGAGACAACCGGTATGAGTTGGAAAGGTTTCACGAGCGCTGCCGCAATGGCGGTGTTTGCCTGCGGTTCTGCCGCATATGCGTCTCAGGCTGACCAGGTGGAAAATTTGGGAGGCAGTTCGCAATTGGTTAATCCTGTATATCTAGATGACGCGACGACGATGGCGGCGACTGCGCCAACAACCGACGCTGCGCCGGCATCGGCGCCGTCAGAAACAACGCTGACGCCGATCATGTATCTGCTTGATCCAACGGCGTTCGGGCAGTGGCTGGAGAAATACAAGTTTAGCGTCACGGGCTTCGTGGAAGGTGGGTATTTCATCGACACGAATAATCCCCGTCTTGGGACGGGACTGCATGGTGATTCACCCACGTTGGTCACGTTCGCGGGGCCTTATAGCAATCGATTCCTGCTCGATCAGGCGGATATGACTTTTTCAAAGGGGATCGATTCGACCAAGAGTTGGGATTGGGGTTTCCTTGTCGAGGGTGGATACGGCACGGACGATGCGTATATCCATTCGCATGGAATCCTTGATAACCGGCCACCCAATAATCCGCAGAACCAATTGGATCTTGTTCAGGCCAACGTTTCGCTGCTGGTTCCATTGGGCACGGGTCTGACGATTAACGCCGGAAAATTCGTTGGCTTCCTCGGCGAGGAAGTGATCAATCCGACGGGAAATCTCTTCTTCACTCACAGTTACTCCTTTTTCTACGGTGTTGCCGCAACCGATACGGGCGTCGAGTTTTCTTATACATTTCCCAAGTTAATCAATGGAAACGATTGGACAGCCTCGGCGGGTGTGACGCGTGGCTGGAACCAAAGCACTTGGGACAATAACGGCGCAATCGATTTTCTTGGTGAGGTTAAAGGGAATTTGACGAGTGCGTTGAATCTGGTGCTGAATCTACAAGAAGGCCCCGAGGCTGCGCTCGACAACAGCGACTATTGGACAACCTTTGAAGCGATCCCGACGTATACGATCTCGCCATCGCTGACGGTTTCAAGCGATTTGTTGTACAGCGACTTTCCGCACGGAGCCTCGGGCGGCACGCAAGCGGCCCAGTGGTACGGCGCGGCGCTCTATTCCAATTACAAATTCAACGGAATGTTCGCGTTCAACGTCCGCGGCGAGTGGTATCGTGACCAGGGCGGGTTCAGCACCGGCACGCAGGCGAATTATTATGAAGCGACTGTCGGGCTTCAGATTCACCCGTTGCCGAACGATAACATTTTCCAATATTTGCAGTTTCGGCCGGAAATCCGGTTTGATGACTCGGATCGACGGGTATTTAACGTCAGCAGCACCCCTGAATACAGCGAACTGACGGCCGCGGTGGATGTGATCATGCAGTTCTGATTAGCATTGTATTAATTAGGCTTTCCGAGCCCCGGGTGTAAAAGCCCGGGGCTTTTTCTGCAATTGACAAAGTCCGATCATTGCGAACAATTCACATTTCGAATTGCGGATAATTGTAAAAAATTGAGGAGGCTGATCATGTTTCGATGGCTTAATTCTTTTGCGCCGGTTTTGGCACTGATTGCTTTGGCGATGTTCACCGGTCGCGCGGTCAGGGCGGATGATGCGCCGGCTTCGCAGCCGAGTGCGCCGAGCGGCAGCATTGTGGTTACCGTGTTGGATTCGGGCGGCAATCCTGTTGCCAAGGCGANNAAGCTCTATCCGAAAAAGAGGAAGTCCGATGCGAACGCGGATGGAGAGAGCCAGAAGCCCAAGGCGATTGCGACCGGCAAGACTGACGAGGACGGGAAATTCACCTTTTCGGGTTTGGCGAGCGGGTCGTACAAGATCAACGCATCATTTAAGAAGACGGGTTCCAAAGCGTCGGCGACTTTAGCGATCACAGACGATGCGCCGAACGGGACTGTCACCATCAACTTCGCGGCAGCGGAAGGTGGAAATGGCGGGGCGACGACTGCACCGGCGCCGCAGTAGGCGATCTCAGTCGGGGGAAAGGGCTTCGATCACATAAGGATTCCCTGCTGCTTCGTCGGCCAAGGTGGTGACGCCCGCGTGGCCGGGAAGAAGCCGGGTCAGAGGCGGCAGCTTCATCACGCGGCGGATAGATTCGCGCATTTTCGCGGGATCTGAATCGGGCAAATCTGTTCGGCCCACCGAGTTTACGAAGATTAAATCTCCGCCGATCAGAATGTTTTGATCTGGGAAATGGTACATCACGTGGCCGGGGGAATGTCCTGGGGTGTGGATGACGGTTAGCGGGATGTCTCCGATTTTCAGTGTCTGACCGTCTTCGATATATCCATCGGCCTTTCGGGATGGGATCTCGAAAGGGAGGGGGAAGAATTTGGTGTTTGGCTCGATCAGCTTTGGTTCATCGAGGCGATGGATGAGCACTTTGGCGTTGGGGAAATTTTTTGTGACCAGAGCGTGATCGGCTATGTGATCGAAATGGCCGTGTGTGAGCCATAGACCGATGATATTCCATTTCCGCTTTTTTGCTTCCTCCAGCAGCGGGGCGACGGTGTGATCGGGTGCGTCAAAGAGGACGGCCTGTCCGGTGGCTTCGTCGGCGATCAGATAACAGTTGGTGGCGGCGATTCCGCCGGTGTTGCTTAGGATTTGCATATATTTTTAAAACTCCAATCCGATTTGGCGGCGCATTTCGTCGAGGACGCGCATATTTCCGATGGAATCCTCGCGGGTGATACGCGCGGGTTTGCCGTCGAAGATGGCCGCGGCGAAGTCGTCTGCTTCGATGCCGTAGAGGTCGCCGGGAGCTTCGATGTTGCGGATCTCTCGCGGCGGCGGGGCGATTGATTTGGGTTTATCCATCTTTGGTTCGTTGCCGCGGGTTACGATGAATTTGGCATCGTTTGTGGATGGTTTCCATGGTATCGGGACTTCGATGAAGCCGTCTTCGCCGCAGAGGTAGGCGGTGTTGTCCGCGTGGAGGGACATGCCGCAGGTGAAACTGGAGACGATGTTGTTTGGGAAAACGAGTGTTCCCGCCGCGAGTTCGTCCACGCCGGTGGAATGGAAATTCGCGACGGCATGAATGGCGGTTGGCTCGGCGGCGGCGAAGAAGCGGGCGAAATTGATGCAGTAGCAGCCGATGTCCATGAGGGCGCCGCCGCCGAGCTCGCGCTGGAATCGGACGTTGCCAGTGATTGAGCGGGTGCGGTAGCAGAAGCTGGAGCGGATGAGGCGGAGTGGGCCGATCGCGCCGCTGCGAACGGTTTCGAACAGCGCGAGCGTTTGTGGATGCGAGCGGTACATGAAGGCTTCGACGAGGATGCGTCCGGATTTGCGGGCGATGGCGAACATTTCTTCGGCTTCGGCCGCGTTCATCGCCAGGGGCTTTTCGCATAGGACGTCCTTGCCGGCTTTCAGGGCGCGGATCGTCCAATCGGCGTGGAATGCATTCGGAAGTGAGTTGTAAATGGCGTCGATTTCGGGATCGGCGATCAGCGATTCGTAGCTTGCGAATGCTCGGGGAATGGCGTGATTCTTGGCGAATTCCTCGGCGGATTTCTGCTGGCGCGATCCAACGGCGGCGGCTGATCCGCGCCGGCTGGCGGCCACGCCCCTGGCGAATTGCGAGGCGATGTTGCCGGTTCCGAGGATTCCCCAGCGGAGTTTGCTTGCCATATCGACAGGATAATGCCTGGGTTGGCTCTTGGCCAAGGTTTAACTTGACCGCGAGCGAGCGGAGGCGGAAAATGATCATCGGTGTTGCGATATCCCGCCATTTTCCTGATCGGTCTATTCTTGACGCTTGGTCCCGCGCCGTTTGAGTGGCTGCATCTTGAAGCGGCGAACCGATCTTTGGCGCGAGTGAAGGTGGAAGGGGGATCGCATTCGGGGTCGAAACCTCTGCCGGTGCGGCCGCCGGTTCATAATTCCTCGACCTGTGTGATCTGCGCGATGTTGCATGCTCCGCTGACGGCGCAACATTTGCCGCCAATGGGTTTGGCGCCGACGGCGCTGCTTGGATATTCGCGCGTCGCGTGTTCAGCGAACTATTTGTCCGTCAGCATCACCGCCGAGCAGTGCCGCGGTCCCCCCTCCGCCTGAGCAATTCGCATCGTTAACCAATCCATCTTTTGTTGCCGCGTGATTTACCTCGCGGCATTTAGGAGTCACGCATGGGACTGCTACTTCACAAGCTGAAGAAGACCTACATTGCGCCGGACGCCAGCAGCGTTCCGGTGATTGACGTTCCCGAACTTTATATCGCCGACGGCGAGCAGGTTGCTCTCATCGGCACCAGCGGTTCGGGCAAGACGACGCTGTTGCACATGATCGCGGGGATTTTGACTCCCGATAGCGGCAACATTGTTTTCGGATTCGATCCGAAGAAACCTGATTCGGCGGAGTCGATTGATCTGACGATGCTTTCCGAGCCGCAGCGGGATGAATTCCGCGGTCGGAACATTGGGTACATCTTTCAGACGCATCATCTTTTGCCGGGATTTACGGCACTGGAAAACGTGCTGCTCGGGATGAGTTTCACGGGCCGGCCGCACGATCGGCAATGGGCGGAGCATCTCCTGGTTGAAGTCGGGCTGAGCGATCGGTTGAACTACCGTCCGCAGAAATTGTCGGTCGGTCAGCAGCAGCGTGTTGCGGTAGCTCGAGCGCTGGCCAGCCGGCCGAAGCTGGTGCTGGCCGATGAGCCGACGGGCGCACTCGATTCGGGGAGTGCCCAGCAGGTTTTGGATTTGATCCGAAAACTCTGCGCGGATGTCGGCGCATCGCTGCTGCTGGTGAGTCACGATCTGGACATCGCCCACCAGCTTCCGCGCGTGCTCATACTGTCGGAAATCAATCAAGTCAAAGCCCACGGCGTCGCCGCGAGCGCATAGGGGATAAACAACCATGAATTACTTTCAACTTGTTTTCAAGCAGATGCGTCAGCGGGCGCTTTCAACGTGGCTTACAACTCTGTCGGTCATGCTCGGGGTTGGTCTGGCGATTGCGATTATGGTCATTGGCCGCGAGAGCGAATCGCTTTTTGGCCAGAATGACTACGGGTATGACGCGATCATTGGAAAGAAGGGCTCTAAGCTGCAACTGGTGCTGAACACGGTTTATCATCTGGATGTCAGCCCGGGGAATATTCCTTATAGCCAGTATTTGAATCTGCTGAAGCCGGCGGCGGGGCATCCCGTTCCCGCGGATAATTACTACAAATATGTGAAGATCGCGGTGCCGACGGTTGTCGGGGACACGCTCAATGGCCTATATCGCATCGTGGGGACGTCGCTAAAACTATTTGGGTATGACGATCATGGAGATCCACTGCCGCCGGATGAGGTGCTGGATTATCGCCCGAATGAGAAGCTGGAGATTGCAGAGGGGCGGGCATTCGCCGGAAACAAATTCGAGGCGATCGTCGGCAGTGATATTCCGCGCCTGACGGGAAACGGCATCGGCACAACCCTGCAAGCGACACACACGCCTGCGTCCCCGGGCCACCCGGCGGATATTCACATGCAGCAGTGGACGGTGGTTGGCGTGCTTGCGCCGACGCACACGGCGATTGATCGGGTTGTATACATTCCGCTGCTGAGTTTTTATACGATCGCCGAGCATGGGGCCGGCCTGATTGCGCAGGCGAAACTTCGGGAGGGTCAGGCTCCGGACGCGGTTGATCCGGATTCCGACGCCGATCAGCCCCATCCGCCGGATGCGAATGGGATTGAGCATTTCAGCAATTACGATTTTGACACCAAGGATCAGACGATTCACCTCAACCTGGACAAGCTGCCGCCGGAGGTTTGGGCGATATCCGCCATTTTGGTTCAATCGCGTGGCGGCGTGTCTGAAGCCGCGTTGGAATATGATCTGAACAATGCAACGGATGTGATGGCTGTGAATCCTGCTTCGGTGATGCGCGATTTCTTCGCCACTTTCCTGAGTCCGATGCGGGTGCTGCTCTTGCTGATTTGCTCGCTGGTGACGATTGTTGCCGCGGTGGGGATTCTGGTCAGCATTTACAATTCCGTCTCGGCGCGGCTGAAGGAAATCGCCATCCTGCGCGCACTGGGAGCGACGCGAAGCACGGTTCTGGCCCTGATCTGCATTGAGGCCGGTCTTATTGCTCTGTTCGGATCGATCCTCGGCGTGGCGCTTGGGCACGGCATAAATGCGGCCGGGGCTTGGTACATGCTTCGGAAGTTCGGCGAGAATCTGAGCTATGATTGGTGGGAACTGCTGTATGAAGGAATCTATCTGGTTGCCGTGATCGGGCTGGCGATCATTGCCGGGCTGGTGCCGGCGATGAAGGCTTATCGCACGCCGGTCGCGACGAATCTTGTTGCCACGTGATGACGCGTGTATTGCCACAAAATCGCTGGCGGAAGTCCTGGTGGGACAGGCTGAGCGTGCGCGGGCTCATGCTGCTGGCCACCGCCGTATTTCTCTTTGGCTATCCGGCGTATTTGTATATGGATTCCGTCATCACCGGTGGAATCGTCAAACGTGGCGATCTGCTGGTGGTCGATCTTAAGGCGATGAGCAGCTTTGAGATGGACCAGGATGCGGGAACCAACGAGGATATTCCACTGCGATACCGGGAGCTTGATGGGAAACGGGTTTTGCTGACGGGGCAGATGTATGAACCTTACGAGGCGGATGGGAAAATCCACACGTTCACGCTGGTTTATTCGATTGCCAACTGTTGTTTTAACGGGCCGCCGAAGGTTCAGCATTTTGTGGCTGCATCGGTGATTCCCGGACATGAGGCGGAATATTCGAGCGATCTTGTGGATGTGGTGGGGACGCTGCATGTGGGGGTGCAGGCCGCGTATGGGCATGTGCAGAGCGTGTATCGGATTGATGTGGAGAGAGTGACGCGCGGGTGAGCCGCGAAATCAGAAATCCGAAACCAGAATGACGCGCGGGTGGGCCGTGAAACCAGAAATCCGAAACCAGAATGACGAATCAAATCCGAAATCAGAATGACGAAGGGTGGGTTGTTTCGGAATTGTGGTTTTCAGCCTAGAATTTCATCATGATTCCGATTCTGGATTTGAATGTTGCGAGCGAGAAGAGCCGGGTGGAGGGGCTTTTGTCTGCGCTGGCGCTGGATCCTGTGGCGCTGGCTTTGGGGAAGGGGGAGCGGGCGCGGCAGGTGGCGGCGGTGCTGAAGATTTTGGAAGATGTGGCGCAGCGCGGGGATGAGGCTCTTGTTGCCAGCAGTCGGGAGTTTGATGATCCGGATTTCTTGTCCTCGCAGATTCGCGTTACCCAAAACGAAATGGTTGAAGCAGCGGGGCGGGTGCCGAGGGATCAGCTTGCGGCGATTCGGCGGTCTATTGCGCAGGTGCGGGAGTATCAGGCGCATGTGATGCCTAAGGAGCCGGCGGCGCTTAAGAGGCCGGGGGTTGAGCTTGGGTTGCGGTTTACGGCGCTGGAATCTGCGGGGCTTTATTTTCCTGGGGGGAAGGCGGCTTATCCTTCGAGTTTGATTATGCTGGCGGTGCCGGCGCAGGTGGCGGGGGTGAAGCGGATTGTGGTTTGTTCGCCGCCTAGTAAGTTCGGGCGGAGCGATTTGGTTTTGGCGGCTTGTCATGAATTGAAGTTGACGGATATTTTTCGGGCCGGTGGGGCGGCGGGGATTGCCTCGATGGCGTTTGGGACCGCGACGATTCCGCGCGTGGATAAGATTGTCGGGCCGGGGAATATTTATGTGCAGCTTGCGAAGCGGGCGCTGGCGGGATGCGTGGGGATTGATGGGTTTTTGGGGCCGAGCGAGATTCTGACGATTGCGGATGATTCGGGGAATGCGGAGTTTATCGCGGCGGATTTGCTGGCGCAGGCGGAGCATGATCCGGGGAGTTGTTTTTTGCTGACGACGAGCAAGGCGTTTGCGGAGAAGGTGCGCAGCGAGGTTGAGAAGCAGCTAGCGACGCTTCCGCGTCGGGCGGCGGCTGAGAAGGCTTTGAATGATCACAGTGCGATTGTTGTTGGCGAGACGATGGATGAATTGATTGCGCTGGCGGATCGGTTTGCGGCGGAGCATGTGAATGTGCAGACGCGGGATAATCAGGCGGTGGTGAAGAAGCTGCGGAACGCGGGGGCGATATTTGTCGGGCCTTATTCGGCGGTGGCCGCGGGGGATTATGTGGCGGGGCCTAGCCATTGTTTGCCGACGAATACGACGGCGCGGTTTTCGAGCGGGATCAGTGTTTATGAATTTTTGAAGCGTACGAGTGTTGAGCGGTACGAGGCAGAAGGGTTGCGCGCGGATGCTGCGGCGATTATTGCGATGGCGGAGGCGGAGGGATTGGAAGGGCATGCGCGGAGCGTGAAGGTGCGGAGTGATCAAGGTCTAATTGGACCGCAGAGACGCTGAGACGCGAAGGAAGACGCAGAGAAGAGTTTTTAGCCACAGATGAAAATCAGATGCACATGCTCTGTTGACATCCTATCCTGCCGCGGCAAGGACCATGAGGTCATGGGTCAGAATCTTCATGTGGCAATCCCTTTCTTTGGCTGCATCGGTTTGGCCGCGCAGGGCCGAGCCAAGACGACGCTTGATTCGCGAGATGACGCTCTCGATCTGCCAGCGTTGGTGATAAACCATTTTGAAAAACCGGCGGTACATCTGGCGGCGATATTTGGTCTTGGCCCATTTGCGGCGGCGACTATTGTTGTCCGGAGCGCGTCCGCGGCGATTCAGGTTAATCACCGTCGAGCGAATGCCCAAGGCTTCGCGCGCGACGACATGATTATATTCCGCGTCGTAGCCGCCATCGGCCAGCAGGCAGTCGATATCCAGATGCCAGATCGCCTTGACCAGGGCTTCCTCCAGCAGCGGCGAATCCTGGCTGGGACCAATGCTCAAAAGGGCCGACGCGATCAGATGGCTTGGGGTGTGACAAACCAGCGTGATTTTCGGCCATTTTCGCATTCGATAGCGTGTGCCCAATCGCCAGGCGAAATGAGAAGAACGAGCGGTGGATTCAAATCCCGTCGAATCGATGGCGGCCTGGCACTTTCCCTCGACCAGTTCCAATGCCTGGGCGTCGGCGAAGATCGAACTCAGCAGTTGATCAAAGCCCCTTTTTTGGCCAGCCGCTTCTGGGCGTGGAAGAGCGTGGTGAAGTGCGGAACTTTCCGGATGCCCAGCATGTTCTGCAAATCCGGCAGGTCCCTGAGCAACTCGACGATGCCGCGGTCGTCGGTCTTGAAGAATTGCTTGAGAACGAGCATCGCCAGAAGCTGGTGCTGGGTAAAATCCCTTTTCGAAAACTTCGAGGCGTACGCCGGCATGGCCTCGGAAGCAATTTGCAAAGCCTTCCTGGCCAACGCCACCGGCGAACGCGTGGTGCATCGCAGTGTGGTATCCATGCCATGTAATACGCTGAAAATTCATAAAAGATCAAAGGATTTCAACAGAGCATGCGTATCTGATTTTCATCTGTGGCTAAAAAATTCTTCTCCGCGTCTCGGCGTCTCCGCGGTTGCATTTGCATTTCGGCGCATATCTTTGCAAATGTCTGGAACCGTCTATAATTCTGTCCATGGCTCCCGAATTTGTGCGGGCATGTGTGCGTGAGATGCAGGGGTATGAGCCGGGCGAGCAGCCGGTGGCGGGGGAGCGTGTTGTTAAGCTGAATACGAATGAGAATCCGTATCAGCCCAGCGAGCGGGTGTTGCAGGCGATCGCTTCGGTCAGTGGGGAGACATTACGGCGATATCCGAGTCCGAAGGCGGATGGATTTCGGGATGCTGCTGCGAAGCTGCATGGGGTTAGCCGGGAGCACATCATCACCGGTAATGGCAGCGATGATATTCTGACGATCTCGACGCGGTGCTTTATTCCGCCGGGGGGGGTGATGGCGTTTCCTGATCCGACTTACTCGCTTTATCCGGTGCTGGCTAAGCTGGAGGATGCGAAGGCTTTGCCTGTTGCGTGGGAATCTGGCTGGTCATTGCCGATTGATGGGTTGGCTGGGAGCGGGGCGAACGCGATTTATCTGGCCAATCCGAATGCTCCGAGCGGGACGTTTGTTTCGCCGCTGAAGGTGGCGGAATTGGCGCGGCGTTTTTCATCGCTGATTCTGGTGGATGAGGCTTACGCTGATTTCTCGGATGACAATTGCGTGGCGCTGGTTCAGGAGTTTTCCAATGTTGTGATTTCGCGGACATTGAGCAAGGCGTATTCGCTGGCGGGGTTGCGGTTTGGGTATGCGATTGCGCAGCCGGCGGTGATTGAGCAGATGATGAAGGTGAAGGATAGTTATAACTGCGATGCGCTGTCGATCATCGCGGCTACTGCTGCGATTGAAGATCAGGCTTATGCGAAGAGCACTTGGGAGAATATTAAATCGGAGCGGACGCGCGTGAGCAGTGAACTGACGCAGTTGGGGTGGACGGTGCTGCCGAGCCAGGCGAATTTTGTTTTGGCGACTGTTCCGTCGGGTCGGGGGAAAGAGATGTATCTGGGGCTGAAGGAGCAGGGAATTTTGGTGCGGTATTTTGATTTGCCGGGGTTGCAGGACAAGATTCGGATTACGATTGGGCAGAGCCATGAGAATAATGCGCTGCTGGCGGGGATTAAGATGCTGAGTGCCGCGGGGAAGGCGGCTTAATGGGGAAACCCACGGATGCTATCCGTGGGCTTTAGTCGGAAAACGTTGGGACGGTTGCCATCAGTTCTTTTACGCGGTCGCGGATTTCGGCGATTTCGGTGTCGGCTCTTTCCTGATCGGCTTTGAGCGGTGCGGAATTGTTCTGGAAGTTTTGAAGGATCTGCTGGTATTGGGTGTTGCGGGCTTCGGTGGCGTGGGCGATGGCCGCGTTGGGGTCGCTCTGATGGCGGGCGATTGTGATCTCGTCTTTGTAGTCGCTGTCGAGTTGCGTGACCTCGTTATTGGCGTTGGAGAGCAAATAGGCGACGGCGTCTTTGTCGGAGGAACTCTTGGCGGAGAGGATCTCGAAGCGATCTTTGAGTTGCTTTAATTCGGGAAGGATTTTGACGAGGGCGGTCTGGCGGAGGAGCAGGTGTTTGTGCTTGCGGGCGACCTGGATGACGGCGTCCCAGGGACGCTGGCTGACTTCGTAGGCTGGGCCGGCGGTGAGTTGTTTGGCGGCGTCGGCGACATCGGGGCTGATTTTGCCGAGGCCACATTCGGCGGCGTCTGAGGCTGTGAGGGTGAGGATTTTGTCGCGTGTTTTGATTGGTTTGCCGAGGCCGGTGGTGTTGAGGGCTGCGTTGCCGGCTTCGTCGCGGGCGAGGAAGATTTCGAGATCCATTTCGATCATGCCGCGGAGGAGGAGGTCATCGTGTCCGGCGGCGGTGACCCAGACGCGTTGCTTGGCTTCGATGGCGGAGCGAAATTTGGCGGATATGTCTTCGGGCAAGCCGTTGTCGTCGTGGAGCATCGGGACGCAGGCTCCGATGACGGAATCGGGCTCGAGATAAATCTGGGGGCATGCCATCGCGAGGACGGCGGCGGCGGAGTAAGCCTTGTGGACGAAGGCGATGGTTTGGATTTCGTGGGGGATTGCGTTGAGGAGGTTCACCATTGCTTCGAGCTCGGCGAGATTTCCGCCGTCGCTGTCGATGAAGAGCATGATGTAGCGTGGGTGGAGCTTGATGGCTTTGGCGATTCCGGCTTTGAGCGCGTCGGCGGTGATGTCGACGCCGATGACGCCCTGAATGGGGAGTACGACGTAGGGCTGGCCCTGACGGGTGGAGCGGTTCCAGGTTTTAATTACATCCTTGGGGATGCGGCGAAGCATGGAGTGATAGGAGTCGGACGTATCGAGAATGACGTGCTGGGCGTCTTCGGAGATGACATCGCCGTCATATGTGTGGCCGCTTTGCAGGGTGATCTGGTCGGCGGAGGTTGTGCAGGTGATGAATAGCGCGATGCAGATGGCTGCGATTGATGTGAGCGTACACCCTTTTCCCATGGGGTGTTTATCGACAATGATGGGTGTGGGATGAAGGAAGGGTTTGGGTGTTGTAATCGGTATAAGCGGGATAAGCGTTATCGTTTGTTCCCGATCGTGGAGAAGAAACCCACGGATGCCATCCGTGGGCTTTTTAGCGGGATGGGACTCGCGCGTGGGTGGTGATTGCATTTCGGATGTGGGTTGCGGAGAATTGTGTTTATGGATCGCACTGCGGAAATATCGCGGCAGACGAAAGAGACCAAGGTGAAGCTGCTCGTCAATCTTGACGGGACCGGCAAAACAACTGCCGAGACGGGGGTTGGGTTTTTTGATCACATGCTGGATTTGCTTGGGCGGCACAGTTTGATTGATTTGACAGCTTATGCCGAGGGGGATTTGCAGGTTGATGCGCATCACACGGTGGAGGATGTGGGGATTGTGCTCGGTCAGGCTTTGGATAAGGCGCTGGGAGATAAGCGCGGAATCCAGCGGTATGGCTGGGCGATGGTTCCCATGGATGAAACGCTGGCGCAGGTGGCGATTGATTTATCGGGTCGGTCGGCGTTCGTTTACAACGCGAAATATGCGGGCGGGTTGATCGGAAATTTCCCGGTGGAACTGGTCGAGGAATTTTTTAAGGCATTTGCGACGAATGGGAAACTGAATCTGCATATCAACGTGGCATATGGGACGAATAACCATCACATAGCCGAGTCGATTTTCAAGGCGACGGCTAAGGCCTTGCGGCAGGCAGTGACATTGGATCCGCGAAATCCCGACGTGCCCAGCACCAAGGGGTCGCTGGGATAGTGCGGGGGGATTTGGCGCAGAGTCCACGGGGCTGCCGCAAGGCCTGCGTCAACAACTATTCAAGTCCGTCCCATCGTTCGGGGTTTTCGGCGTAGGCATCCAAGATTGCTTCGAAGGGATCGCAGGCGCATTTGGTTTGCGGCGGGTCCTTTGGCTCGATGGGCCGGGATGCGAACACGTCTTTGAAATCTCTTTTTGGTTGGGTCTTCGGGGGTTCTTTGGGACGCTCGGTTTTCATTGGCTCCTTTGCTGCCAATGATGTGCGATATAATTTGCGGGGGTCCAAATCGTATTGATAGAAATGTGGGGAGTTATCCGGACGTGGAGTGGAAGGGGGGTAAGGTTGAGGGGATGCGACGGCGAAACCCGGCGACCTTCGGTCGGCTCGCTAACTATTGTTCCTCAAATGATCCCTGACNNGACCACTAGGTTAGTTGATTGGCGGTCCGGGCGCGCGGGATTGGTTCTGGTGCGACGTTGGCTGGGGAGCCGCTGCGGATTCGCATTCCATAGAACGAGCGATAGACGAAGGCCAGGGCGATTGCGAGGAATGCTACCGACAGAATCAGCTTGGTGGACGGGGTTAGTTTTACCGCTAATTCGACGGCGAGCAGGCCGAAGAGGGTTGTGAACTTGATGATTGGATTGAGGGCGACCGAGCTGGTGTCCTTGAATGGATCGCCGACGGTGTCGCCGACGACGGTGG
>PMAK01000190.1:25018-25156 GCA_003153655.1 Phycisphaerales bacterium
AAGACGGCGAGGAAGATGTTGAGCATTCCGGCCTGGGCGTATTTCGTGCAGATTTCGACGACTTTCTTTGAATCTTCCTGGGAGGCCTTGGTGGCTCCTTCGAGTTTCATGTTGCGCTTGATGAATTCGACGGCGCGG
>PMAK01000148.1 GCA_003153655.1 Phycisphaerales bacterium
GGTCGTGGGCCGGTCGTCGTGTCCGCATGACTCCTCGCTACGCTCGTCGTCACGCGAACACGACGAGGTATAGTAATTCGGTCTTTGGTGTTTTTGAACATACAAGACACAGAGATCACGCAGAGAGCGCGGAGGCGCCGTCGTACTTCGAGCACGCCTCCGTGAGTCCTCTGCGTCTCTGCGGTCCAATTTTTTCTTCAAGATCGTAGTGCCCGAGGATCAACAATCGTTCTTCGCGGCAACCCCGTCCGCGCATCACACCCAATCACCGCAACAGGCTCCTTCGATTCCCCAGCCTTCGATAGAAAATATTTTCCCATCTCATTCCCAATCCGAAGCCCCACCCGATCCCGCATCAGCAATCTCAGTTCCGCTTCTTCCACGGTGAACCTCCCTCACTTGGATTTTCGCGTAGTCGCTGGATAACGAGAAGATTCCAACTGCCCCTTAAGCTCCGCCGCACGCGTCATCAATCCCGGACTAGGCTCGGTCGCTGGCGGCATGGGTTTCAAGTCATAAGTCAGTGTGCGACGATCCTTAAACGGAATCGGCAGCAGCTCCGCCACCAGATCAAACGGCACCCATTCATAAATCGGCGCGATCACCGGCTCGTTCTTTTTGATCGTTTCATACCCCTCACGCCGCACCGCCACGTCATATGTCCCATACCAGGTAAAATCCCGCTGCACCGGCGTCCGCCCCATTTCCTGCCCGTTTAAATAAACCAACGCCCCCGGCGGATTGCTCTGCACCGTGAGAATTCTTTCCACGCATCCGCCGGTCCCGGCGAAAATCGCCGCGCTGCAACAGACCAAACCAAAACGCCTCTTCATCCCGCGCAGAGTATAGACGCCGCCCATTCCATAACAAGATCGACGCATGATGCTTTCAATGCCACGATTGCCTAAACTCTCCTCGGCGGCCCAAACATGTCCATCCTAATCGCGTCCATCCTCGGCATCTTCGTCCTCCTTAACGCATTCGTTTGCTGGAGAATGTCCGTGCTCCTCCGCGCGCTTCAACGCCCGCGAATCTGGCGAGCGATCCTCCTCCTACTCACATTCACCGCCCTGGCGTTCTGTGCAATGGTCGTCATCTCCCTCTCCTTACTCGGCAGCACCCGTGATCCGCTTCCCCGCTGGCTCATATCAAGCCTGTACATCTGAAACTTCCTGCTACTCCCTCTGATGGTTGCCGCGCTATCCCTCGATCTGATCGTTCGCGCAATCCGCAAAGCCCGGCAACGTTTCACCCAGGATATCCAGCATCGCGTCCCCGATGATTCTCCTCCATCCCCAATGCTCTCCCGCCGCAATTTTCTCACCTCGCTCGGAATAACCGCCGTTCCCGCCGCCACCCTTTCCCTAGCCGGCATCTCCATGTCGCAGCTCGGCAAGTTTCGCATCCTGCCATATCACTTATCGATCGCCGGCTGGCCACGCGAATTAGACGGCTACACCATCACCGTCGTCGCCGACGTTCATACCGGCGTATTCTCCACGCAAAAAATGCTCGATGACATTGCCGACGCCACCAACCGTCTGCGCTCCGATCTGATCCTCCTGGCGGGAGATCTGATCAACATTTCCCTGTCCGATCTGCCGAATGCCCTGGATATGGTTCTTCGCCTGCAAGCCCGCGACGGCGTTTACATGATTCAAGGCAATCACGATGTCATTCAAGGTCCCGACCATTTCGATCAGGCCGTCCGCCGGCGTGGCGTAAATCTCCTCGTTGATGATGTCGCCACCATCACCCCCGCGCGCATGGGCGTTCCCTTTCAACTCCTCGGCACGCGCTGGACCTCCGATCTCGGGCGAGACGAATCCGTCGCCTACACCGCCGCCCTGCGCGACCCCTCAATGTTCGCTCTCATGCTCGCCCATCATCCGCACAGTTGGGACATCGCCGCCGACGCCGGCATCCCCCTCGTCATCTCCGGCCACACCCACGGCGGGCAAATCATGCTCACCAACCGCATCGGCGCCGGCCCGCTCCGCTTCAAATATTGGTCCGGACGATACGACAGGCCCAATTCCACACTCATCGTTTCCAACGGCGTCGGCAACTGGTTCCCCCTCCGCGTCAATGCCCCCGCGGAAATTCTGCAAATCACCATGCACCCAAAGGCTTGAATCGCTACGCCATGCGCCAGACTACAAGTCCCGCGCCAATCAGCACCAGTCCCAACAAACAAATCCAAGGCGTCAGCAATATCTCTCTCGTCGGCCACCGAAAATCGATCGAGCCATGGTCGCTCGGCCAGATGACCATCCCTCCGCTTCGCTCCGCCAGCTCTCGCATCGCCGCGTGATCGTTCCCCACCGCATCAAACTCCGCCGCATATCTCCCCGGCAAAGCCGCACGATCAATCACCTCATCCCTCACGCGCAGCGTAGCAATACGCGGATTCTTCGCCGCCGCGAGATTCGCTTCATATCGCCCCGGCCCCGTTTGCTCCAGCGACATGTGCTCTTGTCCCGCGTCATCCACGATCGCCAGCACAATCGGCAGATTATTGAGAAATTCCCCCGCATCAACCGCATCAACAACGACGTGAATCCACCGGCCATTCTCCCATCGCACCGAAAACCGAGGATCGCGCGGCTTTTCCGCAATACGCTCCGCAATCGCCATAGCCCGCGATTCATCCAAATCGCATGCCGCCGCCGCAACGCGACCGCTCCCAACCCGCCAAAACCCCGCCATCGGCAATTCAATTGCCTTCTCCTTCGCACTGGCCCACCGCTCAGCCTGAGGCTTCAACCACACTCGATTCCAAACGCTGACGTTTTCGCTCGGCAACGATTTCACGTCATTCTCAAAAATCACGGTCACTGATTCCCGCGATACGCGCTCCGGCAAAGTTGCTCGCGACAATGTCTCAACCGAACGTGCCCATTCCCCCGAATCAAATTGCTCAACAACATTCCCTCTAGTGACCGCGGAAATCCGCCGAATCGGTTCCAACCCGCTCCCGCGACCAATCGCCAGCACATCCAATCGAATCTTTTCTCGCACAAGAAGCTCGCCCAACTCCTTCGGATGATCAAACGTCGTATCGCAATCCGAAAGCAGCAAAAGCTCGGTCGGCAAAGTGCCGTCAGCATCCCGCGCAATGGTGGTCAACGCCGATTCAAGATTCGTCGGCCCATGCGGAAAAGCATCCGTCGGCGGCAGGGGGGTGCGCCCCGCCTCGGCCACCGTCACGCCTCCAATCCACCATCGCACCACATCCGAAAACTGTCCGATCTGCACCAAGTCCGCAGGTGGCAACATCGGAAGCAATCGAACAACCGCCCGCGCCGCAATCTGCCATCGCGAAATCCCGCCGCCCGCCTCCTGCCCCATCGAGCCACTTCCGTCCACCAAGAGCACCCACCGCCGCGTAGCATCCGGCGGCGAACTCGAAAGCGGGCTAAGCGCTTCCAGCGCCGTCCCCGGATACCCACCGGCCGCAAACGCATGATCCCCGCCAAGGATGAGCAGCGACCCGCCAAGATCGCGCACATACTCCATCAGGCAATCCATTTGCGCCCGCGTGAAAAGATCGGCCGCCTGGTTTTTAATAACAATGATCGCCGGAGCGAGATACTCCCGCGAAACACCAGGCAGCGACCCAGGCACAAAACTTCGCCACCCGCCAGGCGAACCTTCGCCAATCCACCATTTTTCGCTAGCCGGATCAGCCGTTACGCGAAGCGACAGCGAATCATTTTCTGGCCAAAGATCTCCGGCATTCAGTTTTACCGCCGCCATGTCCGCTCCATTGGTAATCGGCCGGGTGATGATCAACTTCCCCGGATCGATCGGAATCGTCTTCGATCCGTTCGTGCCTTCAATGGATGCCACGCGCCTGGAACCGGAATCAGAAATCGTAGCCGTCAGCTTTTCCCCGCGAACCTCCAATCGCTCCACCGACGCATCCGAAACGCTCTCCAGATTCGCGTCCACGACGGCATAAACCGGCGGCGAAGCCTTCGGCAACTCAAACCGCCCATCGCTAAACAACAAAATCGCATCCACCGCCGGAGCCATAAACCGAGTCTCATCTGCCGGCATTTCCTCCATCGGTCCCGAAGGATCAATCTCGACATTATGATCGGAAAACGCAAAAAATCGGCACGAAGAATCCCCGATAAGTTCCCTCACCCGCTGCCGAAGAAAATCCCCATCCCGAAATCGCGCCCCGCGCGTACTGCCAGAAAGATCCACCATCACCGCGACAGTTCCCGGCCTCGATTGATGCCACATCGGCTCACTTGCCGCCAGCCCCAGACAAATCACGCCGCCAGCAAGCAGCATCACTGACAGCCCCGGCAAATGGATTCGCCGAACAACCGCAATCCCAATCGCCAAACCCCCGAGCAACAACGCCACGATCCCAAAACCCGGCGACGAAAACGAAACCATTGCGGCAATCACCATGAACCCGCATTATAATGCCCCGCAAGGGCAACACGCCCATCAACCATGAAACCCGCTCGATCCACCACCATCCTCAGCGTCCGCAAAGACGGCCAGGTCGCACTAGGCGGCGATGGCCAGGTCACCCTCGGCAACATCGTCGCCAAACACGACGCCATCAAAATCCGCCGCGTCGGCAGCGGGAAAGTCCTCACCGGCTTCGCGGGATCAGCCGCCGACGCCTTCGCGCTCCTCGAGCGTTTTGAAAATAAACTGGCCGAACACCCCGACAACACCCGCCGCGCCGTCATCGAACTCGCCAAGGATTGGCGTACCGATCGCGTCCTCCGCCGACTCGAAGCGATGTTAGCCGTGGCCGATGCGAGTGTAAGCCTCATCGTCAGCGGCGCCGGCGACGTCATCGAACCAACCGACGGCATCATAGGCATAGGCAGCGGCGGGGCGTATGCGCTAGCCGCCGCCAAAGCACTCCTCGCCAATTCAAATCTCTCAGCCAAGCAAATCGTAGAACAATCCCTGAAAATCGCCGGCGAAATCTGTATCTACACCAACACAAATATCAAAGTCGAATCACTCTAATGTTCGAAGAGTCATATTTAACCGCGGAGGCCGCAGAGATCGCAGAGAAGCGCAAATCTTAAATCTCAAATTTTAGATATCTTGTCTTCTCCGCGTCCTCCGCGACCTGTCCCGATGTATCGGGGTCTCCGCGGTTAAAAATCCGGATTGAAAACAAAAATGACGCCGACACCCACAGATATCGCCCACGAATTCATCTCCGCCAATCGCCACGCGCTCTCAGAAGGAATGCGAAAAATCACCCACTGCGTAGATCAGCTATCAGGCAATCAACTCTGGTGGCGTCCCAAGCCAGACATGAATTCCATCGCAAACCTCATGCTCCACCTCTCCGGAAACCTCCGCCAATGGCTCATCGCCGGCGCAACCGGCAACAAAGACACTCGCAATCGCCCCATGGAATTCGCCGACCGCTCCAACCGCCCAAAATCCGAAATCCTGGACATCCTCGCAAAGGTCGTTTCCGAAGCAGACAAAACCCTGGCCAACCTTAAACCCGATCAATTCTTATCCCAGCGCCGAATCCAGGGCTACGAAACAACGGTCCTCTCCGCAATCACCGACACAATCACCCATTTCCGCGGCCATGTGCAGGAAATCATCCACATGACCCGCACCCAGCTCGGCGAGAAATACCGATTCGATTTCGTCCCCAACTCCCCCGAGCAGCAGTCCGCCGCCGGCTCGGCTATCTAAAGCGCCTTCGATTTTTCTACCATTTCGCCCCAAAATTAATATAATTCCCCCCAATTCAGATCTAGAGCGGGGGAGGAGTACCATGTCAGTAGCCACATTGAAATACGCCTGCACCGGCTGCAATCGCACCTTCACCTGGAAGAAAGAAGTTGCCGGCAAACGCGGCAAGTGCAAATGCGGCCAGGTCATCACCGTCCCCCTGCATCCGCCCCAGGACGAACCCGCCGACGACCTCTATGCCCTCGCCGAATTGTCCTCCGACGCCAAAACCGCCGTCGTCGATCCAACCCCGTTCCTCCTCCCAGCCGCCGCCATCGCGCAAGCCACGTCAGCCCCGTTGGAATATCATCGCCCGGAAAAAGCGACGCGAACCCCGCGCTCAGAACGCGTCGATCCCAACACGGGCGAATTCTACGATCCGTTCCGCGATTACATCAGCCCGGCCATCCTGCTCGCCGCCGGTTTCGTCGGCCTCGCACTATACATGATGCAGAAAATGGGCACCGGCCCGCTAGTCGGCTTCGCCATCTCCATCGCCTTCGGATTCATGCTCGTCGTCACCCTCATCAAAACCATTGTCCTCACCTTCGCCGCCTTCCCACTCGCGAGCTACTGCGATGTCAGCGTCGGTCTCCTCCGCACCGCCATCCTCAAAATCGCCGCAACCATCCTCTTCGGCGACATCGCCATCCTCTGGATCATCGTCGCCATGCGCTCCGCCGGAATGATCGGCAAAAAAGACGACGGCGGCCCCGAAGTCTGGCTCGTCAATGTCGTCATCCTCACCCTCATCTATCATCTCTGCTTCTGGTACATGTTCCGTCTCTCCGCCGCCGATGCGAAATTCGCCGCGCTGATGGCCTTCGTTTCCCGGCTCTGCAATTTCTTTATGACTCTGATCGTCATCGCCCTCGCTGAGTCGATCATCGCCTCGCATGCCCACCCCTCCTCATCTCAATATATTCCCGCGACCCGCACTCCGCTGACAATTTCCCCCGGCACGCCCCTCACGGTCCAGCCAGGCCAAACCGGCCCAACCGCGATGGATGAGTTGATTTCCCAACAGATCAGGCAAAATCCATTTCGCATTCAGGAAGGCTACGCCTGGTGCCGCACCGGCGCAGCCGACGATGCCGATAAAAAATTAATCAGTGACATGTATGGCGCAGGCGCCGACAAAGTTTATATGGGTGGATTCACAATGTACGCGCTACTCCCGAGCGACCCCGCCAAACGCACCGCGTGTTTGGACGTAGCCCACGCTTTCCGTCAAGATCATGCCATCCCCGACACGGCGGCAACAAACAACCTGAACTATCAATACGTCGTCATCAACCTGCTCGGCGAGCGCCTGCAAGGCTTGCACCACAACAAATAGCTCGCATAAAAATCTCATCCCATTCTCCGCGATCTCCGCGACCTCCGCGGTAAAATGATTTATTGGTATACAATCCCGATATGCAAACCCTAACCCCGCGCCAAATCGTCGCCGAACTCGACCACTACATCATCGGCCAGCCCGACGCCAAGAAAGCCGTAGCCGTCGCCATCCGAAACCGTTGGCGCCGCCAGCAACTCCCCGAATCGCTCCGCCAGGATATCTCCCCCAAAAATATAATCATGATCGGCCCCACGGGCGTCGGCAAAACCGAAATCGCCCGCCGACTCGCCGCTCTCACCGGCGCCCCCTTCATCAAGGTCGAGGCCACAAAATTCACCGAGGTCGGATATCACGGCCGCGATGTCGATTCCATGATCCGCGATCTCCTCGATTCCTCCATCGCCATGGTTCGCGAGGAAATGACCGCCGCCGTCCGTGAGCCCGCATCCACCCACGTCGAAGAACGCCTCCTCGATCTCCTCCTCGGCGGCGAGCGTCCCAGCACATACGACGATGAAGAAACCAAAGCCAAGCGCCAGCGCGTCCGCGAAAAACTCCGCGATCAACTCCAAGCCGGCGAACTCGAAGACCGCCAGATCGAATTACAAATCGAGCAGCGAACCACCGTCGGAGTCCTTGGCAATGCCGGAATGGAAATGGACGTTGAATTCCAGTCCATGGTCGAAAAAATGCTCCCCGCCCGCCGCGAAACGCGCCGACTCCCCGTCGCCGACGCCCGCAAAGTCCTACTCGCCCAGGAATCCGAAAAATTAGTCGATCGCGACAAAATCAATCGCAACGCGATCGACCGCGTCGAACAGAGCGGCATCGTCTTCCTCGACGAAATCGACAAAATCTGCGGCCCCGAATCCAAGCACGGCCCCGACGTCTCCCGCCAGGGCGTCCAGCGCGATCTCCTTCCAATCGTCGAAGGTTCCACGGTTGTGACAAAGTACGGCCCCGTAAAAACCGACCACATCCTCTTCATCGCCGCCGGCGCATTTCATAGCAGCAAACCCAGCGACCTGATGCCCGAACTCCAGGGCCGCTTCCCCATCCGCGTCGAATTAACAGACCTCACCAAAGACGATTTCGTAAGAATTCTCCGCGAGCCAAAGCATTCCCTCACCCGCCAGCAGGTGGAACTTCTTAGCACCGAAGGTATCACGATGGAGTTTACCGAAGACGCGATCGATCAAATGGCCCAGATGGCATACGACCTGAATCGCAGAACCCAGAACATCGGCGCTCGCCGTCTCTACACAATCATCGAAAGAGTGGTTGAATCAATCAGCTTCGACGCCCCAGACATGCGCGAAAAGAAAATCTCAATTACCGCCGACTACGTCCGCGAGCGCCTCTCCGGCCTCATCAAAGACGAAAACCTCAGCCAGTTCATCCTCTAAAGATGATCGGAAAAAGCGCGGTGCTAATTATAAAGCGCCCCAAAAGGTTCGAGCATAAATATCGTGTTCGTCGATCCACCGACAGTCGTGTATTGGGTGGTCCTCGACACGCGCATCGCGCGGTGCAACTCAACTTCCTCGCCATCCACCAGCTTCGACGTATCAATTCCCTTCACCCAGAAGATGGATTTATCCCCCGCGCTCACAATGACATTGGTGCCATCAATGATCTGGAAAACGTGCACGGTGCCGGAAATTATCCCGGTCGATCCAACCTCCGCCATCAATTCCGGCAGATATTTTCCCTTCAATTTTTCGCACCGCGAAATCAACTGCCTGTCTTTAATGATCGCCTGGGAAATTTCGGCCCGATGCGGCTCGTGTGGCGTATCCTCAGGAATTCGCCCTAGCTGGTCGTCCAGACTGCGGATGTCATCCAGCATTGATTTCATATCCGGCAATCTCTGCTTTTCGCCCCGCTCCAGCATCTCCTTCACCGCCGCGTCATCCTCATCCGGCTCCGCCGCTCCAACACCCATATTCGTATGACTCATCGTCGCAGCGGCCGCATCTTGCATCATGACCGTCTGATACGAATCCGAAGCCTCCTTCATCGCAGCCGCCGCCTTAACCACAGCCGTATCCGACGCCAGCGTCGCCGTCTTCAAATCGTCCAGATGTTTCTTCGCTGCCATCCGCCCCGAAGCGGCATTCGCCCGGCTCTCCGCATCGCTCGCCTGATCCAGCACGCTCTGCGCCAGCGCCAAATCTGCAACCGCCGCCTTATAATCATCATCGGCTATCAATCGCCGCAGACAATCCACCCGCGCCCGGTCCAGCGCCGTTTGGCAATCCATTTCGCGATCCCGAAGCGCCTGCATATCCGGCCGAGTCGTGGCTGCCGCGGACTCATCCGACGGAAGCGTCGTCGGAACCGCGCCCGCAGCTACAGCCAATCCCGCGAAAAACATTCCCACCAAATGAAACACCAGCCAAATCGCCAACCTTGTCATGACCTCTCTCCCTGATTTTTGAAATGCCCAGGCGATTTTATAGCCATGCCCAAACGCTTACAACGACAATCCAACGGCAGCAATTTCAGTGCGGGGCGCCACAATAAATATATTGCTCTGCTACCAAATGGATGCTATCTCACAGTAATGGAAATTCGTCCCGCCAATGCGGAGGACGTCCCCGCGGTCCTTCCCATGGTGGCAAAAACCTGCGCCCTCCACGAAAACTGGGATCCCGCCAAATACGGCTTCCTCCCCAATCCCCAGGATCGATACAACCGCTGGCTAACCCAGCGAACAACCGATCCGCGCAACGTTTTCATCGTCGCCGAGCGCGAGCAGCGAATTGTCGCCTTCCTCATCGGCACAGTCGAAGAAGAAATCCCTATCTACCGCGTGAAAGAATTCGGCTTTCTTCACGATCTCTGGGTCGAAGAGGAATATCGCAACGAAGGAATCGCCCGCCAGATGGTGATGCTCGCGATCGAGAGATTCAAGGAAATGGGCGTCGCCCAGATCCGCCTCGACACCGCCGCCCAAAACGAGCCCGCCCGAAAACTCTTCGCATCCTGCGGCTTCCGCGTCAGCACCATCGAAATGCTGATGGAACTATAGCAACAATCGCTACGCCAAACGGCTCAAGAACGATTTCCCCGTCGCATTTCTTTCCAGAAAGCAATTCCATCCCGGCCACGCCGGCAATCCGCTGCACCCGCTGACTATGGTTCAAAAGAACAACGTAAGTTTTCCGTCGCGCGCTGCGAATAACGACTTCCACTTCAGCCGGCGCCGAAACCGACGGCGAAATCGTCAATTCCCCGCGAAGATATTCGACAAATCCTTCAATCGCCGCAGCCGAACAATATCCGCCAAAATAATAAACCGCTCCCTTGCCCACACGATTGACCGTGATCGCGACAGAATCCCCAAGCAACGAATCCCCGCCGCTCCAGCGCGCCAGCACCTTGGCAGCGGTAGGGCGGATACGCTCAACAAATGCCTCCATCGCAATATCCCGTCCGGTCGACAATCGAGCCACACGCGTCTCATTCGCCGGCAATGTTGTCCAGTCCTCAATCTCCACGCCAGCCAATCTCGAAAACAATCCCGGCGGCGTCTGTTCCACGATATGTAAATTCAAATCCTTCAACCCCGACTGCGCCCCAAGAACCAATGTCCCGCCCGCGCGCACATATTTCTCCAGCTTCTCAACCAAAGATCGCGACACCATCTTCTGGTGCGGCAAAATCAAAACCCTGTAACCCGCAAATGCTGAATCCGGCCAAACATAATCCGCCGGAACATGCGCCCCCGAAAGCGCCCCAAGCCAGCGGGCATGTTCCCCAGCCCCCGTCTTGGTGTAAGTATTAATTCGTCTCTCATTAATCTCATTATCAAAATCACGCAAAACAGCCGCAATCTTTGCCGGAGGCGCATCAAAAAATTCCCCAGGCAACCCATGCGCCTCGCGCCCAAATTCTTTCGCCTCCGCCAGCCGCCGGCCGCTTTTATCATCCTGGTCAATCAAACCATGCCAATGCTGCTCCGAACCAAACGGACAAGTTCTCCATAGAAAAAAGCTAAGCAACTTCGCCCCATGCGCAACCGATTGCCAAGCCCAAAGCCGAATCTCCCCGACCCGTGGCGTGCGCTGAAGATAACCCATCTGCCCACCCGGCCCCGATTGCTGCTCCAGAATCGCACACGGAAACGAAAGACTCCGCGCCTGCACCAACCCCTCCGCTCGTCCCGGCCACGCATCAAAAAACAGCGGATACTGATCATGACTGAAAAAATCGAGCTGCTTCACCAGCTTAGGCCCATCAACATTCCCAAACAATCCGTTATGCGTGATCAGCCACCGCTTATTATGCTTCCGAAGAATCCGCGCCTGCCTCCGCGCAAACGCAACCACCGTATCGCTGATAAACCGGCTCTCATCCAGAAGCTGACTCGGATTCGGCATCGCGCTCGTCGGATGCGGCAAATCAATCTGCTCCCAATCCGAATATCGTTGCGACCAGAACGCCGTCCCCCAGGCCTGGTTCAACTTTTCCAGCGTCTGATACTTCGCCTGAAGCCACCCTCGAAATGCAATCGTGTCGCTAAGCGCATAGCTCACATCCATGTGACAATTGAACTCATTATCCAGTTGCCACGCGACAATCTGCTTCTCGCCCGCGTAATGATCCGCCAGTGCCGTACAGACACAATCGGAAAGCTCCAGATATTTTGGCGAAGTATAGTTGTAATTCCGGCGAGACCCATGAGCCATCGGAATCCGCTGAAAATTCCACCGTAAAACTTCAGGATAATTCGCCGCGATCCAGGCCGGCCCGCAGTAAGTCGGCGTTCCAAAAATAACCTTAATCCCATTCCGGCGGCAAAGATCAATCGCCCGGTCGAATAGATCAAATTGAAACCGCCCCTCCTCCGGCTCGAAATAGCTCCATGCCCCTTCCCCCATCCGCACCACGTCAATCCCGCTCTCTTTCATCCGCCGAAAATCCGCAGCATGCCGCGAGACAGGCCAGTGCTCCGGGTAATAGCAGACGCCCAACTGAAACGTTTTTAACATGCGCCAGAGGATAGTTGCACGCGGAGACGGATCAAGTGAAGAAGCGCTTCGCCGTCTCTCAAAGAATCAGATCTGTCAAACGAAGCAAGGGCGGCTACGCGCCGCCCCTGATTCGGTGTGGGAAAATGTAAATCCGTATTTAGATCGCTACCCCGCGTCGTCGCGGCCGGATCATGAATAGCCCGCCCAATCCCAGCATCGCGATCGCGCCCGGCGTCGGCTCGGGCACCACAATTAATGGAATCGCTTTGATGGACTTATCAATGTTGATGACGGCGCTTGAACTGCACCCGATATTAAGATCCCATTCAAACGCCCATTCCCCATCCCCAGCAGGCGCCGATGACACATCCTTCAACGTATACGCCTTGGTCGTGCTAGAGATATCACTCAGCAGGTCCGGCGAAGCCGCGGTGTTGGACGCTTCAAATTCCGACGGCTTCGGGCTGACCACGGTCTGCGATTGAAATCCATCGCCGAAATCCGTCGCCGTATTTCCGCCGGTAATCGTCACGGTCTGCCCGGCCGTTGATTCGTCGAGATTAAAGTTAGTGTACTCAAACAGATGAAACGTCTGCGACGACATTCCATCGTTGTTGATCTTGACCGATTCGGTTAGATCCGAAACCTGCGATCCCATCTGTCCGCCGGTCAGGCTATAGGTCACCACTACTTGGAATCCTGACGTCGATCCGTACGTGACTTTTGCCGTGTCTGCGCCAATCGCCGCAATGGCGTTCGGCGTCAGTGAGCTGATTGGCGATTGGCCGCCCGAACTCCCGATTCGATAGAAAAACTCCTCTTGCTCAAGTTGGTTTATGTTGTTCACCACCCATGATCCAACCTCAGTCGGGTTGAGTCCAACCACCGAGTTGCCGCTGGTTAGCACGGTAGAAGCTCGAGCCGAACCGGCCGACAGTCCCACCAGCGCCACCATCGCGGTTGCGCCTGAAAACAACACGGATTTACGCCAATTCACTGCGCGCGAAACACAATTAAAATACATCCTCTTCACAATTTGCTCCCTCTTCCATTTGGCTTTCGCCAATACGAGCCCGCGATTGCCGGGCTCCTCCTTTGAAACACAACACCGCAAATGCATTACTTTTGCGTGGCACTCCGAATCTGCGACTTCTGACCCGCCGTCGGACGGTCAAATTTCCCCGCCAGCGCCTTCGCCACCGCCCGCTCGCGCATCCGCGCCGTCAGGCTCAACATCTCGCTGCTTGTCGGCGTCGATTCAAAAATCGTCGTGCATCCGAACATGCGCGCTGATACCTCCTGCTGCTCCGTAATCGCACCACCAACCAGAGCCCACTTTTGATGCGGAAACGCTGCCTTCAAATGACGCAGAAAATCCCACGGAGACATATCAGGCACCTGCAATCCAAGCAGAAGCATGTCGAAGCTGACCATCCTCAGCATGTCGATTGCCCGGCGCCCGTTGTGAACGGCGTGGTAGTTCAGCTCCACTGAACGACCAACCATCGTGGGAGGTTCTATACATATGCCCAAGACGGCGACTTGATCTTCTTGACACTTGAACATGTCCAACCTCTTTTGCCTCGGACGTGGCGAGATGTGAACCGCCTACGCAGCGGCTGAATCACCACCTCCTGGACGCATGACGTAGAGCGAGAAGTGTGCCGGAAGCCCCTGGCGCGAAAAAGATTTAGCGCAATTCACGGCGAGCAATCACGTTAAAAGATTTCATGCGCGAGCGCATTTGCAAATCCAAAAAGTTGTCAACAGGTTATTTCAAACATGCCCCCGCGCGCGCTTTTTCTCCTAACCTCTTCTCCCCAAAAGGCGCAGGGGCATCCGGGTCGTTTTAACTATGGGGCGTGTTTTAACCATGTTGCCCGCACAGACAGAAAACTGCCCCCGGCCTGTTGGTATAAGTCCCGCTGCGCTGAAATCTTGTGGAAGAAGCCCCCGCCGCCCGTTGTCGCTCAATAATCCTTACCCATGATCGCAATTCGGGATAATCCCGATATTCGGAATCTTGATGATCTGGTGTCAACTTCGGAAGTTAAAGTTGACAAATTAGGCGGAAAGATCGCACTTCTTACGCCAAAGCCCACTGCACGTCGCGGGGAAATTTTCGACCCTATTTAATCTCATCCAGCGACCCCACCTTCGGCAATTCCCCAACCAATGGCTTCAAATATTGTACGAATGCCTCAGTAATATTGTTCCCATCAGAAATATAAGAAGCATCCAAATGCTTTGTCTCCTTCGCCACCGATGACAGCGGCGTGAGAAACGTATCGATGCTATAAAACCCGCCCGGCAGGCGCTTCATCGCCACGCTTCCTTCCATCTCGCCTTGCGCACTGTATTTCACAGCCATCTGTCCAACGCGCCGCGCCTCCGAGGCATCCACCTGACTGACAAACCCCGGAAAACTCCGCTGCAAATATCCGAACGTATCCGCCCGTACGCGCAGCTTCTTCCCGCCGCCCCCCAGCTTTCGCTTGATCAAATCCGCCAGAAAATCGCCCAGAGCGCCCGTCCCGGAAAGCTGTGCATTCCCATGGCTGTCGCGCTCGACATGTTCCGCCATCGCCTCCGCCCAAGTCACGCCGCCGGGCTTCGAAATCCCCTCGCTGGCCGCGATCAGACATCGCCCCTGCTTCGTATAAACCCGATCCACGTCCGCCAGAAATTTCTCTTCGCTCAGCGGCGCCTCCGGCACATAAATCAAATGCGGCCCATCAGAGGGATTCTGCCGCGCCAATACCGACGCCGCCGTCAAAAATCCCGCGTTCCGCCCCATGACCACATCCACCTTGATCCCCGGCAGCGATTTATTATCAAAATTATCCCCCATCATCGCCGCCGCCACGAACTTCGCCGCCGATCCATAACCCGGCGTGTGATCGTGAACCCGCAAGTCGTTATCAATCGTTTTGGGAACATGAAACACCCGCAGTTCGTACTTCTCCTTCTTCGCCAACTCCGAAACGATCCGCGCCGTATCAGCCGAATCGTTCCCCCCGATATAAAAGAAATACCGAACATTGTTCTTGGAAAATGATTTAAAAATCCGCTCGCAATAAGCCGCATCCGGCTTGTCCCGCGTAGATCCGAGCGCTGCCGCCGGCGTCTGCGCCACCCGCTCCAGCAACTCCCCGCTGGCTTTCCTCAAATCGATAAATTTCTCATCAACAATCCCGCGCACGCCGTGCCGCGCCCCCAGCAGTTGATCGATATGCCCGCACTCCGCCACGCCCTGAATGACGCCGACAAGAGATTGATTGATCACCGCGGTAGGCCCACCCGATTGCCCAACCACCGCATTCCCCTTCAATTGGCTGCTCATAAAAATTCTCCATCAAAAAATTGCATGATTGCTGAAAGAAGCGATGATATTGCAATGTGACTGCCGATCAAGCACAACGAGGCGCATACTCGCCCCCTAGTTTTGCCTTTCCCCAAATTCGGTTAGAAATACCCTTTAATGACCGGCCCAACCCAGCCGCGAACCAGCGCAATCAAATCGACATGCCTCCTGATCAGCTGCGTCGCATTGCTGACGCTGTCCTTCGCCCCGGTAGGGCAGTTCTATCTAGCCTGGATCGGACTAGCCCCCTGGCTCATTTTCCTCGCCAACGCAAAATCGCAAAAGTCAGCCTTCTTCTATAGCTGGATCGCCGGCACGCTCTTCTTCACCGCCAACATGTGGTGGATGTCCTACATCAGTTGGCCGGGAATGCTCGCCCTCATGATTTTCTGCGGCACATACTGGGGATGGGCCGCGCTAATCATTCGCGGCGCCGGCCTGATCAATCGCGCTCCCGTCATCCCTGGCATGCTCGGAATCTCCGTCGTCTGGGTCACATTCGAATGGCTCCGAGGAATCATCTTCACCGGCCTCCCTTGGCTCTTTCTCGGCCACACCCAGACCCCAAATCTCGGCATGTGCCAGATCGCCGACATCACCGGCGTCTACGGCGTCAGCTTTTGGCTCGTAACGCTCAATGCTCTCGCGGCGATGGCGTGGGTTCGCTGCGATCAGAGAACCCGCTTGATTCACGCAACCGGCGTAGCCGCCGGAATCGTCCTGGCCGTCCTGGGTTACGGAGCCTACCGCATCTTGCAGACGCCAAAATCTCTCTCCCCCGGCCCAGTCGTCGCCGTCGTTCAAGCCAACTATCCACAAAGCAATTCCGGCGAAAAAGGCGCAACGATCCAACAACGTCTGGCTTTTCATACCACGGAAACCATCGCCGCACTCGATAAAGATCCCGGTAAAATCGATCTCGTCGTCTGGTCGGAAACCATGATGTATCCCCTGAATCACGAAGCGCGCGAATTGATCCCCATCTGCCGCGAACTCTATGATCGCCTGAGTGATCTCACCGCCAAGTATCACGTAGCCCTCCTAACCGGCGGAGACTACGACGGCGATTGGAAACCCGAAAACCGCGACGGCCAATCCGAACTCCAGCCCACCGACAAACGCAACTCCGCCTACTTCTTCGATCGCGAAGGCCAGATGGACGATTCCCTCGGCCACCGCTACGACAAAATCCATCTCGTCCCCTGGGGCGAATACATCCCCGGCAAAGATTGGGCCCACTGGCTCTATCAACTATCCGTCACACTCGGGCCAAAATATTACTCCGACTACGTCATGCAGTCCGGCAGCAGCGACGCGCTGACCGTCTTCCACTTACACGATGACAACCGCGATTGGCGATTTGTTACGCCCATCTGCTTCGAAGACATCGACGCCCGAATCTCCTCCGCAATGTTCCGACCCCAGGACGGCAGCGGCAAACGCGCCGATTTCCTCGTGAATCTAACCAACGACGGCTGGTTCAAAGCCAACGAAAATGCACAGCATCTCCAGGCCGCCAGCTTCCGAAGCATCGAAAACCGCGTCTGGACCGCACGCAGCGTCAACACAGGAATCAGCGGCTTCGTCGATTCAAACGGCGTCGCAAGCGATCTCGTCAGCCCCCGACAAACCGGAACCGCCGTCGAGCAGATCATGATCGACAACCGATTGACTTTTTACACGAAATTCGGCGATATATTTGCCGAAACATGCGCCGGCCTCTCTACAATCATCGCGGCCTGGGCATTCTGGAAACGAAAGCGGAGCAACTCATGAAAAGGGCGATTGGCGTCTTACTTCTGTTCGTTGTCTGTGGATGTTCACATACCGACCCATCCGCAAAGCTTCCACCTCCGCCCCCGTCAGTTGCGCCTGCACCAAAATATTCAGCCGAGCCGATCGATTCGCTGCTTCGCGCCAAGGCCGTCCGCGAGTTGGTCGCCGAAACGACTTCCCCCGATCCATTCATGCGCTGCAACGCCATCGAAGCCCTGAGCGACACCGATCCGTCCGATGCAGTTGATGCAATCATGAAAGGCCTCAGCGACCCAGATGCGCCAGTGCGTTTCGCCTCAGCGATGGCGGCAGGACAGCTAAAGTTGGTGGATGCTTACAACACGCTCAAATCGATGGCGAACGATCAGGACCCGCAAGTCCAGGTCGGGGTCCGCTTCGCCCTTCATCGTCTGGGAGACACCCGCCTCAGCCATGACCTCGAAAAATTCGCGGCCAGCCCTGATCCTCATCTTCGCGGCTGCGTCGCAATGGTGCTGGGCCTCCTAAAAGATTCAAGCGCAACTAAGATGCTCATGACGCTATTATCGGACCCTGTCCCCTCTGTCAGGCTACAGGCTGCGGAGGCTCTTTGGCGTCTGGGCAACGAGCAGGGCCTGACTTATCTGGTTGCCTTTTCAATCAGCACATTTCCCGACGATCAGATGATCGCACTGCAAGCCCTTGCAGAGACAGGAGATCAACGCGTCATCCAGCACATACGCGGCCAACTCTCGAATGACTATGTCGAAGTCTCCCTCGCCGCAGCCAGAGGGCTCGGATTGCTCGGTTCGGACGAAGGATGGAACATCGTGATTCCTGCGGCCAAAAGCCGCGATCCGCGCCAAAGGGCGATGGCTGCGCTCGCCATGGGGTCGATTGGCCGGTCCGATCTACAGCCCTACCTGGCCGATTTGCTCAAAGACCCCGAAGCCCCCGTCCGGATATCCGCTGCCACCGGCATTTTGCAGTTGCGATCACAGGCCGTTTCCAATGCCAACTAACGCCAACCCAATAAACCGGCGGCAGTTGGGTCCGATTATCATCAACCGGGTCTATACCGGAAAAAAGTTGACAGAAGTGAGGCCATCATTAGGATAGCTAGGCCCCACTGAGGCGGAGTTTTCGCGGGGGTTCGTGGGAGTAGTTCAAGGAGTAGCATTTGAGTCCCCTTACCAAATTGTTTGTCGTCCTCCTGGTGATCGTCTCGATGCTTAACGCAGCGGCGATCGTTGTCTTCGTCAACAAGGCGCAGCCTCTGCAGCCTCAGTTGGACGCCGCCAATCAGCAGTTGGCCTCCCAGCGCATGCAGGCGGCGGCGAACCAAGCGGCCCAGCAAAAGGCCGAGGATCAGTACAACGCCGAAAGCCAGCAGCATCAGAAAGACAACAGCAATAACGCCGCCGCGGTCGGCGCCGTCCAGTCCCAGCTGAATGAATCGCGCGTCACCATCGCCCGCCTCCAGGCTGACAACACCAACATGCAGTCCGCGCTCAACACCGCCAACAACAACGTGCAGTTGACCACCTCCACCGCCAATAAGCTTCAGGATCAGGTCACCCAGCTTCGCACGTCCAACGACGGACTAGTCAAGCAGAACGAAGAATTCGGCCGCCGAAATGCCGAGCTCACCAGCACCCTCGAAAGCCTCCAAGCCCGCCAGGAAGAAACCCAGACCCAGCTCGCCGAAGCCAAGGAAAACCAGCAGAAGCTCGCCGGTGCCCTCAAAGAGCGCGGCTATGATCCCGACCAGATCATCTCGGCTGCCGTCGTCAACGGAATCGGCGCTCCCTCCATAGAAGGCGTTGTCCGCGAAAAGAGCGTCATCAACGGAAACACCTTCGTCACAATCTCCGTCGGCAGCGCGGACGGCGTCTCCAAGGGAATGCGATTCTACGTCGTTGACGGCCCCGATTTCCTCGGCATCGTAACCATCGACACCGTCGACACCGACAATTCCATCGGCCGCCTCGAAGGCAAACCCGACAAAGTCTCACATGTTCAAAAGGGCAACGAGGTCAAGACCCAGCTTCGCGGTTCGTAGTAGTTTGTAACTGGAGCATCCCATGAGTCGTATCGCAACCGGTGATCGCCCGCTCGTCATGAAGCCCACCAGCAATGTCTACACCGTCCTCGCGGTGGTGGCCACGCTCGTGAACATCATCTGTTTCCTCGTTCTTCTGATGCGCTTCACGGCAGTATTCGGCGACAAGGCAAACCTGTTCTCGACTCACTAAAGCGCCACAGAGCGCACAGAGAGCCGGGCCGTGTCGGTCCGGTCTTCCCCCGTCGCCCCAAAAATCCGCCCAAGCGGAAAATCGGCCAATGCCGTTTCGCCTCCGTGATTGTCTCCCCTTTTCCCACTTTTCAACTCCACCCTTCACATTTTTAGACCCAGGCACGCTCGTTGACGCCGAACTGGAGCTTGTCGCCCCTTCCACCAAATGGGTCGACGGCGTCCTCACCGCCTGCCGTCATCCCCTCTCAATTCAGGAAGCCCCGGCCCTCGCCGACACCACCCTCCGCCAATTGCTCGAATTTCTCGCCGCCTGCCCGGGTGGTCGGCAAAAGGCCAATCCCGCCAACGGTCTAGTTCCCGAGTACCACTTCTGGATGCACGCAACGGACCGCCCCGAATTACCCATGGCCGGCGGCATCGGCCTCCGCATCGGTGACACCCACGAAACGCAGATGTACAGCGGCCACATTGGCTATCACGTCTATCCACCCGCGCGCGGCCGCCATTACGCGGAGCGCGCCTGCCGCCTCCTGTTCCCCCTCGCGCGCCGCCACAATATCAATCCGCTCTGGATCACCTGCAATCCCGACAACTACGCCTCCCGCCGAACCTGCGAATGCCTCGGCGGCAAACTCATCGAAATCGTCCCGATCCCAGTAGGCCACATCCTCTACCAGCGCGGCGAAACCGAAAAATGCAGGTACAGAATCGATCTCCCCTAAGCGCGGCTTGCCGACTTCAGTCGGCATGTCCCACCGCCCACATCAAGCAACCCGCCCACGCCCGCGAATCGCCGCAATCGCATTCGCAATCACCGTCACAACCCCGCCTACCAGCACAAGAATGATCGCATACAACCACCCATTCCAGGTAACCGCATCCGCCGGATCAAAAACGGTCGGCGGCGGCTCGGGCGTCGGCGCAACAACCGGCGGCGGGGGGGCTGGAGNNCAACTGGAGGAGGTGGTGCTGGCGCGATCCGCGCAGCCACAACCACAGGCGGCGCGGTGTGCAAAACGATATTCTGATCGCCCCCGTTAACGGACTGCTGTTTCTGTCGGTTCGTATGGAAATTGTAAGAAATCGTCAGCCGGTCGTTGCCGACAACAGCGCATTGAAACTTCCCGCTGGCGTCTGTCGTGAGATTGCTATACCCGGTTCGCGCCCCGCGAACAAAAATGCGCTGACCCGAAACAGGTTTGTCATCGCGGTCAAGCAGCACGCCTGCGATGGCGGAATCACGCTTATAGATCGTCAGGTCCGGGATATTAGTGCTTTGCCCAGGTCCCACACGGAGACCCGCATTGCTCTCAGCTAAGCCATACCCATCGTGATACGCTTCCACCCGATAATCCAGGTCAGGCCAGAGAGATTCAATCTTATAGTTCCCCTCGTCGTCACAGGCAGTGCCGTTCTCCCCGAATTGATAGCGTCCAATCGTATAGAGAAGTTCAATCTGCGCGTCCTTCAGCGGCTTGCCGTCCTGATCAAGCACCCGGCCGCTGACGGTCCCCAGCCCATTTTTCTGAAGTTGTATAACGAGATCGCCGCTGTCCCGCCGATGGACCACAACCGCCTTCGGCGTCGCCATATCCTGAAATTTCGCCCGGATCGCAATCTCCGCCGTACCCAGAATCGGCGCAGTCTGGAAAATCCCATCCGCGTCGGTTACGACCTGATTCTGACTGAAAACGTTCGTCCGCTCCTCAAAATAAATGTAGACGCTTGCATTCGCCACCGGCTTACCGTCGGGATCGATCACCTTTCCTTTCTCTGCGAACATCGCGGCTCGCGGCAAACGGAATTCAACGCTCGCCGTTCCCCCAGCCGGGATCGTCACATCCTTTTCATCATCAAGCGGCTTACCAAATCCATTCGCCGGCGTGTCGGACATGATGTAAACGTTCTGTGCCCCGCGCGGAACCCGAACCGAGAACGATCCGTCGGCATCCGTGGAAACCGACTGCGGCATCCCGCCGTTTCGCGGATGAGATGGGCCGTAAATCCCGATCGAAACCCCGGCGACAGGCTTCGAGTCATCCGCGGAAAGAACTTTGCCGCTCAGAACCACCCCAGGAATCAGTGTGAAGTTGACGTTGGCCTTTGTCTCGCCCGCTGCGATGGCGAGATGTTCACCTGTTGCCGCTGTCCATGATTTCTGCAACTCGCGACCTGCATTGACGCAAATATCATATTGATCGGCGCGTAGTCGGTTGAAAACAAATGATCCATCCGCACCAGTGAAGGCCTCATGCTGATCGCTGTTCGCGCGCGCCTCCACGCCGAGCCCCACCGCCGGCTGGCTGGTTGATTCGTACAAAACTTTCCCCGAGATGGTTGCCGCAAGCTGGAGCTGAATCGGACGGCCTTGCGTTTGCGCGCTCCCGCTCAACTGCACCGAATCGCTGTAAGAAGGATCAGCATATCGCTCATCATCCACACTCAGCGTCACACGCCCGCCCTGCGGCAATCCCGGGATCGCGCAGACGCCGCTCGCATCCGTCGTCGCCGACCAGGGCGAGCGGTAGTTAACAGGTATCCACAGATTGTAGGTTACGCCTTCCGACATCCGCATCGGCAAATTGATTTGCCGCACAGAGACGCGCACGTTGGCCGCAGTCTTGTTGTCGGCGGTGAGCAACGTAAGCGTAAGGTCCGTGCGCGGGCGAAGACGAATCTGGAGCGGAGCGATCCCGTTCGGCTGGGTGGAAGACAAGCCAAAACTATCCGCGTCCGCGATGAATTCAGCTTCGCCGGCCTGGTGATGCGGAAAATGAAATGTCCCCTCGTCGTCCGTCCGGGTCGTAGGCAAATCGGCCGATCCCGATCGTCTGATCGGAAGCTCAACATAATAAACCGTCGCCCCCTTCACCGGCTTCCCATCCGGAGTCAGCACCTTCCCCGTAAAATCCGCTCCAAACGCCGCGGACGTTAGCATGGCCAATACAGGCAGAAAATGGCGAAGCCAACGGAATAACGAGCGTTTGATCACTGATTCCTCGCTCTAAATTGACGTTATGCCAGTATAGCAATTATCGCTGGAGCAATCGTCGGGATACAATAAGACGAAGAGGTATATATGCCATTCAGTCCCATCCCCGAGATTCTCGAGGAACTCAAAGCCGGCAAATTAATCGTCCTCGTCGACGATGAAGACCGCGAAAATGAAGGCGACCTCGTCATGGCCGCCGAGAAGGCAACTCCCGCCGCCATCAATTTCATCGTCACACACGGCCGCGGCACAATGTGTCTCTCCCTAACCTCCGATAGATGTGATCACCTCCAGCTTCACCCGCAATCCGAACGCAACACCGCCCGGCTCGGCACCGCCTTCACCGTAACGGTCGATGCCCATCCAAAATTCGGCGTCAGCACCGGCGTCTCCGCAAAGGACCGCGCCACCACCATCCAGGTCGCAATCGCCGAAGACGCCCAGCCGCAGGACCTGCTCCGCCCCGGACACATCAACCCCCTCCGCTCCCGCGACGGCGGCGTTCTCGTCCGCGCAGGCCAAACCGAAGGCTCCGTCGATCTCGCCCGACTCGCGGGATTGAAGCCCGCGGCCGTCATCTGCGAAATCATGCGAGAAGATGGCGAAATGGCCCGCAGACCCGAACTCGAAATCTTCTGTCAAAAACATGGCCTCAAGATGTGCACCATCGCCGACCTCATCAGCTACCGCCTCAAACGCGAGCAGTTCGTCCGGCGAATCGAAAGCGTCGCCATGCCCACCCAACGGGGCGATTTCCAACTCTACGCCTATCAAAGTGTCATCGATCCCCAGCCGCATTTAGCTCTCTGCAAAGGCGGCATCGGCGCACTCGATAAAGACGGCAACGTAATCATCCACGACGAGCCGGTTCTGGTCCGGGTCCACAGCGAATGCCTGACCGGCGACGTCTTCGGCAGCGCCCGCTGCGACTGCGGCTCCCAACTCTCCACCGCCATGCAAATGATCGAAAAAGAAGGCAAAGGCGCACTAGTCTACTTACGCCAGGAAGGCCGAGGCATAGGTCTCGCAAACAAACTACACGCCTACGCCCTCCAAGAAAAAGGCCTGGACACAGTGGAAGCCAATCAGCGATTAGGTTTACCAATCGATAAGCGCGACTACGGCATAGGCAGCCAAATCCTCCGTGACCTCGGCCTACGCAAAATCCGCATCATGACCAACAACCCAAAAAAGATCTACGGAATCGAAGGCTACGGCCTGACAGTCGTTGAAGAAGTCCCCATCCGAGTAGAACCAGGCGAACACAATCGCGACTACCTGGCCACCAAAAAAGCCAAAATGGGCCACAAGCTATGAATGGGACTGCCGATTGCCGATTGCCAAATGCCGAATGAAAGCCTTAAAGCCACGACAGACCTACAAAGGCGCACGTTTGAATTTGCCTTGCGGGTTGTTCGGTTGGTCCGCGCCGTTCCAAAAACCGTCGAAGGTCGCGCAATTGGTGGCCAGTTAGTGCGTTGCGGAACTTCAGTTGGAGCTAACTACCGCGCTTGTTGCAAAGCAAGAAGCCGCGCTGAATTCATCGCCAAAATCGGTATTGTCGAGGAAGAAATAAATGAATCCGTGTATGGGTTAGACCTGATCATCGCGGCAGATATTTTACCCAGTTCACGCATAGAGTCGCTCGTGAAAGAAGCCCGCGAGCTAGAAAAAATCTTCGCCAAATCCAGAATCACCGCCATCCGTAACCGCACCCACGCCACCTAAATTTACATTCGGCACTTGGCATTTTCTTCTCATCCACATTCGGCACTTGGCATTTGGCAATCGGCACTCTCTTCCTATTCCATTCGATATCGCATCTCAACCTGCGGACCCACAACTCTCACCATCATATCGCGAGCAATCTCCGCAAACTCAGGATCAGCCGTCGCGCTCCCCCAAGCCAATGCAAACTGCTCCAGTTGCGTCTCCGCATGCATCTTCTCACTAACCCCAAGAATCACCTCATTCGCCTTCAAATCCCGCGCAACAGTCGCAATAGCAAACAATGGATTATTCGTAGGCAACACCACCGGATACACCCGTTTCCCAACCTCTTCCGCAACCGTAACGATCTTCGTAAGTAAATCTCGATCGCTGTCATCAACAGTCGTCTCTTGCCGCGTAACGCCCATCATCCTCGGCGCCAAAACTTTACAAGTCACCACCACCACATCCCGCACATCCGTATCGATTTCCTGAAGCACCTTCTGAAGCACCGGCAAACTACGCGGCCCGCGCGCCGCAACCACCACCGGCTTGGGATGCTTCAGCCCCAGCGCCTCCACGCTCACCCCATCACTCTCCCGCTCATTAAATTGCTCAAGATGCGAATGCTTTCCACCATGTCGCCGATGTGAAATCCGCTCAACGATGATAAACACCGCCAGAAAAGTAATGGTGAATCCAACACCCCAGATCGTCGCCGTCTTCTTCGTCAGCAGATTGATCATCGCCGTGCTCAGCAGGATCAGGAACACGGTGAAAATCCCAATCGGAATATCAATCTCCCCCTTCTTATTCGGAATATGAACATTCAGCGGCACTCGATATTGCCGCGGCGACCGATTCTTCAATCGCAACACTGCCATCGACATCGTCATAAACACAAACGACCAGATCACCCCAAACGCGTACGCCTCCCCCAGCGTGTCCACATCCCCAAGACTCGCAAGAATCACTACAACCTGCAGCACGGTAATTAAATTAATCAACCGATGCGTCGTCCCAAACCGCGGATGCGGATGCTGAAACCAAGGCGTAAGCACCCCATCTTCCGCCAACCGGTTCAGCACCCCGTTCGATCCCACCATGCTCGTATTCACAGCCCCCGCCAGAATCAGAAACCCAACAATCACCACAAAACATTCCATGATGATCTTGATGAACGAAGGACCGGCCAGATATTGCACTAGTCCATTGATCAGATTGTCCCGATACCCGCCATTGTCCCGCTGAATATGATGCCCGGCATCGAGCATCACGACATCATTCGTCTTATCCAGATGCTCTTCTCCCTTGTTGTCCACCCACCGAACCAGCCGCTTTCCCCAGTCATGCGCATGATCCGCATCGTGCCGCCGAAGATAATCCACCTCGACATAGTCCGATCCCTGCACGTTAGCCGCATGCCCGTTGGCAACCACCATCGTCATCACCCGCTTACCATCCGGAATAATGACCATCGCAAAAAAGCTGATCAAACTCGTCAGCAGCATCGAGTAAACAAAAATAACAAATCCCGCGCGCAGCAGATTCTTCAGCTTCGGCGCCTCAATCTCCCGGTTCACCTGCGCCAGCGATTCCTCTCCGCTCATCGCCAGCAGCGTGTGTCCAAACGCGATCAAAATCCCAAACATTCCAATGATCCGCGGGAAATTCTCAAGCCATCCCTTCGACGATTCATTCCCCCCAATCCCCGAATCCGTAAACACCGGATGGATCGGCGGCACCTCAATCGCCTGATGACGCATCGCGATCGTCAGCAGACTCCACCCAATAATCAGCACACCCATCACCGTCGTCAGTTGCATGATCCGCAGCGCCTTATCGCTGGATTCATGCATCCCGATAAGGTTCGCCCGCCAGAAATAAATCGTAATCAGCACAGCTAGCAGCATCGTCCCGGCATTAACAAGCCGCTTCGTCGCCTCACCCGTCGGATCGATCGGATGATGCCCTGAATGTCGTAACCCCAGATTCAGCATGTCCACCAGTAGTCCGACCATGTACTGCCCCGCGGAAACAGCACTAATCGGCCCGGTCAGGATGTAGTCAAACATCAGCGCGCTAACCGACAGCTTGGCCAGCCCACCCCCGATAGCATCCTTCACCACCCGGTAAACCCCGCCCCGGGTAAACATCGTGCAGCTTTCCACATAAACCGAACGAACGGCATAGCTGAACAACATCACCCCCAGGATGAACCAAGGCGCAGCCTTCCCGATCGCCTGCTCGGAAATCCCCCCGATGTAATAAGCAGTGCTTGCCAGGTCGCACAAAACGATGGCGGATGCCCGCCAAAAGCTGATAAACGCCAGCGCGACGCTGCTGACGACCAAGACGTTTACCGCCCGCTTGGGATTCGTCTCGGGAAGCTGGGCTACGTCAAAACCGCTGCTGGAACCGGGTACAGAGGCCATAAAAATGCAAACTCCCGTCCAGCGATGCAATTTGCGAAACACAAATTGAATACCAGAGCAAGCCGGACAAAACCGGAGCCGTTTGGTCGGAGCGAACTGACTAAAGGGGGGAACGCTTCAAGCGGGTGGGCCGCATGGACCCAAAATTACCCAAGCGTAAATTCCCTTTCACATGCCGACGGGGTTAGCTGACGGGCTGGGCGTTGAAAGTCGCCCTCGGCCATAAAGACCGATTCGCCCCTGCTCGAAAAGTTCATTCAATAAGCCGGACAATTGCGTCCTTCCGAACCACTCGGAAACGCTGCCCAACTCATCCGAAAGAGCCCGTCGAGCTGCGCGAGGCACTCGCCTCGCGATGGGTTCCCCGCGCCTTGGGATGTCTCCCCAAGCTTAGGCGGTTTTTGCAGGGCAGAAGGATAGACCTTGAAAGGGCGATGTCAAGATTATCGGAACATCAATTAAATCTTCGCATCATAATTAAAGCCCCCGCAAATATTTAAGAGAGCCGGGCAGAGAGCCGGGCCAGAGAGCCGGGCCGTGTCGGCCCGGTCCGCATACCCTCAAATCCCCACCTCTGCTAATATGCCCGCGTGACCACAACCACCCCAAAACCCCTCCGCGTCGGCGTCATAGGCTGCGGCCGAATGGGCCGCCTCCACGTGCGCGCCTACTCCCAAATGCCCACTGTAAAAGTAACGGGCGTCTACGACGCCTCCCCCGAAACCGCCGCCGCTGTCGCAACCGAATTCTCCGTCCCCGCAATCAAAAATCTCAACGACCTTTTCCCCCAGGTCGACGCGGTAACCATCGCCGTCCCCACGATCTTTCATCTCCCCATCGCCCGTCAGTGCATCGAGAAAAAAATCGCCTGCCTCATCGAAAAGCCCCTCGCCAAGGACCTCGCCGANNCGCCAAATCGTCGACCTCGCCCAAAAGCACAACGTCACCGTTCAGGTAGGGCACATCGAACGATTCAATCCCGCGATCCGCGCCCTCGCCAAGCTCAACATCCAGCCAAGGTTCATGGAAACCACCCGCATCAGCCCCATGACTTTCCGCAGCATCGACGTCGGCGTCGTCCTCGACATGATGATCCACGATATCGACATCGTCCTCAAACTCGCCAACTCCCCCGTCTCAAAAATCGACGCCGTCGGCGTCAGCGTCATCGGCCAGGTCGAAGACATCTGCAACGCCCGCCTCACCTTCAAGAGCGGCTGCGTCGCCAACCTCACCGCCAGCCGCATGGCCATGAAAACCGACCGCCGCCTCCGCCTCTTCAGCCCCGACGCATACGTCTCCATCGACTACCAAAAACGAAACGGCTCCCTAATCCGCCGCAACGGCAACATCGAAGCCGTCCGCGAAGCCGCCGCCAAAGCCCGCAGCGGCCAAGTCCAGGACCTCTCCAAACTCAATTTTCAGGATCTGGTCCACATAGAAAATCTGCAAATCGAAGAAGCCGATTCCCTCAGAGCCGAACTGGATGCCTTCGTGGAAGCAGTCAACAACAAGACAAAACCAATCGTAACCGCCGAAGATGGCATGCAAGCCGTGGAAGTAGCCGCAAGAATCGTGGAAGCCATCGGCCCGAGCATCCTCGCATAATAAGAAGTAATACGGATCCCAACAGAAAAACTGCGCGGAATCTNNAATTCAAGTGGAATCCGTATAAACCACTGACAATCGTCACAAATCCCGCAACCGAAAATAGTCTTCGTTTTGTGTCCTATCGGTCGCGCCTGACAACATATAAGAAAGGCCCTAAGACTTGGCCCACCTCGAATAATTCTGCATCGCCATTTCCACGGCCGCATCGATCATGTGCGGATCAGTAAAAACAATCGCCTCCAAAACCAGCTTCCGCAATTCCGCCTGACGATGCTCCTGCCGCTGCAGATCAAACAGCCGCTTATAGATCGCCTCCTGCACAGCCTGATCCGCGAATGCTTTCGTGCCCCCCTCATCGCGCGTCAGAACCTTCAGGATAAAAAAGACATCATGATCCTCGATCACATCGCTGATTTGCCCAACAGGTGTTTTCCAAACCTGGGCCTCGACGGCCGTATAAACAAACGTATTCGGCTTAATCGTTAAACGCCCGCCATTGCCGTTATCTCCGGTCGCGCTCGGAAGATCGTTCTGATCGTGTCCATACGCCGTAAAATCCTCCCCGGCCGCCGCGCGCTCCCGGAGTTTGCGCAGCTTGTCGATCGCCGCCTGCCGGCTCCCGTTCAGATTCGCCGGATCGGCTTCGATCAAAATAATCTCCGCCTGCGTCGGCGTCGTGAATTCATCGATGTGCGCCCGATAAAATCGCCGCTCGTCATCCGGACTGATATCAATCTGCGGAATGATCTTGCGGTAATAATAGAGATCCTGAAGGTAGCGGCGGAATTGATCCTCCTCCTGATCCTGAAATTCCTCGCCGGATGCGTGGGCCCGGATGCGCGCGATTTGCTCCGACCCGCCAACCTCGCTGATCTCGTGCTTGCTCCACTGCGCGGTGAGCACCTTGGCCAGTTGAATATCCTTCGGATCCAGCGTCCGCTCCGCTGCCGCGATTTCCAGCTCGTTGTCCCTCAATTCATTGATCGTCCGTTCAATTTGATTGCGGGCCGCGTCTTCAAAATCCGCCATGCTCATTTGCTTCGCAGTCTGACGGAGAATATTCGCATCCATCCGCAAAACCTTGTCGGCATAGATCGGCCTCCCGTTGACGACCATCACAACCCCGCCCAGCGTCAAATACTGATCCCCCGCAAAAGACGGAAGCGTGCTCGGCTCCGCGCTCGACCTCGTGCTCGCACCACCAATCGCGACATCAGGCAAAGTGGTCGCCCGCGCGATAACACTCTTTGGCAAGACCCCAGCAGACGGATTCGTCGCCGGCCCAGGATTTTGCGCCTCCAGCGTTTGTAAAAGACCAGGACTATCCTGCACGGATGTCGGCACTGCGCCCGCCATCCCCGGAACCGGCTGCGCATAAAAATCCCGCGGCGAAACCGGCTGCGCCTTATCCGATGCGCAGCCAACCACGAAAGCCGCCGCCAATCCAAAGAGAAAAATCGCTCGAATCGTATCCATCGTCAAACAACACTTTACCCCACGTTGCGCCCGCGGTACATCCATTCTTCGCATCAAAACCCAGGGGATTTTACGATCGCCGCATGTGTTTGGTAGCATCCAGCGAACTCTTCCCCCCCCCTTTTTCGGAGGTCTCATGGATTCATGGATGCTGGCGACATTACCCTTGGTCGGCGCATTGGCCGGAGTCACGCTTCAGCACCTATTCGCCAGGCGCGCAACCGATGCCACTCACTTTCTCACCCTCCGGACCAACGCCTATATCGATTTCATCAAAGGCATCGCCGCCGCGACCGTCGCGCAAAAAAACCGCGATTCACAAAAAGAGCAAAACGCGATCGAACAAATCACCGATGCAAAAGCACGCGTTTGTATTTACGGAGACGCTCAGGTTGTCGACGCCCTTGCCGATTTCCATCGCGGCGGCCCTGTTCTCGATACGCCCGAACGTATGAGGGCCTTCGTTTATGTATGCCAAGCCATGAGGCAATGTGGATCAATGCGAGGCCACCCCGTCGCAAACAGCCAGATCAGTCGATTGCTTCTAAGCACCGATCTCTAACCCCGGCCGTCATTCTCAGTTTATCCCTTACTCCAATCCCTGCTCCGCACACCACCGCTCATACTCCCGCGGCGAAATCTCGCTAGGCTTGATCTCGCTCCGACCGCCCCAAAACACATTCGTATAACTCACCGGAATCCCAATGGCGGAAAAGTGCTCATCCATCGCCCGCTTATGCGCGAGCAGCAATTCCTTGTCCGTCCCATGCGCCACGCCCATCACATTCACGTGATTAAATTCCGCCCCTCCCTCGCGCCAATAAGCATGCGTCATAATATGAAACCGGCCCACTTCCCGACCCGCCTCAATCTCCCGACCCGCCAGCACCGCCCAATGAAACAGCGCATTAAATTTCGTCACCCGCTGCCCATCCGCCAGCGGCTTCACATGCTCCAGAAAAGTCGAGAACCGCCCAATCACCCCACGCCGATTCAAATCCTCCGCCACCCGGCAAAATTCCTCCAGCGAAATCCCCGCCTCCTTCGCCCGCCCCGCCCAAAGCTCCTGCGAAATCTCCTCCGGCTCAATCTCCCGCTTCAGCGGTATCAGCACCCGCCAGTCCAACTCGCTCAATTCCACAATCCCCGTCTGAATCACATCCGCCGGCTGATCCGCCTTGCTCCCCGGCTCAAGCCCGCGCCGCCGAACATGCCCCACGCCCAACACAAACAACCGCTTCGCCGGCATGATCTTGAAATGCTCAGCCCCGGTTTGCGCACAAAGATGCCGGCAATGCCGCTCCATCGAAAAACCCTGCGGCACCTTCAACGTCGTCCACAGCCGATATTTGCTCCCCGCAATCGGCGCATCCGTGCTCCGAATCACCACATGCCCCGAAAACGGATCACGCTGAAACATCCACTCAAACGCGCTGTTCAACTTCTCCGGCGGCACAGACCAGGCCACCAGCGCCCCCTGCGCCAAATTCGTCGCCATCAAAGTCTGCCGAACCCGCCGAATAGTCCCCGCCCGCAGCATCGCCGCAATCCGCTCAATGACAACGCCCGGCTCAATTCCGCTCTGCCGCGCAATATCCCCAATAGGATCGCGCACAAAACCAGCAATCCGATCCTCCGAAACAGCCAGAATCCGCGCATTAACCGGGTCCGATACATCAGCGGGAATCAAAAGGGTGCTCATCAGCGAAAACTCCCGAAGAATGCCGATTGCCGATTGCCAAGTGCCGAATGAAATGGGGAGATCGCTTTTCGCCATTTATTCGGCACTTGGCAATCGGCAATCGGCATTCTCTTCTCATTCGGCATTTGGCACTCGGCATTCGGCATTCCACATGTTGCTCCAAACCACCCAATATGTAATCATACTTCCCTCCAATGTCACGCCGCCGTGAGTGACCCAAGACGAGGAACCGATGAGCCAGCCAACGCAACCGCCCAATCCACCGATGGACCCGAACGACCCGGCTTCCGAAGAAGCTCAACCCTTCGTCATTACCCTGCCGGACGATCCCGCCTCCCACAACGACTGGTATCTCTGGGCCGCCGTCATGGTCCTCATCGCCCTCGTCGCTTTCTGGCCCGCAATCAGCGGAACATTTCTGTGGGATGACGACCAGTATGTTACCCAAAACAAATCCCTTCTCGACGCTTCCGGATTGAAAGAAATCTGGAAGATTCCGCCGGGAACCATTCAGTATTACCCCCTGACCTTCACCGCCCTCTGGATCGAGCATCACTTCTGGGAAAACAACTCGCTAGGCTACCGCGTCGTAAACCTGATCCTCCACGCAGGCGCAGCCCTCATTCTTTGGCGCATCCTTCGCCGCCTCTCCGTTCCCGGCGCATGGGCCGCCGCCGCCATCTGGGCCATCCATCCGCTCCAGGCCGAATCCGTCTGCTGGATCAGTGAATGCAAAAATATCCTCAGCGGCATCCTCGCCCTTGCCTCAGTCCTCTTCTACCTTGAATTCGCCGGCTTCCGCGATCCCGAAACCAATAAACGAATCTGGGAACTCCCCGAAGATTGGCACCTCTACGCCATCAGCTTCGGCTTCTTTCTCCTGGCCATGCTCTCCAAAACAGCAGTCTGTCTATTGCCCATCGCAATCCTCCTCATCCTCTGGTGGAAGGGCAGGCTTTCCCCATTGCGAATCCTCGGCCTGCTGCCGATGCTCATCATCGGCGCAGCCCTCGCCTGGGAAACCTCCCGCCTCGAAACCGACCCCACCGGCCCCATTGGCGCCACCGGCCCCGATTGGCAACTCACCTTCGCCCAGCGCCTCCAGATCGCCGGTCACGATCTCTGGTTCTACGTAGGCAAACTCCTCCTCCCCATCCACCAGTCATTCGTATACCCGCGCCATGTTCCCATCGCCGCTAACTTCGCCGAATGGATACCCTTCATCGCCGCCCTGATCGTCCTTGTCATCCTCGCGCTCGCAATCAAAAAACTAGGCAAAGGCCCGCTCGCAGCCGCACTCTGCTACATCGCCATCCTCTTCCCCGCCCTCGGCTTCGCAAACGTCTACCCCTTCCGCTTCTCCTTCGTCGCCGATCACTATCAATACCTCGCGGGAATTCCCCTGATAGTGCTGGCCGTCTGGATCGTGTCCCAAATCACCACCCCGATCTGGAAATCGCGCGCAATTGATCCAAACCAGCCGGTCGTCGGGAAATCCGCGTCCATCGCGGTCTTCGCCACGGCCATCCTTCTCGTACTCGGCATCACCTCCTGGAATCGTGCCGCCATCTTCGCCGAGCCCCTCACGCTTTGGCAGGACGTCCTCAAGCCAGATAAGAATCCCCAAAGCTGGCTCGCCGCATCCAACCTGTCGCGACTCCTGCAAAGCCNNAATCGTCCGCCGCCGACGCTCTCGCGCAACTCGATGAATCCGACCGCATGGTGCAGATGGTTCTCGACAATCCCGAAACACCCCCGGACGTTCGCTACAAGGCTTACGACCAGTCAGCGGAAAACGACCTCACACGCATGCGGTCCCCCGATTCCGATTCCAGCAAATTGATCGCGGACGCCGCTGATCAGCTCATCCACGCACTCAGCTTTCCCGCGGCCCAAAACGACCCACTCCCGTTTTATCTCCAGGGCCTCGTCCATTTAGAAGCGGCGCAGCAACTCCAGAAACGCACGGTCGCAACAGAGAGTGAAGGCCCGGCAAACGCTTCCGCCACAACCCGCCCGGCAACTCCCCAGGAAAAGCCATACGTCGATCTCTTCCAAAAAGCCCGCGACAATCTAGCTCGATCCATCGAGCTCTCGCTCGCAAACCTGAATTCAACACGAATTGCGCCCGAGGCGCTCCGAATCCTTCCGCTGGCGGCCCTGCAACGCGGCAAGATCGATTGGACTCTCGCGGGGTTTGCCCACGATCACAACGACGTGAATTCGGAAAACCAATTGAACCGCGATGCGGCAACGGACTTTGGCCTTGCGGTACAGTTTGATCCTAATCCCACCAGCGTCGAAGCCCGCAACCGCCAGGTCGACGCCCGCTACCATCTCGCCCTCGCCCTGGAATATCTGGGCCAGCTCCCCGCCGCAAAAGGCAACCTCCTCGTCATCCTCCGCGATCTCAATCACCAATACGCCCCGGCCTTCAACGAGATTGGCCGCGTGATTCTCGAATCCCGGCCCACCAACATGGCCGAGTACGAGGCCGCCATAGAATCATTCCGCGAAGCCCTCAAGGAAGATCCCAATCTGACCGGCGCACAAAAGAATCTCGACCTGGCTCTGAAAATGCTCGCCACCACCCGCCCGGCAACGCGGGCTTCCACCGCTCCTTCCCCACACCAATCCCCATGATCGCTCCCGCGCGCCAGCCCATCCTCCGGCAGTTGGGACAGGCCGGCATCCTGATGGCCCTGATCTTCGCGGCCTATTTCCCCGTCCTAAAAAACGGCTTCATCTGGGACGACGACCGCTACATCGAACAAAACATCCAACTCCGCACCACCGTCGGCCTGGAAAAAATCTGGCTCGAGCCTCTAAAAGCCGAACCCCAATACTATCCCCTCACACACACCACCCTCTGGATCGAATACCGCCTCTGGGGCCAAAAGCCGCTGGGCTATCACCTCGATAACCTCCTGCTCCACACCGCCTCCGCGCTTCTGCTCTGGCGGCTTCTCCTGCGCCTAAAAATCCCCGGCGCGCTCATCGCCGCAATCATCTTCGCCATCCATCCCATCCAGGTCGAATCCGTAGCCTGGGCCACGGAACGAAAAAATGTCCTCAGCGGCGTCTTCTATCTCCTCGCCCTCTGGACCTATCTCCACACAAAATGGGGCCAAAGAATCTGGACCGAAGAGGACAGAAAAAAAATTGGCATCATCTGGTACGCCCTCACTCTCTTATTCTTCCTCGCCGCGCTCTTAAGCAAATCCGTCACATCCACTCTGCCCGCCGCCATCCTCCTCCTCTGCTGGTGGCGAACCGGAAAAATCCGCCTCGCCGACATCCGCCCCCTGATCCCAATGTTCATCGCCGGCATCGCCATGGGTTCCCTCACCGGTTGGATGGAAAAACACATTGTCGGCGCCATCGGCCCCGATTTCGATTTCCTCACCCCCCTCGATCGCTGCTGCATCGCCGGCAAAGCCGTCTGGTTCTACCTCGCCAAACTCCTCTGGCCCGCAAATCTAAGCTTCATCTACCCCCACTGGCAGATCGACCCGACACAAAAACCCTCGCAACTCCTATTTCCTCTCTCCGCAGCGATAGTGGTAGGGGGCCTATGGCTCCTGCGATGCAAACTAGGCCGCAGCCCCGCGACGGCCGCACTATTCTTCGTCGGCACACTCGTCCCCGCCCTGGGCTTCGTAAATGTCTTCCCCATGCGCTACTCCTACGTCGCCGATCACTTCCAATACCTCGCGTCCATCGGCCCCATCGTCCTAATCGTTGCACTCCTCGCCCGCCCGCCCGCGCGAGCATACGCACGCATTCTGGCAATGATCGCAATCCCGCTCCTCTGCATCGCAAGCAATCTCCGCGCTCGCGTCTATCTAGATCGCCGAACCCTCTGGGCCGACACGCTCGCTAAAAATCCCAATTCCCCCGTGGCCCACAACAATTACGCCGTTGAACTCATGCACGACGGCGAGCTCGAAGCCGCCAAATCCCAATTCCGCGCCGCCATGGAAATCCGTCACGACGCCGCCGACTGGGTCGGCCTAGGCCAATGCTTCTACATCGAAGGAAATTTTGCCGCCGCCCGTGACATGTACCTCAAAG
>PMAK01000025.1 GCA_003153655.1 Phycisphaerales bacterium
CCTCCACCCACTTCCACTCCCCCTCAACCGTCTCGCGGGAAATACGATAGAGACAGGCGATCGCGCGATGGTAGAATCGAGGATATGCAACCTGAACAACTGACTCCGAACGCGCTTGAGGTTGCATTGCTCGAACGGCTTAATGCCGAACACCCAGATTTTCGAGTCGATATTCCTCGATTGCGTATACTTCAACGCACCTACACCGGCGTAGGCAGTTATACCGAATTTGCTGCGAGCGATAAGCTTCTATCACCTGAACGGAAAGCAATTCAACTGGACGTAGCGGTTACTCTTCCGAACGCAAAAACCGGCCTAGGGGTCGTATTTNNCGACCGTATGCAATTAACGTTGGAGCTTTTTTCATATGACGATACCTGGGATGGAGTATATGAAGGCTTCAGTATTCGGCGCATTGTATACGACGTGGTTTCGGAAAAAGGCAAATTCGGCGGCAGAATAGAAGGCAGGGAATGACTGGATAGAGAGAATGAGCGCCGCAAGCGAGGATTTGTGGGCGGCGTTAAAAAAGGGTATTTAGCGGACAGAATTCATGATTCGGGTGGCGGAACGCTGCGTAGGCGCGGCCGCTAAACGGTTGAAAATGTTTCTCGTTGGGAAACTTGTTTATGGCTTTTAATGAACCCGTGTTGACGAAGCGGATTGATGCTGATCCTGGGAAGCGCAAGCTGCATTTTTATGATGATTACGTTGCGACGGGTGGATATAAGTCGCTACGCGCTGCGCTGGATATGACGGCGGCGGATATTATCAAGACGGTGACGGATTCTGGGCTGCGCGGGCGTGGTGGGGCGGGATTTTCGGCGGGGCAGAAGCGGTCGTTTATTCCGCGCGAGAAGAAGGGGCTGCACTATCTGGCTGTGAATGCGGATGAATCTGAGCCGGGGACTTTCAAGGATCGTTATCTGATGGATTACGATCCGCATAGTTTGCTGGAGGGGGTCGCGATCACGGCGCTGGCGACTCAGGTGGATGTGGCTTACATTTTTATCCGCGGGGAGTTTCATCACGAAATCAAGGTGACGGAGCAGGCGGTTAAGGAAGCGTATCAGAAGGGGATTTTTGGGCAGGGCGGAATTTTTGGGAGCAAGCATAAGCTGGAGTGCTACGTGCATATGGGCGCGGGGGCGTATATCTGCGGGGAGGAGACGGGATTGCTGGAGGCGCTGGAGGGGAAGCGCGGGTGGCCGCGGAATAAGCCGCCGTTTCCGGCGATCGCGGGGGCGTTTGGTCGGCCGACAGTTATTAATAATGTTGAGACGCTTTGTTGTGTGCCGCCGATTATTGAGCGTGGGCCGGCGTGGTTTAAGACGATGGGTACGCCCTCTTCGCCGGGGCCGAAATTGTTTGGGATGTCGGGGCACGTGAATAAGCCTGGCGTTTATGAGGATGAGCTGGGGATCACGTTGGATTACGCGATCAACAAACTTTCCGGCGGGATGAAGGGTGGGAAGCATAAGGGGACGATCTGCGGCGGAATCTCGATGGGCGTGCTTGGGCCGGAGCAGCTCGATATTAAATTGGATTTTGATGATGTGCGATTCCGCGGCGGGTGTTTGGGATTGGGGACGGCCGGGATGATCGTGATGAACGAGCATACGGACATGATTCGTGCGCTGCGGAATTGCGTGCGGTTTTATGCGCATGAGAGTTGCGGGCAGTGCACGCCTTGCCGGGAGGGGAGTGCGTGGATGAAGAAGATTTTGGATCGGATTTTGGCGGGCGAGGGGCGGGCGCGGGATTTGGATATGCTTTTGGAGTTGGAGAAATCGCAGGGGATTATGCCGGGGACGACGATTTGCGGATTGGCGGATGGTACTGCGTGGGCAACGCGGACGTTTGTGAATAAGTATTATGAGGAGTTTGCGGCGAAGTGTCCGGAGGAGCGGCCGACGCAGATGGGGATTAAGCGTGGGATTCGGAATGTGACTACGCCGATGGGGTCGAATACGCGGTAGGTCGGAAAATTTAACGATGAGGGTTGCTCTCGTACTGGCTGCGGGCTTGGACAAACGGGCGATCTGGTTTCTTGAGGGGGGTGGCGGTATTCGGCGCTATATATCTTGGGTGGACAGCCTTCGCCGCGATGCGCAGCGGCACCATCAGCGTAAAGCAAACATTACTTGGCTTTGACTGGTGGAGCGATGTCACCGTCGATGATCAACCGATTCAGTTTTGGGTTGCGGTTATCTTGCATTGGATTGGGTCAATCGGCTGCTTGGCGGGGCTCATTTTTCTGCTGGCGCATGGAATGTCTTAGTCTAGAATTCCTATTTTTGGCAAATTTCGGGCTATTTCGGCTGGACCGCGGCGGGCTGGTTCAGTTCCGCGGCGATGCGCTGCTGAATCTCCGGGGTTTGGGTGACGATCNNGATGGAGCCATAACCGCCGGTGGAGCGCCAGGCGAGGGGGGCGACGCCCTTGATACGGCGAACGAGTACCGCCATTTTCTGTTTGCCGGCAGGTTCGTCCTTTAGTTCCGAACGAACGTCATAAACTCGGGTCACCAGGTTTTTGGATTCTTCCTCGAATGTGGTGATGACAATTGTATTCTGGTCGACGTCGTAAACGAGGCGGGTATACATTCCGCCGACGTGGTCGAGCAACCTGGTTAATGCTTCGCGGAGGGGGAGGTCGGACAGGTCGATCGTGACAGGCAAGTCGCGCGTGACGCGGGCCTCCTGCAGCGCGTCCCAATTGACCAAGATGTCGTGGCCCGTTGCTTGTTTGAGTTGAGCGATAACGTCGATCAGCCCTGCGCCGGATATTCGCATTTGGCCGACGGATTGGTCGAGCGGCGCGGGTTGTGTCGACGGACCATCGGCGGCAAACGAACGCGGGGTCCACAACAACATCATCGCCGCACACAAAGCAGCCACGAAAATCCGGCTTCGCATATTGATTCTCCGCACAAATCCGATATCAAGCGGTCAACGCAGTTTATAACGCTTTGGCTGGGCACAATATTGTATTGGAATTTTATATTTCGTTTTCAAACAATAAGAGCGGGAACGACGTTGCAGAAAATCACTCTTGGCTGCCGCCGCTGGATTTCGGGGGTTTGGGCTCAGGGGGTTGAGTTTTGGCTGGTGGCCTGAAGATTCGTTAATTTCTGTTGGACTTCCGGCCAATCCGGGCGGAGATTGAGGGCGATTTTGAATTGTCGGATGGCAGCTTGGCGGGAGCCGAAGGCGACGTTCCATTCGCCGAGGATGTAGTGAGATTGGGCGTAGTCGGGGCGTATGGTTATGGCTTGTTCTAGGAGTTCGTGGGCGCGATCTCTTAGCTTTGGGTCTTTTCGGTCGTAGGCCTCCTGGCCTAATAGTTGGGCGTAGTTGGTCATTGTGGCGACGGGATCTGAGCCGGAACTGTTGTTGGTTAGGAGCCATTCGTATTGCTGTGTTGCGCCGACGTAGTCGCCTGTGTCTGTCAGCAGGTTCGCCAGGTTGTTGCGGGCGGTGGCGTCGTTGGGTTGGATCGCCAGGGCTTTTTGGTATTCGGCGATGGCTGTGGGCCATTGATGGCGTTCCTGGGCGATGCGGGCGAAGCCGTCGTGGGGGCCGGCGGCGATGGGGTTGGTGTTTAGCCATTGGGTGCAGAAGGAGACGTCGTTGGCGTAATACTCGCCGCGAAGAAAACTCACCGTGGCGAGGAGGATTGTCCAGACGACGGCGAAGATCGTCGCGGCTCGGCGGATGCGCTGCTGGGCGATGCGGTCGATCAGGACGGCCGCAGCGAGAGCGGGCAGCGCGAGGATGGCCAGTGCGGCGTATCGCTCGGAATATCCGGCTTCCTGCTGGAGGATGTGGGCGGTTGGGAGTTGGAGGAGGATGAACCAGCCGAGCCAGAAGATTGCGGAAAGGCGCACGGCTTTTTGGCTGAGGGTTGTGCCGAGTGCGATCAGGATTACTACCGCGCCTGTCAGAATGCAGAGTGGGGCGTCGAACCAGACCTTGAACGGTGGTTCGTAGCGGAGAGCCATGAAAGGGGCGATTCCGGCTTGGAGGCCATAGAGCAATGATTGCAAGGGTTCGAGCGGATGTTGTGCGATTGTTACGTGGAGATTCGATTGGCCGAATACGAAATGTCTCGCGAGAAAGTAGAGGGCGAGAATTAGGCCGAGGAGTAGATATCGGCTGATGTATGCGGTTGCGGCTCGCCGGCGCTGAGACAGGCCTAGCAAATCCGCGAGAAGAAAAATCGCCGGCAGGACGACGGCTTGTTCTTTGCAGAGCAGTGCGGCGATGTCCATCACGATCGCCAGCCAGAATGATCTACAGCTTTTTCCCAGATAGGCCCATGTTGCGAGCAGAATGAACAAAGCGGGCAGGAGCGTTTCGCGGCCGGAGGCGGCGGGATAGACGCATTCGGAAATCGCGGGGTGTACCGCGAACCATGTGGATGCGATCAGGGCGGCCAGCCAATTGAGATTAAACATTGAACGGCGGAGGAGCGCGTAAACGGCGAGCATCACGGCGCCGGCGAGGATCGCGTTGAACAAATGATATGGCCCGGGGTTTTGGCCCCAGAGATTCATCTGAAGAGCGAAGGTGGTGCGTGTCAGCGGGCGGTAGTACGGGAAATTCAGATAGTGCGGCTCGCGGAAGATTCGGAATAGGTCGTTCAGATGCCGGATTGGGAATTGTTTTTCGATGACTTCGTGGTCGTCGTAGATGAATTGGTTGGACCAGGAGGCGGTGGCGTAAAGCGACGTAATGAGCGCGGCCGTCAGGAGGGGGAGGATGCGGCGCGGGCGGCCGGTTTGCATGGGGGGATTGTAGAAGAATATTAGCCACAGATAAAAATCAGATGCACACAGATAAAATGCGCATTGAATTTGTCTCATCTGTGTGTATTTGATTTTGATCTGTGGCCAACTCCTCATTTGAATTATCATGAGCGGCAATGGGCGAGCTGGAAGTTTCAGATTTGATGACTGTGCAGCAGGCGATGGAGATCATTGATGCGGCGGAGGTCCTCGTGCGCGCGGAGCGGGTGGAGCTTTCGCGGTGTGCGGGGCGGCATTTGTTGGAGGATTTGAAGTGTGATCGGGATGCGCCGCCGTTTGATAAGAGTTTGATGGATGGATATGCGGTGCGGGCGGCGGATTTGGGGAAGTTGCCGCGGGAATTGATTGTGGTGGATCGGATCGCGGCGGGGGCGTCGGCGGCTGGGCCGCTGCACGAGGGGGAGGCGATGGCGATCATGACCGGGGCTCCGTTGCCTAGCGGCGCGAATGCGGTTGTGCCGGTTGAGCAGGTGGAGGTTGTTGGTGGATCGAATCGGGCGCGGTTTCGGGAGCCGACGGGATTTGGGCGATTTATCGCGCGTAAGGGAAGTGATGCGGCGGCGGGGTCGGTGGTGCTGAAGAAGGGGGCGCGATTGGAGGCGGCGCAGGTTGCGGTGGCGGCGAGTATCGGTGTTGTGGATGTTCCGGTGTTTGGCGTGCCATCGGTCGCGGTGCTGGGGACGGGGGATGAACTGGTGTTGCCGGGAGATGTTCCGGCGGCGAATCAGATTCGTTCTTGCAACAATCCGATGCTATTGACGCTTTTGCAGCGGCAGCCGTGTTGGGCGGTTGATTTGGGATTGGTGAAGGATGATCCGGCGATGATCGCCAATCGGATTGAGGCGGGGCTTGAAAATGATGTATTGCTGATCACGGGCGGGATGAGCATGGGGGAGCGGGATTATGTGCCGGGGATTCTTCGGCGGCTTGGGGCGGAGATGAAGATTACCAAGCTGCGGATCAAGCCTGGGAAGCCGTTTGTGTTTGCGAAAATGCCGGGGGGAAAATTTGTTTTTGGGTTGCCGGGAAATCCGGTGAGCGCGTTTGTCTGCACGATTTGTTTTGTATCGCGGCTGGTGGAACGGATGGCGGGGGGGACGCCGCGATGGAATATGCGGGCGGCTCCGCTGGCGCGATCGCTGGTTGCGAATGGGAATCGGACGTTTTTTCAGCCGGCGATTTTTGATGGACGGGGGGTGATGCCGTTGCATTGGAAAGGGTCGGCGGATGTGTTTACGCTGGGTGAGGCGAACGCGCTGATTGTGAGGCCGGAGAATCAGGAGGCGTTGTCGGCTGGGGCGATTGTGGAGTTTATGGAGCTATAGAATATGGAATCGCAGACGGATGTATTGTCGTCGCGGGCTCGGGAGATTTTGAGCATTAACCCGTCGGCGTATCAAAGCCTGGTTGTTGTTGGGGCTGGGAACGATCAGGCGAAGCGGATGCTGGAGGGGCTTTCGGCTCAAGACATCTTTTTGGAAAGTGCGTCGAAATCGGGAGAGCAGCGGAATGCGACGCTGGCGGGGCTTTGGCTTTTTCATGATTGGCTGGATGAATCGCATACGATCAGCCAATCGATTCATTCGGCTACGGGAAGTTTCTGGCATGCGATTATGCACCGGCGCGAGGGGGATTTTTCTAATAGCAAATATTGGTATGCGCGCGTGACTGGGCATCCGGTGTTGCCGACGCTTGCGGCGCAGGCGGGCGATGTTTTGCGTCAGGAGCCGGCGGATAAGGGTTTGCTTCGATTGATCGCCAATGGGTGGAATCCGAATGCGTTCGTTGATCTTGTGGAAGCGGTTTACAACGATAAATCAGATGCGCGGCGCGGTCTGGCCGTGCGGTTGCAGCAGTTGGAGTGGAAGGTGCTGTTTGAGTTTTGTGCGCGATGATGCGCGGGGTTCAGACGCCAGCGCCGACTGCTTCAGTGACATGAACGACGGCGTTTCGGAAAATTTGCAGGCCTTGCCCTTCGGAGGACAGGGGGGCGCGGCTTGTCCAGGCGAAATGTTGGAGGGGATCGACATATCGTTCGGGGTGGGGCATCAGGCCGAAAACGAGGCCGGTGGAGTCGCAGATGCCGGCGATGTCATCGACTGATCCATTGGGATTGTTTGGGGATTTTCCCGCGGCGGGTGATCCATCTTCGTTGGCATAGACGAGGGCGACCTGGTTTTGGTCCCACAGCGCTTGCCGGACCGCATCGTCGGCTGGGACGAATTTACCTTCACCGTGCGCTATTGGCAGGTCTATCGGGCCGATGTTTTTGGTCCAGATACATTTGTCGCCACGAGGGGCGAGATGGATCCATCGATCGATGAATCGGCCGCTGTCGTTGTTTGTGAGGGTAGCGGTTTGGCCGGTGCGGCCAGCCAAGGGGCCCGGGAGGAGGTCGGTCTTAACCAGAATTTGGAATCCGTTGCAGATGCCGATGACGGGTTTACCGGCTTCGATGAATCGGCGGAGGGGGTCGCCGAGGTGGTGGACGAGTTGGTTGGCGAGGATTTTGCCGGCGGCGATGTCGTCGCCGTAGCTAAAGCCGCCGGGGAAGGCGAGGATTTCAAATTGATCGAGGGTTGCGGGGTTTTCGAGAATGCGATTGATATGGAGTGATTCGGTGCGTGCGCCGGCGAGCTGGAAGGCGTAGGCGGTTTCGCCGTCACAATTGGTGCCGGCAGCGCGGAGGATCAAGGCTCTGGGCTTCATTGGGGTTATTTTAAGGGTTTGGCGTGTAATGTTACAGGGTGGGCGAATTTCGTTGCGTAAGATGGGGTTGGCGGGATAATATTCGGTAGGAATTTGCGAGGATTTGTTGCCTACCTAAATTTGTTGCGCAAGAAGGAACCCAACCATGTCAGGTAAAAGCAGCCGCGGCGAGCAGATTGTTGAAAATGCGGATATTGATCGTGACACGCCGCAGCCTGAGATTCATGTGGAGGAGCGTCGGTTGACGCTGCACGATTTTCTGAAGACCTGCGTGAAGAGCGGGGGCTCGGACGTTCATCTTCAGTCGGGGAGCACGCCGATGGTTCGGGTGGATGGGCGGGCGCGGTTTATGGATTGCTCGCCGCCGAATGACGACGCGATGAAGGAATACGTCGATCAGATCATGAACAGCCAGGCGGAGCCGGCGGACAAGCGGAACATACTCGACCATAAAGGTGCGGTGGACGTGGCATATATTTTGCCGAACGTCGCGCGGTTCAGGACCAATATTTTCCATAGCCGCGAAAAGTATGCGATCGTGATGCGTCGGATCGTGGCGAAGATTCCGGATTTCGGCGAATTGAATTTGCCGCCGCAGGTGGAAGAGCTTTCCGATCACCATCGCGGGATCATCATCGTTTCTGGAACGACCGGCTCGGGAAAATCGACGACGCTGGCGGCGATCATCGGGAAGATCAACCGGACGCGCTGCGAGCGGATCATTACGGTTGAAGACCCGATCGAATACCAGCACGAGAATGCCAAAAGCCTGGTGAGCCAGGTGGAAGTGGGCACGGACAGCGAGAGCTATGAGTACGCATTGCGTTCGATGATGCGTCAGGACCCGGATACGATCCTGATCGGGGAAATGCGCGATACCTTTTCGCTTTCGACGGCACTGCGGGCCGCTGATACGGGGCACCTGGTTTTCACGACTGTTCACGCGACGAATGCATCGATGACGATCGAGCGCATGGTTTCGCTGTTTGATCCGCTGCAGAAGGAATTGCAACAGACGCAGTTGGGGTTGAATCTGGTGGCGGTGCTTTGCCAGCGATTGGCGAAGCGGCGGGATGGGAAGGGGCGCGTGCCGGTGGTTGAGATCATGCAGGCTACGCCGCTGGTACGGAAATATATTCTTGAAGGGGAATTTGAGAAGCTCAAGGGGACGGTGGGCAATCGCGAGGCGGGCTGCCAGAGCTTCGATCAGCATTTGACGGATTTGTTCCAGAAGCAAATCATCGACGTGGCGGAAGCGAAACGGCTGGCGTCGAACGTGGATGCGTTGAACTTGGCGCTGCGCGGGATCGGCAACAGCGATAGCCGGCTGCGGTGATGGGCACGCTTCGCACGCGGCAGATTCATCTCGATTTTCACACGGGTCCGGCGATTCCGGATGTGGGGGCGGCTTTTGACGCGCGGCGGTTTGCGGCGCGGATGAAGGCGGCGCATATCAACAGCGTTACTGTTTTTGCGAAGTGTCATCACGGTCATCTTTATTACAACACGGCGCGGGCGGAGCGGCATCCGGGGCTGGACCGGCGGCTGAATCTTCTGGGGCGGCAGATCGAGGCGTTGCATCGGGAGGGGATCGGAGCGCCGATTTATATCAGCGTGCAGTGTGATGAGTATGCGGCGAATGCGCATCCGGAATGGGTTGCGCGAAATGCGGATGGATCGCCGGTGCGGAGGCCGGCGGNNAGCCGTACCAGGATTTTTTGGAGGAGCAGACACGGGAGATTTTGCGGTTGTTCAAACCCGTCGATGGGATTTTTTTTGATATGTGCTGGGATCAGGTTTCGACGGGCAAGTGGGCTGTGGCGGGGATGACGCGTGCGAAATTGAATCCGGAATCGGAGGCGGATCGGGGTGTTTATGCGCGGAAGGTTTCGCTGGCGTATATGAAGCGGTTTCATGATTTTGTTAAGGCTTCCAGCCGGGGGGCGTCGGTTTATTTTAATGGACGGAAGTTGGATCAGTTGGCGGGGGAGATTTCCGCGTTCTCGCATGTTGAGATCGAAGCGCTGCCGACGGGTGGATGGGGTTATCAGTATTTTCCGCGGCATGTGCGGCATGTGCGAACGCTGGGGAAGCCGTATCTGGGGCAGACGGCACGGTTTCATAAATCCTGGGCGGATTTTGGGGGATTGAAGCCGTATGCGGCGCTGGAATATGAGACGAGTTTGATGATGGCGCAGGGGGCGGCTTGCAGCATCGGTGATCAGATGCATCCGCGCGGGATTCTGGATCGAGCTGCGTATGAGCTGATCGGGAAGGCTTATGCGCGGGTGGAGGCGCGAGAGCCGTGGCTGGAGGGGGTGGTTCCGCTGGCACAGATTGGGGTGCTGCAGACTCCGGCGGAGTCGATGCGGATTGAAGATGGCGCGACGCAGATGCTTGTGCAGCTTAAGCATCAGTTTGACATCATTGGGCATGATGCGGATTTTTCGCGGTATGAGCTTTTGATTTTGCCGGATGCCACGCAATTGTCTGAAGAGACGGTGAAGCGATTGGGCGCGTTTTTGCGGCGCGGGGGCGCGATGCTGGCGACGGGGACTTCCGGACTTGGTGATGGTGCGCGGCGGGCGTTGCCGCAGCTTGGGATCCGGGCGGAGGGTTTTTCGCCGTTCACGGCGAGTTATGTTCGGTTTGGGAAGAAGATTGGTGGGGGGATTCCGGAGATGGATCACGTTATTTACGATCGGAGCGTGAGGGTGCGGGCGATTGCGGGGGCGGAGAAACTTGCGAGTGTGGTTGAGCCTTATTTTGAGAGGTCGTGGCGGCAGTTTTGCAGTCATCGGCAGACGCCGCCGGATCGGGTTTCGCCTTATGCGGGTGCGGTGCAATTCAAGAATGTGGGGTATATCCCGTTCATGGTGTTTGATGGATATGCGAATCACGGAAATCTGGCTTGCCGATGGCTGGTGGAGAAATTGATCGATCGGTTGCTGCCGGAGCCGTTGATTCGGCTGAAGGCACCGGCGATGACGGAGGCGAGTGTTTTGCGGCAGGGGAGGCGGATGGTTGTGCATGTGCTGCATTACTCGCCGCAGCGGCGGACGCCGACGCTGGATATTGTGGAGGATGTTGTGCCGCTGATGGATGTGGAGATTTCGCTCAAGATGGAGCGGAAGCCGGTTCGGGTTTATCTGGCGCCGGAGCGGAAGGCGCTGGAATTTAATTACTCGGCGGGGCGGGCGCGGGTTGTTGTGTCGCGGGTTGATGGGCATGCGATGGTGGTTTTTGAATAAGATCGGTGCGATTCGCCGAATTCTCTTGCTCTTAAAACTGCAAATGGTGAATATGGATTCGGCACGCGTTTCTTGTGAACCATTGATGGAGATTTATCATGCTGAACCCTCTGACTCGTCGAAATCTGCTGACGCAAACCGTGCCGGCGCTTGCGGCCGCGGGAATTATGGCTGGATATGCGGGCGTTTTTCCCGCGCGTGCGTCGGCGGATGAAACTCAGCCGGGCGGCGCGATGTCGCCGACGGAGGCGATACTTTCCGCTAGTTTTCATGATGGGGCGTATACATTACCGCCGCTTCCGTATGCGTATGATGCGCTGGAGCCGCATATCGATAAGGAGACGATGACGCTCCACCATGACAAGCATCACAAGGCTTACGTGGATGGACTGAACAAGACGCTGAAGGAATTGGCGGCGGTTCGGGCGGCGGGGGATATCAATGTTTCGACGCTGGCCGGGTTGCAGGAGGATCTGAGCTTCAACGGCAGCGGGCATATTCTTCATTCGATATTCTGGTCCACGATGGGTCCGGGCGCGGGGGGTGAACCTGGGGCTGCGCTGGCCGATGCGATCAATAAGAGCTTTGGATCGGTTGAAGCATTTCGAGCGCACTTTTCCAAGGCGGCCGCTGGCGTGAAGGGGAGCGGCTGGGCGATGCTGTCGTATGAGCCGGTTGGCGATAGCTTGATTGTTCTTCAGGTCAAACAGCACGATCTACAGACAGTTTTCGGATCGGTGCCGCTGCTTCCGCTGGATGTTTGGGAGCACGCGTACTATCTCAAGTATCACAATGTCCGCGCGGATTACGTGAAGGCGTGGTGGGATGTGGTCAACTGGGCGGCGGTGGAGGCGGCGTATGGGGCGGCGCGGCGAAGTTCGGCGAAGGCATAAGATTTATATGCCGGGTGTGATTGCTCGCTGCTTTTTCCGTCATTCCAAATCTTGCGCAGGGATTTTGCTTTCGGGATTGCTGACGGCATCGTGCGCGTCGCTGGGGCCGAGCGATGCGTCGGGGTTGATTGGAATGCCTGCGCCGGATTTTTCGATGAAGTCGATTGATGGGGAGCCGGTGAATCTTTCTGACTTTAAGGGGAATGTGGTGGTAGTGGATTTCTGGGCTACGTGGTGTTCGTCGTGTCAGAAGTCTTTGCCGCATTTGGAGAAGTTGAACAAGGATGTGGCGCTAGCCGGGAAGGGTTTGCGTGTCGTCGCGGTGGATTGCGGGGAGGATGAGAAGACGGCGCGGCACTATCTGGAGAAGCGCACCTTGTCGCTCCGGGTCGTCGAGGATGAGGACGGCTCGTTGCAACATGAGTATCAGGTTCACGTGCTGCCGATGACCGTGCTCATCGGGCGCGATGGCACGGTCAAAGATGTTTTTAGTGCGTCCGAGGAATCAGTTAACGAGTCCGAGGACTTGGCCATCGAAGCGCGACTCGATGCCGCGATTGAGAAGACGCTGGCTGAGCCTGCCAAATAATCGCGCCGGCGCAATCGACTGTCGCGATTTATTTCCTAAAACTTATAGCTGACGACCATTTTCACGAGATAAGCGGCCGCCAACTGATTGCCGGTAAATCGCTGGTAGACGGGCAGTTCTACGTCGGCGTAGAGCATCACCGGGTGTAGATTGATTTCGATCCCGGGCGAGAGGAAAACACGTTCATAACCGGAGGCCACCGGATCGGCCGAGTTCGTTCCGCTATCCTCCCCGCGCGCTGAGCCGATGATCTGCGCGATCGGGGTGATTCCCGCGCGACCGAGTGACAATCCGTCGAAGTAGATTCCCAGGGCTCCATCAACTTCGTCGCCGGGACGGTACTGATCTTGAATCAGCACCGGCAGATCGAAATTCAATTGCGCGAACCCGTTCCATCGGCCGTCGCGGGTCAGATTATTTCGATAAAACCCGCCGATCAGAATGTCGGTGCTTCCGGTTCCGATCTCGGAATCCCGATCGATATCGCCAAAGGCATCGTCTTGGGTGAAGTTGCCGGTCGGGAGCTTAACCCCGAACGTTATGCCGGCGGACTGATCGGGAAAAAAGCCGGTGTAGATTCCTTCAAGGCGAACGTCGCCGATCGTGGCCCAGTCAAACGACACGATGTCGCTGCCGCTGGCGCCTCCGGTCGTCTTGAAGTACCGATCCGCCATCGGAACCTCGGCCTGCACGCCCCAGTTCCGGTTGAACATGTATTGAAGGCCAAAATCGAAAAAACTCGTTCGCAGTTCTTTGTCCGGATTATTTGCCGCCGGCCCCAGGCTGTTGCCGCTCCAATTGACGTTTTGATCCTGAAAATCGTATTGGAAGTAGGCGGTTCCGCCGGCGCCGGTGGGGAACATTGAGCTGGTGCCGACTTCGAAGACTCCGCATCCGCAGGCGCATGCCTCGCAGAGAGCCGGCGCCGCGATGATGGCCAAGAGCGCGATAAGACTCGTGAATGCGCGGGAACGAGCCGGCATCGATTTGACGTTGATTGTGTTTTTCATTTGAGCACCTGATGGGAAGAGAAGCCGCGGAGTGCGCGAGCTTCGTGATCTGACGGTGCGGCGCATCCCGGTTGGGAAACGCCGCTTGGAATTTTGGATAGAGAGAAGACGTCAGGCGCAGATGGCGCGGGGCGGGGGAGTCAATGGCTGCTTGACGGGCGATTGAGCGATCTTATCGAGATGCATCCGCACTATTTGAAATCGCTCCGGGGCGGTTAAAGCAGATTCCCGCGCTGGGGGCAGAAATACGAGGCGGGTGGGATTCGGCATCAAGTCAGTTTTTTTCTGGGAGCTTTCGCCCTTGGCGATTGCTTTGCATAGCTGGCATGGATGCTTTCCGTCAAAAGTGTCCGTGACGGCTTGGGGCAGCGAATCGGTGCGAAGGGAGCTCACGAGCATGGTGATCCATGCCGCGGATTGCATGACCGCCCACTGGTCGCCGGTTGCTGCGATCAGCAGCAATATGAGCAGGAGTCTTCGGACGGAGGCGGGCATCGCGGAGAATAGCTACCGCGAAACGGTGCGCCGGTCAAAGAGATAGTCCGGCGCTCATTGGGCTTGTCCGCTGGAATCGTCGGGTCGATTTTCGCCTAGAGAAGCGAAAACTGGCCATTGGCGATGCGATAAACGCACCAGACGATAACGAAAGCCGCGGCAACGTTAACGATGGATTTTAGAAAGGACCGTCGTTCTTCGGGGATTCCTGGAAGCATAGTTTTCACCTACAAATCATCGGTTATCAGGCCATCGCGCTTTAGTAGACGCCCAAGGGTGGGCCTCCAATTTTGCTTTTCATAAGTATTTATTCTTACTGGACTTGCAAAGATTTAGCCGCATTAACGGTAGAGAAGAAATCAAAGTTAGTGTTGAACGATTTGGATGGCAGGGATACGATTTGTTTCTGTCACGGAATTTGTCTGATTTTCGGAAGGTTGGCATCATGAAAACGGCCCACAGCATCGCCATCATCATCGCTGCATTGTCGCTCGTCGGGGGAATCCGGATTGCATCGGCGCAAGTGAGTCGCCCGGACAATGCGGCGCAGCAGGATCAGGGGCCGCCGGTGACCCAACAGGAATTGCAGCAGGAAGTTCGTCAACTGGCGGCTGACCTGGACGATCCCAATTACGACTATTCGAAAGCCCCGGATCGAATTCGCAAGGCGTTTCAGGATATGCGCAACGTTACCAACAGCATGGACCCGGATGCGGCCCGGCAATTCCGCATGGACATGATGCAGCAAGTCCTTCCAGTATTTCAGAGAAATCAGGCCAAGATCCAGAAGGCGATGCAGATGGCTTTCCTGAAGGATTTGCAGGAGCCGCTAGGGGCGACGGACGATGAGTTCGCGGTGATTCGGCCGCTGCTGGAAAAGGTGGTGGATGCGCAGAGCGAGGCAGGCGGGGGTAGGGCGCGCTTCAGGCGTTTTGGGCCCGGCGGGCAGCAGAACAACAATAGCCAGAACACTCAGCCGCTCTCGCCGGTGGATCAGGCGACCACGGATTTGCAGGCGGCGATTGATGATCCCAACAGCAATTCGGATGTGATCAAGACTCGGCTCGATACACTTCGGCAGGTCAAGAGCAAGGCTTCGCAGGATTTGACGGTGGCGCGGGACGCGCTGCGGGCGGTGCTGACGGTCCGGCAGGAAGCTGTGCTTGTGGATCGCGGGGTTTTGGATTGAACGCCAGCCGGCGGCAGCTAATGATTTGAGGGGGCGGGGGCTTCGTACGCCTGGTCGATTGCGCGGCGCAGGCTTTCGGGGTTGGTCCAGTGTTCCAACGCGGCGATGTTGCCGTCCTTTCCGATCACCACGGCGCCGTTGGGAAATGTGCCGAAGGCGTTGGAGACCGCATCGTCCATTGAATCGATCGCAACGGGCATGGCGATCTGAAGCTTTTGCTGGGTCTCTGCTGCCTGGGTTTTTCGCTCTTCCAGCGTTTTTGCGTCTGAGACGGAAATGTCCTGGTCTTTGTTACGCTGCACATCTTTGTCGCCCGTGGGGAATGCCTCACGGGTGTAGACCAGGAGGAAAAACGCCCGCGGCCCCTCGGCAGCCCTGAGTTTTTCCATTTCCTGCACGTGATCTCGAAAAACGGGACAGGACAATGAGCCGAACTCCAGTACCAGAACGTGACCTTTGTAATTTGTCGGGATAAATGCACGGTCGTTTAGCTCCGCGATCTTCACATTCGGTACGGGGGAGCCAACATCCGGGGACTTCTGCGCTGCCGCAGAGGGCGGCTGATCTGAATCGTCAGCCGCAGCCTGAGGCGTGGCAGCGGGAGCGGGCGTCTCTTGCCGGGATGGAGTGGTTGGGCCGGACTGACTTTCTCGGATTTGCCGCATGTTGTCGATGAGGGTTTGCATCTGATCGGGGGTCAGGATTGTTTGCAATTTGGCCTTCACATCCTGGCGGAGTTGTTGCACCTGCGAGCGGATGGTTCCGCCGTTGTTGTCAGCCTGGGCGCGAAGTGCCTGCAATTTTTGGCGGGAGGATGCCATCAGTTCCCGCACCTGCTGGCGCTGGTCGGGCGAGAGATCCATCTTGGCGAAGGCCTTTTGAATATTGAGCCACATCGCGCCGCCGGAAAAATCGTCGGCCGTGGGTCGGGAAGAGGGACCCTGTCCCATATACAGTTGTAATGTTTCCATCTGCCCGATGGTGAGCACATTCGACAATTCCAGGTGGATTTGATGAGCATAGGCATTCAATGCGTCGTATTTTTCGGCCTTGGTGGGATCTTCGGTGTGCCGCGCGAGTTCATAAGCTCTAGTCGTGGCGGCTTTCATGATCTGATCGACTTGGGGTTTCTGATCGTCGGTCAAGATCACGTGCGTGAGGGCCTGTGTAAAGCGTTCGAGAATGGCGTAGACCGGCCTATGGTGTTCATCGCCGTCCCCGATGCGATCGGCGCTCGCGATGACAGCGATCAGGCAGAGGAATGCGATCAATCCGGCACAGATCACCCTGGGCAGCAGGCAAAATCGCTTCGCGGAAGACATGCGGGACTCCATGATAAACCTGACCCTGTGAAAACGCACGTAAAACGGGATTATTGCGGAGGAAAAGGCGGTATCGGGGCCGCGTGCTATAACTGCCCCTGGTTTGACGCTAAAGGTCTTGATCGGCTATGCTTGGGATTAATCCCACCGGTCCGATCGGCCGTGGCGGCATCAGGGCCTTTTTTCGCTAGAAGCATCGCCGTAGGAGACGCTCGTGATTCGACCATCGTTCGTTCTGGCTGGTGTTGTTGCTCTGTCCTCTACATTGATCGGCGGCTGCGGGGATCGAACGGCGCCGCCGCGCCAGGATGCATTCGTCCTGATCTCCAAGCCATCGTTCGTCAAAGCGTGGGACGTTCAACTGCCTCTGCATTCCGGCGATTCGATCAAGGGGATTTATTTCCTTGATTCAACCGTTCACGTTTTAACGAACCTGAATTTTGATCACGCGATCAAAGGCGACAGCGGCGACCTGCTTTATCAAAACCAGGTGGGGACGCCTGATTCCACGCTTTTCGGCGGGCCGACGCTTGTCACCGATGGCATTGTTTTTCCGACAACGCACACGCTGGAGGTGTATACCCGCGATGGGAATTTCAAGCGGTCTGTGAATGTGATCTATAACATCACCAATCAGGCCGTGGGAAACCGCAATTTTGTTTACGTCGGTATGGATTTCAAACAGGGTTGCCTCGCACAGGCGGATATGACGCAGGATATCGTTCCGGTTCAATGGACATTTTTGACCTTTGGCACGGTCGATGGTCCGGTAGCCCTCTCGGACAATGTGGTTTACTGCGCCAGCGAGGATGGGTCTGTGCGGGCCTGCCTGGAAGATCGGACGCCGTTCTGGCCGCTGCTGGCGGACAGCACGTTTTCCACGGGCAGCAAGATTGTTTCGGGAATCTCGGTTGATAGCCGAAGCTGCTATTTCTCGACGACTGCCGGCAAGTTGTATTGCATCGATAAGAATACTGGCAGGCTGAGATGGCAGTATTTCGCCGGGGTGGATTTGAATGACGCGCCGCAGGTTACGGATACCTCGGTCTATCAGTATGTTCCGGGTACGGGGCTGGTTGCGATCGACAAGACGACGAAGATGACGATCGACAACCAGGATTCGGGCGTGGAGACGCCGTTCCATTCGCCGCGTTGGACGCTCCAGGGAGCGGAGAAGATTCTGGCGGAGGATTCGCAGTTTGTTTACGTGGTGCTGGGGAAGCCGGATGAGGTGCGGGGAATTGCCGCGGTGGATAAGACAACCGGAGAAGTGGCCTTCGCGACACATCGCCGGGATCTCATCGCTCTGGCTGCCGATCCTAAAGGGACTTTGTTTTACGGGGTGACGCGACGCGGGGTGGTGGTGGCGATGAAGCCGGTGGTGAATCCTGGCTCGTATGGCGAGATCGCATTGGCCCCGCAAGGTCAGAACGACGGGCTAAACTCCCATGTCCGATGACCTGGTTCCAGTTCGCCGAGCGTTGATTTCAGTTTCCGATAAAACCGGGCTGGCGGAATTCGCGGGCGCACTGGCCCGGGAATTTAATGTTGAACTGATCAGCACAGGGGGAACCGCGCGATTTCTTCGCGACGCTGGATTGAAGGTCACGGATGTTTCCGATGTCACGGGGTTTCCGGAGATGATGGATGGGCGGCTGAAAACATTGCATCCGAAAATTCATGGCGGGCTACTCGCGCTGCGGGATAATGCGACGCATGTTGCGGCGATGAAGGCGCATGGGATCGATGCGATCGATCTCGTTTGCGTGAATCTTTATCCGTTTCGGGAGACGATCGCGAAGCCGGGTGTTTCGCTGGAAGAGGCGATTGAGAATATTGATATCGGCGGCCCGGCGATGATCCGGTCGGCGGCGAAGAACTATCGGTCTGTGCTTGTCGTCACCAGCCCCGAGCGATATGACAGAGTACTCGGCGACCTCAGAAAGCATGGCGGGTCATCCTGCGGAGTCCTTCGGCATAAGCAGGCATTTCGGGCATTTTCCGATACGTTCGCATACGACCTGGCGATTGCGAACTTCCTGGAGCAACATCCCCAGCCCAAGCCGGCGGAAATGCCGGCGCATATTGGCTTGAAACTGTCGCGCAAACAGATCCTGCGATACGGGGAGAATCCGCATCAGAAGGCGGCGCTGTATGTTGAAGATCGCAAAAGCGATGAGGCATCGGTTGCGCGGGCGACGCAGTTGCATGGCAAGGAACTTTCGTACATCAATCTTCTGGATGCGGATGCGGCGCTGAGCGCGGTGAAGGAATTCGCGGAGCCGGCGGCTTGTATTGTGAAACATGCGACGCCTTGCGGGTGCGCGGCCATGAGCTGCGGCTGATTTCCCCGCCGTCGAGCGGCGGAAGCTTTGGAATCAAGCAGGGCGTCTATCCGTACATCGTCCTGATGGCACTCGCGAGCCGAAAATTCGGACGGCCCGTGAA
>PMAK01000159.1 GCA_003153655.1 Phycisphaerales bacterium
AAACGCGTATGCCGCCTGGCCAGGAACATGCAGACCTGGCGAGGGAACGCGATGCTCTTGTGCCTTTTTTTGCTTTGAATATCGCTCTGGCGGACGCTGTAGTATTTGATTACCGCATCGTAAATCTGCTGGATCGTGATCCGCTTCTGGTCCGGCGATGCGCAATCGCCAAGAGCGGCCTTGGCCAACTCGAGGTCGATCCGGCCATTTTGCAGGAGGCTCATGCCCTGAATCTTGGTGATCGCCCCTTCCAACTCCCGGGTGTTGTTCTGGACCTTGGACGCGATGTAGCAGACAACGTCCTCGGGCAATAGGACGCCGCGCATTTTCGCCTTCTTCTGAAGGATGGCGACGCGCGTTTCATAGCACGGCTTTTCGATCCGGGCGACCAGGCCCCAGTTGAATCGGCTGACGAGCCGCTCTTCCAGTTCCGGGATTTCGCTCGGCGGGCTGTCGGCGCTGAGGATGATCTGCTTCTGCTGCTGGTACAACGTATTGAACGTGTGGAAGAATTCCTCCTGCGTCCGGTCATGGCCGGCCAGGAAGTGAATGTCGTCGATGATCAGCAGATCGACGTGCCGGAATCGGAAGCGGAACTGCTGCATGTCGCCGATCTCGACGGAATTGATGAACTGGTTGATGAAGTTGTCGCAGGAAAGATACAAAATGCGCGCATCCGGTTGCCGCTCCAGCACTTTCTGGCAAACCGCCTGAAGAAGATGGGTCTTGCCAAGCCCCACGCCGCCGTGAATAAACAGCGGGTTGTAAGCCTTGCCCGGCTTTTCGGCGACGGCAATGCTGCCGGCATGGGCAAGCTGGTTGCATGGGCCGGTGACGAACTGGTCAAAGGTATAGTCAGGACTAAGGGGGAGCGGCTGATCGCTCTCGCTGAAAATTCCACCGCGGCCAAGGTTGTCGCAATGAAATGAAACCGCCACCAGCCGCCCGGTCACTCCTTGAGCCGCGGCGGAAAACGGCGTCTGGCACTGGCCCTGACAGAAGTTAAGTTGCGCCGGGGTGCCAACCGTGACTTGGATCACTCCATTGGTCAGCTGCTTCGGAACCATCTGGTCGAACCAGACCCGGTTCAGGCTCGGAAACTGCGCCCGGACATCCTGAAGGATCAGTTGCCAGACGGCCGGGTCAAAAACAGTCTCCTGCGCTCGGCGCGCAGAACCCTCACGCTTTGTCGGCGATTGTGCAGTTAACATGGCGATTCTTCAGCGTAAAAAGTGTTCGATCAATTCCCATGCCGGGCTCGGCAAAATGTTTCCCACCGGTCCCGCACAAGACAAAAAATCAATTTAACATCCCTGGCAAACGCGCGACAATCATTCCGATTTACCCAACATGTTCCTGCGTGACTGCCACCCGTACTTCCGAGTCGCGCGTCGTTCCACGCATGTCGACAACTTACATAGACGCGCACCAAATTTTCAAGCGCGACTTGTAATCTTTTCCCGGATTGAAATAAAAAACATCGCGCGCTCGGAACAATTTGTACCACCCATGGGTGCGGCAACGCGAATTGTCCCCCATCCATCCCCAATCAGAAATTTTTGTAAAATTATTTTTTCTCGAAATGAAAATCATTTCGCCGACTTGCCCGGAATCGGCAATCCAACTTCCGTCAGTACTTTTTTCAAATCGCTCCAGACGGCGGCGCGGTTTTCTTCCGTGTAAGCGCGCAGAAGAAACGCCGGATGATACGTCGGCATCAGCTTGATCCCGCGCCAGTTATGCCATTGCCCGCGCAGCTTTCCCATGGATAGTTTGCTGGCGAGCATGTATTTGGCTGAGGGGAGGCCGAGAGTTACGATCACTTTTGGCCGGATAATTTCCAATTGTTTAACAAGATAAGGCGTGCACGCCTCGACTTCATCCGGCGCGGGAACACGATTGTCCGGCGGGCGGCACTTGACGATGTTGACGATGAAAACCTGCTCGCGGCGCAAACCCATGCCTGCGATCATCTTGTTGAGAAGCTCGCCCGCGCGGCCGACGAACGGACGGCCCTGAAGGTCCTCGTTTTCTCCCGGACCCTCGCCGATAAAAAAAATCGCGGCATCCGGATCCCCTTCACCAAAGACCGTATTCTTTCGGGTTTTACAGAGCCGGCAACGCACGCATGGCTTTACCTGGCTGATATCCATGTTAGCGAGAAGAGATACTTTTTCCGGGCGCGACGCCACGGGGTCCGTGAACTCGGTTGAGTTCGGCTCTACGGGCAAAGACTCTGCTTCAGTCGAAGCAAGAAGCGGCGGCGGAGATGCTTTCGGCCGTGCGGCGGGCTGCTTGGCGGCTTGTAAGGCATGTAATCCTTTGGAGTCCATCGCCACTGATTTTAGGCCGAATGCGCTTTCACCGCGAAGTCGAAGTGACAGGCGGCGCTTCGCTAGATCAGGGTCAGCCATATGTCCCATATTAAATTGATTGCTCACAAAAAGAAAAACTTGACTCGCTTCCGCGGTTGCCAGATAATGCCCTTGTTAAAGCCACCCCGGCCCGCAATGGCGGGTGCTCCAAAACTTAGGAGCACACCGTAGCGGCCCGTGGTGGCTTTTTCGTTTTGAAGCCCAGAACAATTTTCAGTCCATTTTCAGGAGCCATCATGAACGAGAAAAAAACCAAACAGGAACTACTCAGCCGGACAATCGAGCATATCGATATCTCCAAGCACAATCCGGTCTCCATGGTCGATGCGATGAAGCACATGGCTTACAGCGCACGCGATCTCTACCGGGCCTCGGAGATTTACGACCGGATGCTCCGCGACAAGGATTGCGGCATCATTCTCTGTCTGGCCGGATCGCTCAACAGCGCCGGGCTGAAGAAAATCTTCGCCGACATGGTGCGGAACCGGATGGTTGATGCGATCGTCTCCACCGGCGCCAACATCGTCGATCAGGATTTCTTCGAGGGTCTCGGCTTCCGCCACTACATCGCGGATGAATACCTCAAGGCCGGTATGCACGATGGCATGTTGCACGAAATGATGATCGACCGGATTTACGACACCCTGATCGACGAGGATGAGCTTCGGGTATGCGATGACACGATGCAGAAGATCATCGATGACCTGGAACCCAAGCCGCACAGCTCGCGCGAGATCATCCGCGAAATGGGCGCCTATCTCGAAAAGCAGGGCAAGGCGACCGACAGCATCGTCCTCGAAGCCTACAAGCAGGACGTTCCCATCTTCTGCCAGGCGTTCAGCGATTGCTCCGCCGGTTTCGGCTTCGTGGCGCATATCCACGCCCGCCAAGCCGCGGGACAGCCCGTTGTCAGCATCGACAGCGCCAAGGATTTTTACGAACTGACCCAGCTAAAGATCAAGAACCCCGAGACAGGCCTCCTCATGTTCGGCGGCGGAGTTCCCAAGAATTTTGCCCAGGACATTGTTGTGGCCGCGGAAATCCTCGGCGTGGACGTACCGATGCACAAGTACGCCATCCAGGTAACGGTCGCCGACGTGCGCGACGGAGCCCTCTCCGGCAGCACGCTCAAAGAAGCCAGCAGTTGGGGCAAGGTGGACACCGTTTACGAGCAGATGGTATTCAGTGAAGCAACCCTCGCGGCTCCGCTCATCGTCGGCTACGGCTATCATAAAGGTGCTTGGCGCAACCGTACCGCCCGCAAATGGAATCAATTGCTGGAGCCAACGGCCGTCGCGTAAGCAGAATCTTAGATTGACACGAGCCACAAACGCATCACGGCCGGCTTCATGCCGACCGTGTGTCGCCTCGTTTCCAACCGATCGTAGTATTTATGCGTTGACGAGATGAGTTTCAGTCGCGGCCCGAAGCTGGGCCAGCGCATACACCGCGGCTTCGCGCTGACAAGCGCCGACCACCGTGCCATGCCGTTCGTCGGCATCGTGAGCCGGGTCCATTGGCTCGCCGGCCGGAGCCCATGTCGCGCGATAACAGTTAAAAATCAGGTTGTGCTTGATCGACAGTTCCATCCCCGCCCGCGAAAATTCCCGCTGCACAGCCAGGATTGACGGAAATGCCCGCCCATCCGGCAAGTGCTCCAGATCCACATCACCTTCAGGAAACCAGCCCTCTTCCAAAAGACGATCGACGGCGTATGTGAGATTCATGGTCCTGGCTCCTTCTTCTGACGCCTCCGCGGATTCTGTCTCCCACTCCATCGACTCGAAAACGGGAAGGCATGATATCCTCGGACTCGCGGGTATTCCAGACATTTGGAAAATGATTTTTCGGTCGGAAACCCCGATTTCTTGAAGAATTGAGCCCCTGCCCTCGATCCGGTGCGATAACTTGTCAAATCATGAGGTTCGTATAGTCTAAAGAGACATGGATTCGAGCCCGGATTCGCCTCGTCAGGGCCGTGCGGCTCGTCCGCCAAGGTACCAGCATCGCGCAAGGAGCCACGCCGAGGCTCATTCCGACTCCTCNNATCCTCCCCCATCGAGCAGACTCGACATACCGAGCATGCCCTGGCGTGCCCCGACCGGCCGCAACTGATCACTCGAGCGGATGAACTGGATGAGCTACTCCAATCCCTCCGCAAGGCCGGTTCGTTCGCTTACGACAGTGAATTCATCGGGGAATTAACCTATTTGCCGAAGCTATGTTTGGTGCAGGCGGCATCAACCACGCGGATTGCGCTGATTGATCCGCTCGCTGATCTGGATATCCGCCCGTTCTGGGAATTGGTGGCTGATCCATCGGTCGAAAAAATCGTTCACGCCGGGCAACAGGATGTCGAACCGGTTTTTCGCGCCCTTGGCCGTCCGCCGGCTAATCTCTTCGATACGCAGATCGCCGCCGGGTTTGTCGGCGTCGGATATCCGCTCTCCTTGACGAAACTCGTTTACGAGATCGTCGGTGCAAAGCTTGGCAAAGGCCTGACGTTTTCCCATTGGGACCGCCGGCCGCTGACCGATCATCAGCTTCGTTACGCCGCTGATGATGTTCGATATCTGCCGGCCGTCCGTCACGAAATCGGCAAACGATTAAATGGACCCGAACAGACCCGTTGGGCCACCGAAGAATCCGCCAGTCTTGCGGAGCAGGCCCTCTACGTTTTCGATCCCGAAACCCAATGGCTGAAAATCCGCGGCGCCGGCACGCTCGCTCCGCGCAACCAAGCCCTGCTCAAAGAACTGACCCTGTGGCGGGATGAGGCTGCCAAGGCGGAGGATGTTCCGCCCCGTTCATTGCTCAAAGACGAAATTCTGATCGATCTCGCGCGTTCGCCCGCGGAGGCGGCAACCGATCTGGCCCATGTGAAAGGCCTGCCCCGTCTGGTCGAATCGAAGTATGGAGCCGGAATCATTGCGGCAACTGAGCACATCCGAAATCTTCCGCAAGACCATTTGCCCGCGATCAAGGGTTACGAGCCCAGCCCGAGCGAAAAATTCGCCGCCGACGCACTTTTCTATGCGATCCAATGCCTTTGTGCCGGTCAGGGAATCGATCCAAGCCTGCTGGCAAGCAGGCAGGAAGTCGGTGAACTCCATCGTCTGCTCACTGCCGGGCAGGATCCAAACAATTTGCGCATCATGCGCGGATGGCGGCGTGAAGCGGTGGGAAATCGGATGTTGGAGTTATTCAAAGGTCATGGAGAGCTCTCAGTCGGTTGGCGTGATGGAATCCTCAGCCTTTCGCCGCATGCCAGTCGATAATTGATGCTAAGATTGAATGGCGAGCGGCCATCCCGCGCTGCTCATTTAGAAAGGACCACCTGTGCCGGTTTACGAATACACCTGCAAATCCTGCAAGACCGATTTCGAAAAGCTCGTGAAGTCGATGACGTCAGACGAGGCCGTCAAATGTCCCAAGTGCGGGTCGAAAGAGACATTACGGGCTCTCAGCGTTTTTGCCGTTGGATCGCAATCAGCATCCAAACCTGAGATGCCGCCGGGCATGTGCGGACGATGCGGTGGCCCCGGCCCGTGCGGGATGAATTGACCCCTCAAAGATTCCGACGGTTGCCAACAAAAAAGGCGGCTTAAAAGCCGCCGGTGATCTCATGTTGCGATCTCATCATGTTGTATGGTGATGTTTGTGGTGGTGATGCGGATGATGATGGTGATGCCAATGGCGGTGACGATGCCTCACGAAGACAATAACGTTTGATGTGATCGCTGAAGCCGGTTCCGCCGGAAGCAGGGTTGCCCCGAACAAGCCCAGCACCAATATCATCAAAATCTTCCGCATGGAATATTCCCTCAAATCCGTCCCACTCGCATCCGCCCCGAACCCACGGTCGGACCTCACTTTGGCTGCAAGTGTTTACAGCATTCTAAACGGCCGGTGATAGCTATTATTTCCCCAGATAAAAATTTTCAAGATCCGCGTGTAATTATTTAAACTTGCAGGACTTCCGCTCGTTTCTTCTCGATCAGTTCATCCACTTTTAATTCGTAGGTCTTGGTCAATTCCTGGATTTTCTCTTTTCCGTTGGCTGCCTCGTCCTCGGTGACGACGCCTCCCTTTTGCTCAGTCTCCAGAATCTTATTGGCATCCCGGCGCGCGTTGCGGATCGCAACCTTTGCAGTCTCGGCAAATTGCTTGCATTGCCCCGCCAATTGAAGCCGGCGCTCCTGCGAAAGCGGCGGCAGCACGAGCCGAATCTGCTTGCCGTCACTATGCGGCGTCAGCCCGATCTTGCTGTCATTAATCGCCTTCTCAATGGCCCGGATATCACTCGGACTGAAAGGCTTGATCAAAAGCTGCGTCGCCTCGGGCACACTAATCGACGCAATTGACCGGAGATCGGTTGGTGTGCCGTAATACTCAACCTTCAGATGCTCTACCAGGGCAGGCGTGGCACGACCCGTGCGGATGCCGCGCAAATCATGCTGTACATGATCCGCGGCCTTCTCCATGTGCATCTCAGCGTCAAGCAAAATATCATCGAGCGGCATAACTCATATCGTAACCGGGAGGATGGCGGTGGACAATCAGAAACTCAGAATCAAAAACCACCGCAAAGCCGCCAAGAGCGCGAAGAAGAATTTTAGCCACAGATAAAAATCAGATGTGAATCAGATGAAGGCAAATCAAGTCTGCGTCTTTATCTGTGTGCATCTGATTTTCATCTGTGGCTAAAAATCTTTT
>PMAK01000164.1 GCA_003153655.1 Phycisphaerales bacterium
CGACGAATTTGCTGAAGAATTCAGCGCCCTGCTTTTGCGTGTTGACGGCGGAGGCGGGTTTGCCGGTGCGAATGATTTCGGGGAGATGGCGGAAATTGTCGAGGAGCTGGTTGGCGAGGTGCTCGATCATTCCGCCGAGGAATGCGGGTTTAGTGGAGACCAAGAACATCGCGGTGTCGGGGGCGAGAGCGTAGCGGTCTTTTTGGCGGAGGATGAGGCCGAAGCCTACGAAGGAGTTGGCTACGGCGCGCAGGCCGCGTTTGGAGCAGCCGGTGGCGGCGGCGAGTTCGTCGATGTTTTTTGGGCCGGCANNATGGCGGCGTGGATCATGAGCGTGGGGGCGAATCCCCAGGCGAGTTGGAAAATGCGTTCGGGGGTTACGGGGCCGTCGGAGGATTTGGATTCAGACATTTGAATTTCCTTTTTCTATGGATGTTGCCGGACCGATGGATCGCTCGAATAGTTGTACGAATAATCGCTCCCATGAGCCAATTCGGACGACGTCGTAGGTGCCGGCATCGATGAAACCGGCGCGACGATAGTAATTACATAATGGCTCGTTGTCGGCCATGCAATCGAGACGGACGAGGGGGCGGGATTTTTCGGCGATTAGTTTTGAGGACCAGTCGAGCATTTGGATTCCGAGGCCGTTTCCGGCGGCGCGGCGGGAGACGGCGAGGCCGTGGACGTATCCGGCTTTGGAATCCAGGCCGCGCTGGCCCCAGATTTTTTCGTCATCCCATTGGATGGTGAAGGTGGCGATGGGTTGGGAATGCGCGTCGAGGACGAGGTATGTCTCGGCGGTTTCGATGCGGCGGCGGATTAGATTCTTGCCTTCACCGGTGAGGAAAAAAGCCCATTGGGTGCTGTTGCGGGATTTCAGCCAATTCGCGGCCTCGGTGATGAGGGCATAGACGGCGTCGAGGTCGGTGAGGGTCGTGCGGCGGAATTGAGGGTTTGATCGAGTCGGGCGGTGCATTGGGCGTTCCAAAAATTGCCCCTCACCCTGTCCCTCTCCCCGGATTACCCTTCGACAGGCTCAGGGCAGGCTGGGGAGAGGGAATGGATAACATCGCGAGTGATTCAATACCGGTAGTGATCACTTTTGTATGGTCCGGCTACCGGCACGCCAATGTATTCGGCTTGGTCCTTGGATAATTTCGTGAGCTTCACGCCGATCTTAGCCAGGTGGAGTCTGGCTACTTTTTCGTCCAGGTGTTTTGGGAGGACGTAGACCTTTTTCTCGTATTTGGCCGTGTTGGTGGCTAATTCGATCTGGGCAATGGTCTGGTTTGTGAAGCTGTTGCTCATGACGAAGCTGGGGTGGCCGGTGGCGCAGCCGAGATTTAGCAGGCGGCCTTCGGCAAGGATCAGGACGCTGTGACCATCTGCGAATGTCCACATGTCGTATTGCGGCTTGATGTTCAGTTTCTTGATGCCCTTGGTTTTCTTCAGGCCGGCCATGTCGATTTCGTTGTCGAAGTGGCCGATGTTTCCGACGATGGCTTTGTCTTTCATCTTGGCCATGTGGGCGGCGGTGATGATGTTGTGATTGCCGGTGGCGGTGACATAGAGATCGGCGTAGGAGAGCGTGTCTTCGACCGTCAGGACCTGGAATCCTTCCATCGCGGCTTGCAGGGCGCAGATGGGATCGATTTCGGTGACGATGACGCGAGCGCCCTGGCCGCGGAGGGATTGGGCGCAGCCTTTTCCGACGTCGCCGTAGCCGCAGANNTGTCGAACTTGGACTTGGTGACGCTGTCGTTGACGTTGATGGCGGGGAAGAGAAGCGTGCCGGCTTTGTGCATGTCGTAGAGACGGTGAACGCCGGTGGTGGTCTCTTCGGAGACGCCCTGCATTTTGGCGGCGACTTTGTGCCAGCGCTGGGGGTCCTGCTTGTAGCACTTGGCGAGCAGCTTCAGGATTTCCTTGAACTCTTCGTTGTCGGTGGAATCGGGCGAGGGGATTTTGCCGGCGTTTTCGTATTCGTAGCCCTTGTGGATGAGGAGCGTGGCGTCGCCGCCGTCATCGACGATCTGGTTGGGGCCTTGGGCGCTACCGAAATCGAGGGCGCGTTCGGTACACCACCAATATTCTTCGAGGTTTTCGCCCTTCCAGGCGAAGACGGGAACGCCCTTGGGATTCTGGGGAGAGCCTTTGGGTCCGACAACGATCGCGGCGGCGGCGTGGTCCTGGGTGCTGAAGATATTGCAGGAGCACCAGCGGACGTTGGCGCCGAGGGCGTTGAGGGTTTCGATCAGTACGGCCGTCTGAATGGTCATGTGCAGCGAGCCCATGATGCGGAGGCCTTTGAGGGGTTGTTTGGCGGCGTATTCATCGCGGACGGACATCAGGCCGGGCATTTCCTGCTCGGCGAGCATGATCTCCTTGCGGCCCCATTCGGCATCGGCGAGGTTGGCGACTTTGAACTCAAACGATCCTGAGTTCTTAGGGGATTTTGATGGGGGGGACATTAGACGGGTCATGGGTTCTCCTGGTTTCGGGTTGAAGAATACTTAGCCGCAGAGACCCCGGCGCGCNNGAGGAAGACGCAGAGAAGATTTTTTTAGCCACAGATAAAAATCAGATGCACACAGATAAGAATTAATGCCAATTGCATTTTCATCTGTGTGCATCTGATTTTTATCTGTGGCTAAACTTCTTTTCCTCCGCGTGTGTCTCTGTGTCTCTGCGTCTCTGCGNNGCGCCGGGGTCTCTGCGGCTCAATTGATTATTGTTACACATTTTTGGCTCCGCTTGCTAGAAACAATGCGGGGCCTTTTACGTTTGGTTCTGGGGGGAGGGGGCGGCAAGTTGTTGCTTCGAGATTGGCTTCTGTCAGCCAGCGGCGGATTAGTTCGGAATCGAAACCGGGCCAGTGCTGGTTCATCTGGCGGCGGAAATCGTCGCGGTCGTGGGGAAGTAAATCTACGATGACCACTTTGCCGCCGGGTTTCAGGATGCGGGCGGCTTCTTTGATTGCCGCTGAGGGATCGGGGATGTACGTGAGCGCTAAGACGATCAGGGCGCAATCGCAGGAGGCGTCGTCGATGGGGATTGACGTTAGTTCGCCGCGGCGGAGTTCTGTGTTGGATAGATTTGTGAGGCGGCGACGGGCGGCTTTTAGCATGGCGGCGGAGTTATCGACGNNAGCAAGATCAGCGGTGATTTGGCCGGTGCCGCAGCCGAGGTCTGCCACGACGAGATTACCGGGGAGTAGGCCGAGACAGGCGGCGGCGGAAAAGTGATGGCCGTAGAGGCGGCCGCGTAGGCCGTCCCATTCACCGGCGGCGCCGGCGAAAAAGGATTGGCTGTCGTTACGCTGCTGGAGAAGGCGCTGGAGACGGAGCTGATCCTGCATCACCGTGGCCCAGCGGTCGGTTTGTTCGCGGGCGACGAGCCATAGGCGGCGGGCGGGTGGATCGAGTTCGTCGAGGATAGTCCGATAAAAGTGGGTGGTGCCTTCGTTTCGGCCGTGAACCCAGCCGAGGTCGGCGAGGACTTTCAGATGGCGGCTGATGGTGGATTGCGGGAGTTGGAGGATGTCGCAGAGTTCGGCGACGCCTAGCTCTTGGCGCTCGAGAAGACGCAGGAGGCGCAGGCGTGTGGCGTCGGCGAGCGAGCCCAGCCAGCCTAGAACGAGTTCGGGTTGTTCGATCTGCTGTTCCATCCGTATATCCGCATTGAAAGATATATATCTTCGGGTCAAAGTCAAGTTTTAGATGAAAGGATTGACAGCATTTCCGCGGGCGGGCACAACAATTGCTTTTTTCGCGGATGGCTAACGGATTGGCTTGTAGCCGATCATTATGTGGGCGGATGGCGATGGGCGCGAGTTTGGCGGGCCTGGGGTGCATATAATTTGGCGTTGGTGATGGAGAACCTGCGATGAGTGATCTGCATGTTAAATATCTTTTGGTAGGCGGCGGCCTGGCCGGCAATGAAGCGGCGAAGGCGATTCGTGAGATCGACGCGCGAGGGGATCTGCTGCTTGTGGGGCAGGAAATTAATCGGCCGTACCATCGGCCGCCGCTGAGCAAGGAATTTTTGATCGGGACGCAGGGACGCGAGGGGATTTTTGTGATGCCCTCGGAATGGTTTGTGGAGAACCATGTGCAGCTGCGCACGGGGCGTCGGCTGTCGAGCCTGGATACGACGCGGAACACGGCGACGCTGGATAGTGGCGAAGGGGTTTCGTTTGATCGGCTGCTGATCGCGACGGGTGGAAGCGCGGCGATGCTGGAGGCGCCGGGGGCGGAGTTGCCGAATCTGTTTTATCTTCGGACATTGGGAGATGCCGAGGTTTTGCAACATGCGATGATCAAGGCGAGCCGGGAGGGACAGGCGCATGCGAAGGGGCGTGGGCGGGCGGTGGTGATCGGGAGCGGCGTGCTGGGGGTGGAACTTGCGGGATCTTTANNAGGATCTTTGACGCAGGCGGGATTGCATGTTGATCTGGCGGTGTCGGGGGATTATCCGTGGCGGCGATTTGCGGGTGATGCGACCGGGCGGTGCATGGCGCTGTTCCTCGAGAATCATGGCGTGACCGTGCATAGCGGTGATCGTGTTGCTCGGGTGGAGGGGGATGGGCGCGTGCAGCGCGTGGCGCTGGCGTCGGGGAAGTGCATTGCGTGCGATTTCGCGGTGGCGGCGGTGGGGATTCAGGTTCATAAGGAGATTCTGCGCGGGACGCAAATCGCGGTNNCTAGAAGGCAATTCTTGTAGATGCGAGTTGCCGGACGAATGTGCGGGGAATTTTTGCCGCGGGAGACTGCGCGGCGGTGTTTGATCCGCTGTTTGGCAAGCATCGAATGATGCAGCATTGGGATAGCGCGGCGCTAACTGGAAAAATCGCCGGGATCAACATGGCCGGCGGGGATGCTAAATTTGAATCGGCGAGCTTTTTTGATAGCCAGGTTTTTGGATTGAAGCTGGGCGTGTGGGGGGAAGCGCGGGTGGTGGACCGGCGGATTATTCGCGGGACGCCAAGCGCGGAATCGCCGCAGTTTATTGAGATTGGGGTGGCGGCGGATGGACGGATTGCGCAGGTGATTGCTGTTGGGGAAGTCGGACAGACGGAGTTGCTGGCGCGATTGGTGAAGGAGCGGGTGGCGACGAATGGGAGGGAAGAGGCGTTGCGGGATCCTGGGGTTGGGTTGGAGAAGATTTTTGGGGAGTAGCGGACCCTCACAAAATGTGACGCGCCTCTAAGCGGAGACCAAGCACATGACACACGATTTCAAAGTGGGAGATCATGTCGAATGGAATTCGGAAGCGGGCCGTGTTCGGGGGACGATCAAGAAGCGAATTANNTATCTGATCAAGAGCGACAAAACGGATCACCTGGCAATGCACAAGGGCTCGGCTCTTAAGAAGATCAGCAAGATCAGTGCGAGGAAGAAATGATTTGAATAACCGAGATTCTTGTTGCTGTTTAGTCGAGTTCCACTTTCACGTCGTGAAATTTCTTGAAATCATTGTCGAAGGTCGCCACGGGCAAATCAGCCTCGGCTGCATGGGCTGCGATGATGCAGTCTACAAAGTGAGCCTTGCTGCCGCCGTATCGATTCAGCGCATCCAGATGGAGTGCCGCATCAGTCAGTTGAATTCCCGGGCTGGAGATCAGTGCAGCCAAAACCCTCGCGATGTCGATGCGGTTGTGTTTGTAGAATGACTCCAGCACGAAGACGCATTCGGCGATTACCGCGGGGAGAATTACGAGCGTAAGATCGCCGCGGTCGCTGGCTTCGAAGAGTTTTGTTGCAGCCCTGGCGTGCTTTTGATGGTCTTGGACGAGGAAACGAACAATCAGGTTGGTATCGACGAGCCGTCGGCCCGGAGTCATCGCCCTCTCCGTTTATGATTCGCAGCCTTGGCGGCAGCTTCGCGGATTTGGGGGAAGGACAGGGTCTTTCCCGTATTGCTGGCCAGTGCGCCCCGAAGCGACCGCACGCCGGAATGCACCCGGAAAGTCACGTGATCGGCCTCCAGCGCATATTCCAGTTTGTCACCGGGTTTGATGTTCAGGGCTTCCCGCACTTCTCCGGGGATTGTTGTCTGGCCTTTGCTTGTCACGGTTGAATGTAGCATGTGATTCCTTACTTATTCGATACGCCTTACATTATCATTATGCATTACTTTTGACTTATCGGCAAGGTTAGATCAGGCGATTAGGCGCGGCGGCGGTGTCGGCGGCGAGATATTTCATTCCCCAGAGCCATAGGAGGCCGCCGATGAGCATCATTCCGGAGACGGCGACGAAGCCCAGGTTTAGGCTGTAGTGGTCGCGGATGGTTCCGATGATTCCCGGGGATATCGCGTCACCCAAGATGTGGATCATGAGGATGTTGATGGCGAAGGCGGAGGCGCGGATGGATGGGGGCGTGGTGTTGGCTAATGCGGTGTTGCTTGGGCCGGTGTTGAAGAAGAGGCAGAAGACGGCGAGAAAGAGGACGACCCAGCCGAGGGGGAACGGGGTGATGAGTAAGAGCAAAAAGAGTGGGAAGCCGGCGAGCATGCCGAGAGCGGAGACTAAAAAATAGCTGCCGGGGATTTTTGTGCGGAGTTTGTCGCCGGCGATTCCGCCGGTGAGGGTGGCGATGAGTCCGGCGACGACGACGATTCCACCGAAGATCAGACCCGATTTCTCCGGGCTTAGGCCGCGATCGACGGTTAGATAAGTGGGCATCCAGTCGGCGACGCCGCCGATGGCGAATGTCATCGCGGCCATGGCGGCCGTGTTCAGAAGATAGCTGGGAATTTTTAGAAGGACTTTATAGTCGGCGGCGGTGGCGTTGCGTTGTGGAGTTTCATTTTCCTCGCTGGCGCCGCGTTTGGGTTCTTTCATGAAGAAACAACATGCGGCGAGAATCAGGCCGGGCGGGAGGGTGAGGAAAAAAGCGTAGTGCCAGCGACCGGGGTGGGCGAATGGGCTGCCGAGGATATAGCCGATGGCGCTGCCGACAGGGATGGCGGCGTAGAACCATGCGAGGACTTTGCCGCGGACGGCGAGGGGATAGAGATCGGAGATGAGGGTTGGGGCGACGGGGCCGTAGGCGGCTTCGCCCACGCCGATCATGCAGCGGGTGGCAAGGAGTGCGGCGTAGGAATTGGCCAAGCCGGATGCTCCGCTGGCGAGGCTCCAGAGTGCGACGCCGATGCCGATGAGCATCCATCGGGAATAACGGTCGGCGAGCCAGCCGAAGATTGGGGAGAGGAGCATGTAGGTGACGAGGAAAGCGAGGACGAGCCAGCCGATGGCGGAGCTGGTGACTTTGAATCGGATGCGGACGGTTTCCTGGACGGAGTAGAGGATGGAGCGGTCTACGTAGTTGAAGAGGTTGATGCCGAGGAGGAGAGCGAGGGAGATTTTTGCCTGGCGGGCCGAGATTTTCGGGGGGGTGCTTGTCACGGCTTTATGAAGGTTGAGATTAACAGGTGGATGTTGGTTTTGCGAAAGCGCTGGAGTCCTTGTCGTTGAGAGAGGAAGATTTTTTTCGGTTGCAGTATTCGTGACGGCCGGCGACGCTTGCTCGAATATGACAGGCGTAGCCGCTGATAGCGCGACTGGCTGGCCTGGCGCAGTTCGGAGATGCCTTTTATCTAAGAGCTATGAAGGGCTACGGCTATTTTTGCTTTGGGAGCAATTCGTATTGTGCGCGGAGGTCGGCGGACTCTTTGCTGTTGGGGCCTGCGTTTTTTTCTGTGATGGTCAGGGCGCGCTTATAGAGGGTTTCGGCCTCGCGGGGATTGCCGGAGGCGAGATCGGTTTGGCCGAGGTTGTCGAGGCAGACTGTTACGTCCAGCTTTTTGTCGACGTCGCTGGAGGTTCCAAGTTCTTTTTCGCGGATCGCCAGGGCGTGATTGGCGAGGATGAGGGCCTCGGGGTATTTGTCCCAGGCTCTGTAGAAGTCGGCGGCGGTGAGAAGTTCGTGGGGGAACCAATCGTTCGGGTCCATCTTTTCGGCAAGATCGACCGCTTGTTTGAAGTAGGGCTCAGCCTGAGCGTATTCGGCTCGGGCTTGATAGCTTTGGCCGACGTTGCGGGACCACATGATGATGTCGGCGTCTTTGTGCGCCGGGGCATTGCGAACAATATTGAGGATTCGCAGCAGGAGTGGGGTTACTTTTTCGGGGTGAACCGAGACGAAGGTGTAGAAATTTGCCTGGGCGGACTGCGGGAAAACCAATTCGGTGCTGGTGGGGCCGGCGGCTTTTTCGCAGTCGGCGATTGCTTTCTTAAAGGTTTTTTTTCGGCGAGATCGGGCGATTTTTGCCAGCAATAGATTTCGGCGAGCTGGACTTCGTTTTTGGAATAGCGGGTGTCGTCGGGTGAAAATCAGTTTCCTGAATCGCCGACTCTTGCAGCTGTGCCGGGGGAGATTCCGGAAGAACGATGCAAACTCGAAGTGCGTTCATCCAAGCAAGAAAGCAAATTCACTCCCCAGCCGTTGCTCCGCCTTCAGATTTGTCAACCCGCCGGATCATCCATTTTCTGGCGCACCGGCCCGGTGCGAAGTCGCTTGCAACCCTAAAATAACGACTTCATTATTCATCGCACAACGCGATGTGAACGGGCTTACCGTAACATTGCTATTCGATGCTGGCAATATTTTGTTTTGGGCAAGTTGAACCCTTGCTGCGATGTACTTCGTGCAAAAGGCTGGAAATGCGCGGTAAACACTGCAGGGCTCGGCACTATGTGCAAAGGAATCTTGCAAAAAACACAAAACGGCTTCACCTGCCGCGGCGTCATTGGTTTGTTTGCCATGGCTGCCAAGCAACGCAATGAAGCCGTTGTTGCAGACCACGCTTCATACGACGGATTCGACTTTTGCGGGAACCGGCGGTCCGGCCGGCTTTCCGCTGTTCAGCAAGGCAAGGAATTCCGTGAAGTTTGTTACCCCTACCGCGTGGTCAACATGCTCAGAATCCTCGAAGGATCGCGAAATATCCGACAACAGGCTCCGCTGCAGCCTGAGTTCGTCGGGATGAGTCAGTAAAAGACAAATCAGCTTGGCCGGTTGCTTGTCCGGGGACATGAAATCGATGCCGGCACTGGACGCTCCGACGGCGATAAGCGGCTCCTTCAGTTCCATAAAACTCGCGCGCACAATCGCAAGCCCATGTTCCGAATTAGTTGGGAGCAAGTGCTCGCGGGCCCAGACGCGATGGGAGAGCCCCTCCCAATTGATCGCCTCCCTATCGACCGAGTCGCCATCCGTTTTCGTTCGCAAAGCCTGCACTAACTCATTCACCGCGGAGCGACGATCGGTGGCTTGCAACTTGACGAAACCGTTGGAGGTCAGAAGTTCCGACAGCTTGGGTCTTTTCCGTCCTCCCAGTACCCACTGAATCATTGAGCCGCTGAAAAGCGAAGTAAGCATGGCCATCACGACCAGAGCAACAAAGAGTCTCTGGTTGATCAGGCCCGCTTCCATCGCGAGCAAACCCAGGATGATCTCCATTGCTCCACGGGCGTTCATTCCAAAGCCGACTGCCCATGCCTGGCGGTTGGAAAATCCGCTCCAGCGCGCCCCGAGGCCGCAGCCGACAATTTTCCCGATCGTGGCGATAAGCGTGATGATCAAAATCAGCGGCAGATCGAAGTTGGTGGCGAAGTTCACCTCTAGTCCAATGGTGGCGAAAAATAGGGGAGCAAAAAAAAACGAAATAAATTGATCCAATGTCGCTCGCGTCTGTTCCCGCAAGTGCCGTGAATCTCCCAAAGCCACGCCGAACATGAACGCGCCGAAGATCGCGTGGACCCCTATCCATTCGGTGAAGGCCGCACAGAGAAGCGCCATTGCCAGCGCGGTGCCGATGATTCCACCAGGCCAGCTTGCGTGAGCCTGAAACCAGGGAAGGATGCGGTCAATTAACCAACGACCCAGGGTCAGCATGCAGACGGCAAACGCGAGCGTCAGTAAAACGGTTTGGGTGATCGTGAAGGCGTGCGGGCCTTTGCCGCCCATCAGACCAATCAAAAATGCAAACACGAGCCAGCCGACCAGGTCGTTCAATATGGCGGCGGCGACTATGACCATTCCGATATTTGATCGGTACAGGTGCAGGTCCATCAGGATTTTGGCGATGACCGGAAGCGCCGTGATCGCCAACGCGATTGCCACGAACAAGGCGAAGACGCTGTGGCTCGCGTTGGGTTGAATTCCGAGCCACCGTGGGGCCATCCAAGCCAACCCAAATCCGAGAATGAACGGAATCGCCATTCCCATAACGGCGACAGTGACGGCCGAACGGCCCTGCCGCCACACGGTTGAAAGATCCACCTCCATGCCCGCGACGAGCAGAAATAAGGCAATGCCCAGCGCCGTGAATGCATGAATGGCAGTTGCAATCTCACCAGCGGGCGGAAATATCGTCGCCTCTACATGTGGAAATGCCCACCCAAGAATAGTTGGCCCCAGGAATACGCCCGCAAGCAGTTCGCCGAGTACAGATGGCAAACCCAGCCGTTTCGCAAACTCGCCGAGCAATCGCGCCATTGCGAGCAGTAAACCTGTCGCGAGGAAAAGTAGTGCGATCTCATGCGAAGGGATCGCGGTATTTGCCAAAATGCACATAAATTTCTTACTCCGGCGGCGGCTACTTTTCCTCGATGGGCGGACTTCGCATTTCGGCTGCCGCCTTGGCTGATACGTCGCTTTGAGTTGTCCTTTGAAGCAATAGTGCGCACGGAAGTTCCATGAGCACGCTTTCCAAAGGATGCCTGAAAAAGCGATCCCAGATTGTCAATCGCCTGCGCGCGGCCGGCAGAATTACGAGATCAGCGCGGTGCCGCCGCGCATAAGCGACGACCTCCATGCCTTCGCGTCCGGGGAGCGCTGCGATACGAATATTGAGTCCGCTCAGGTCGTATGCGCTCAAGAAGTCAGCCAGGAGTTGTTGTTCCGCCTTTTGATGCGGAACAAGGTATTCCTCGGTCGTGAGACGAGCCTGAGGCGGATCTTCTTCCTCCCACCGATTTTCAAGATTTGGGAACTCGCGCACAAAGTGGATCGATTCGCTGTGGCCTTCGCGGGCGATGTGAAGAATCGTGGGCATGGCAGCGGCGGATTGGACATCGAAGCCAATTCCCGCGACCACCCTATCTCCCGCGCGATGTGGATTGCCATTGCTCAACAGCAATACCGAACACGGTGCGCGCCTGGCAATTTTCCGGGCGACCGAGCCCCAGACCCGAATCCATGCCGGATCACGGTTCAGCGCTCCCAATATGATCATTTCAGCTTGCAATTCCACGGCTGAGGCGGCGATAACGGAATATGGATCACCCGGCCGAATCAGCAGCGATTTTTCGTCGAGATCATTCTTTCCCGCCTTCTCAATGAGCTCCATAAGAGCCTGACGGCGATCGGATGTATTCTGCCCCACGTTCAAAAAAACCGGCGTGGCGCCAAGAAGAGATGCAAATCTCAATCCTTCTTTGGCGACCGCCGTCCCGCTTGGCGAAGTGGCGACGCAGACGAGAACATTTCTTTCAGATTTCATGTATTGAGATTTTGTCTTCCATCATCTTAATGGCTTGCCTCAGTTCCGGCAGCCATTAAAAGACTTGCTGAATTCGTAGATTGGAGACGAGTAAGGGCCAAGTCGATATGCCGACCGTCTATCAGAGAAAAGGCCGTTTATCTCCATGTGGGGATACGATCTCCGCGCCATGCCTGCCCGATGCCCGCAATGCGAGACGATTCAGCCGAAATTATTTTCGGCCGAGCCGGTATGGTCGGAGGTGGCGAATCGCCTGAACGCTACTTGATGCCGTACTTTGCAGGATTGGCCGCGACGGCGGCGGCGTACTTGGCGGGGTCTTTCTCAAAATCAGTGTGGCAATCAGGACAGCAGAGGTGATAGACCTTGCCGCCGTAGATCTCGACGAGACTGGAACTGTCGACCTTGTCGCCGCTGACCGGGCAGATGGTGTTGTGCAAATCGACGGCTTGGAAAGGAGGGGTGGCGGGTTGGGTGGTTGGAGGAGATGACGAGGCCCCGCCCATGCCGGGCATGTCGTCAGCCCAGGAAAATCCGGCCAGACAAAGTGCGGCTGTCAATGACAATAGGATGAACATCTTGCGTTGCATGATTGGCGCTCCACTTTTGGGACGAATGATATGGGGTATTGTAGGCGCAGAAGGGAAGTTCGGACAGGTGATGGTATTTTTCGTGTTGCATTGCCTGTGGCAAACGTGTTTTTCTGAAACAAGATGGTTCGAGGACAGATCGCTCTCTTATTGTCATGGTTATGATTTGCGGAAGCGGGCGATTGCGCGATCTATTGCGACCATAATCAGACCGAGCGCGAGGAACGTGAGCAATAAAATCGCCGTGTTAGCGAACACCTTTCGATAACCGAGGATTGTTATGTCGGCGAAGGGATAAAGATAACGATTGATGAGAAGGCCTCGTAACAGCGAGTAGGCGACGTAGAACAGCGGATAAATCAGCCAATAGACGGGATAAATCCACTTCAACTTTCCCTTTGGGACGAATATCAGCCAATAAATTGGGTAGAGGATTGGCGTCAGACCGTGCAGTGCGACATCGGCTGCGAGTTGAAAGCCAACGGGATTCCAGAGCGGCCTTAAGAAGAGTGAATAGATCACGCCGACAATAATGATGTAGACGGCAACCGCTGCCATCGTGCCGGGGCCCGTCAGGAAGGTGTCTGGTTTGCCGCGAATTATCGAGGCGGTGACGACAATTGCGACCAGGATGTTTGTGAGGACCGTGAAGTAACTGAGGGCGTCAATGATGCCGCTGGTTACCGGGAGCCCGACATCTTTGAAGATGCTGGCCACCAGCACGATCTGAAGGGAGACCGCGGACCATCCGAGGAGGGCCATGGCAAGCAGATAGGATCGCGCTATCCATCGCATGTGTTATGCGTCACTCGATTTCCACTTCGACGATATGCTCTTTGCGGTCATCGATCATCGGCAATATTTTTTGCGGCTGATCCACCGTGTCCAAAGTCACGCATTTGACAGTCTTGCCGCTGCCGGAGTTGCGGACATTGATGTGGTAGAACGTTTCGCGAAAGCGGTAGTGAATCTTGAACGTTTGCCAATCGGCCGGGAGACAGGGGGTGAAGCGCAGATGATCGACTTCCAATCGGAGGCCGAGGAGCGATTCTGTAATCAGGCGGTACATCCAGCCCGCCGAGCCTGTGTACCACGTCCATCCGCCCATGCCGGCGTGCTGTGGATTCAAATAGACGTCGGCGGCAACGACGTAGGGTTCGACCTTGTATCGCTGGATTGCCGCCGCGCTGTCACCGTGGCGGACGGGATCGATGAGGCGGAATAATTCCCAGGCCCGGTCGGAGTCGCCGGCGGCGGCGAATGCCATGACGGTCCAGAGAGCAGCGTGGGTGTATTGGCCGCCATTTTCGCGGACGCCGGGCACATATCCCTTCACGTAGCCGGGATCGAGATTGGATTTGTCAAACGGCGGCTCGAAGAGTTGGATGAGGCCAACCTCGCGATTGACGAGTTGATGATCGACTTCCGCCATGGCTCGGCGGGCGCGTTCGGGATCAGCCGCGCCGGAAAGGATCGCCCAACTTTGCGGGAGGGAATCGATCCGGCATTCGGGATTTGACGCAGAGCCGAGGGGCTCGCCATTGTCGAAGTAGGCTCGCCGATACCAGTCGCCGTCCCAGCCATGCGCCTCGATATTCGCGCGGAGTTTTTGTGCTTCGGATGTGCAGAGGCTTGCGAATGTTTCGTCGTGCCGCCGCGTGGCGAGAGCTTCGAATTGGATGAGAACGTCGTATAGGAAAAACGCGAGCCAGACGCTTTCTCCCTTGCCGTGCGTGCCGACGAGATTCATTCCGTCGTTCCAATCGCCCGTTCCCATCAGGGGGAGGCCGTGCTCGCCGAAGCGCAGGCCGTTGCGGATCGCGCGCACGCAATGCTCGTATACCGTGGCGGATTCTTCCGATCTTCCGGGGAGATCGTAATAGCTGTCCTCTTCGGGTCCGACAGCGCGGCCTTCTAAAAACCGCACCTTTTCATCCAGCACGCCCGTGTCGCCAAGTGCGGTGACGTAGCGGCACGTGGCGTAGGGAAGCCAGAGGAAATCGTCGGAGATCCGCGTGCGGACGCCGCGGCCGATGGGCGGGTGCCACCAGTGCTGCACATCCCCCTCGCGGAACTGGCGGCCGGCGCAACGAAGGATCTGTTCGCGGAGAATCGTTGGTTGCGAGTGTACGAGCGACATCGCGTCCTGAAGCTGGTCGCGGAAGCCGAACGCTCCTCCGGACTGGTAGAAGCCGCTGCGNNAGGCGAGCACCTGGTAGAGGAGCCAGCCGTTGGCGAGAAAGTTGACGGATGGATCGGGCGTCTCGATATGAATGGCGCCCAGGGTGCGGTTCCAGAATGCCCAGACGGCTTCGAGCGCCGCGCGGGCGGGGCCGACGCCACGGAAGCGATTGACGAC
>PMAK01000063.1:0-12753 GCA_003153655.1 Phycisphaerales bacterium
CGAGACGATTACGGCTATGGCAGAGGGGCATCACCGCCACAAAAAGCAGACGGGCGGGGCCGGGCAATTCGGAGAGGTATTCTTGCGTGTCGAGCCGCTGGAGCGCGGGAAGGGATTTGAATTCGTCAACGAAGTTTTCGGCGGAACGATTCCGGGGCAGTTTATTCCGGCGGTGGAAAAGGGTGTGCGGGATTTGCTGGATCAGGGTGTTGTGGCGGGATACCCGCTGCAGGATGTGCGCGTCTGCGTGACGGATGGCAAACACCATCCGGTGGACAGTAAGGAAGTGGCGTTCCGGGCGGCGGGAAAATTCGCGTTTAAGGAAGCGGTGCTGAAGGCACGGCCGGTATTGCTGGAGCCGATTGTGACTATGGAAGTGACTGCGCCCGAGGATAAGATGGGAACGATCACCGGCGATCTTTCCGGCAAGCGCGGGCGGATTCAGGGGACGGATGTTTTGCCGGGCGGGATGGCCCAGATCAAAGCAATGGCGCCGCTGGCGGAGGTGATGCAATATCAGTCACAGTTGAAAAGCGTGACGGGCGGTCAGGGGAGTTTTGCGATGGAATTCAGCCACTATGAGCCGGTTCCGCCACAGGTGCAGCAGCAGATTGCGAGCCAGTATAATCCTAAGGTTGAGGAGGAGTGAAAAAACAACCACGAAGACGCCAAGATCGCGAAGACAGACGCGAAGAGATTCATGGATGAATTTGTCTGGTATTCCTTCGCGATTTCTTTGCGATCTTGGCGTCTTCGCGGTTGCATTTAACGAATAGAGAGAACGTGCTGATATGAAAGCATGGCTGCTAGATGATCTGAACGGGATTGAGCGAATGCGAATGGGGGATGTTGCCGAGCCTGTCGCGGGTGCTGGAGAGATTGTCATCAATCTGGAATATGCAGGGTTGAATCCTGCCGATCGGTATTTGGCGAAGGGGGAATATCCGGGCAAGCCCAAAATGCCGCATGTGCTGGGGCGCGATGGGGTGGGAATTGTGGCGGCAACTGGCGCAGGTGTGCGCGGATATTCTGTCGGGCAGCGCGTGCTGATTCTTCGAGGCGAGACTGGCGTGAGCCGGTGGGGAACTTTTGCCGAGCAGGTTGCGGTTTCGACGGAATCGATCGCCCTGCCGCCAGCTGGGTGGACGGTTCAGGAATCGGCTGGGGCGTCGCTGGTTTATCTGACGGCTTATCAGGCATTAACGCAATGGGGCGAATTATCGCCTGGCGTGGTGCTGATCACCGGCGCGTCCGGTGGTGTGGGTGTGGCGGGTGTGCAATTGGCGAAGGCGCTGGGGCACACGGTGGTTGCCTTATCGCGCAGCGCGGAAAAGCAGGCGAAGCTGCGGGAGCTTGGAGCGGATTATACGATTGATCCATCTGATGCGGGTTGGCCGGCAAAATTGAAGATGACGCTGGGAACGCGGCGGGTGGATCTGGCGATTGATAACATCGGTGGAGCGATGCTGGGCCAAGTGATTGAGACGCTGGGAAATTGGGGAAAGGTGAGCGTGGTGNNCCAGTGCCGCAGTTTAATACTGCGAGCCTGTTTTTCCGGAGAATCCGCGTGGGTGGCGTAGCCGTTGGGTCATATACGCCGGCGGAGGCTCGAGCGGCTTGGGACGCGGTTGTTGGATTGCTGGCGAAAGCAGGCGATCGGCCGATTGTGGACAGGGTATTTCCGTTCGATCAAATCCTGCGCGCGTTCGATCGGCTGGCGGCGGGGCCGATGGGCAAGGTGCTGGTGAAAATCGGCACGCTGGGCGATAAATAAGCGCATGAGCAACAAGCCACCGGCGGCGAGAGTCGCGAAGGTTCCGAAGTCTGCGAAGATCGCTGTAATTGCCGCGCGGTTTAATGCGCATATTGTGGACGAGCTTTTGCGCGGGTGCGTTGCGCGGCTGGAGGAACTCGGAATTAATTCATCGCGGATTGGGATTCATCGCGTGCCGGGCGCGTTTGAGTTGCCGCTGGCGGCGAAATGGGCCGGACAAGCGCGCGGATGCGCGGCGGTCATTTGTTTAGGCACCGTGATTCGGGGGGATACGCCGCATTTTGATTTTGTCGCAGGCGAAGCGGCGCGGGGGATTCAGGACGTGGGGATTGAATTGGGGATTCCGGTGATTTTTGGCGTGCTGACGACGAATACTGAAGAGCAGGCGAGGCAGAGGATTGATGTCGGCGCGCGTGCCGCGGAGGCGGCAGTGGAGATGATCACGCTTTCAGCGGAATTTAAGAAACCGCAACGCAGATAACTGCTGCTAGTCTGACTTATCATCGGAATCGTACGCCTGGTCGGCATTTTCCCCGCGGACTTCGACACGTTCCATAGAAATCGCCCGCCCGGTTTCGGGGTCGATTTCGGCGATTGCGCCGCACATCCGCACATCCCCCGTGGCGACCTCGAACGAATGCGGCATGTTCGTCGTCATATGCTTGACCACGCGATCTTTTCGACGGCCCAGGACGGAATCGTATGGCCCGCACATGCCCAGATCGGTGATGCAGGCGCTGCCGCCGGGCAGGATTCTTGCGTCGGCGGTGGGGATATGGGTGTGCGTGCCGACGATCATGGAACAGCGGCCATCGAGCCAATGGCCCATCGCGACTTTTTCGCTGGTTGCCTCGGCATGCATGTCGCAGACGCAGACGCGGACGTTGTCCGGCATTTCGCCGAGGATTCGCTCGGCGGCGGCGAATGGATCGTCCGCGGGTGAGTTCATGAAGATTCGACCGAGCAGGCAAAAGACGCCAACAGCCGCCCCGCTGTTGGTGGTGACAACGGTATACGGCCTGCCCGCGGCCGCGCTGGCGAGATTAGCCGGGCGAACGATGCGCTCGCTGGTCTGAAGGGTCTGGACGATATCTATTTTTCGATAGATGTGATCACCGAGTGTTACGACATCGACGCCATAGCTGCGGATTTTGTTGAACAGGTTAGCGGTGATGCCACTGCCGCCGGCAATGTTTTCGGCATTGGCGATGACGAGATCGATGGATCGCTCGCGGACGAGAGTTGGGAGTTTCTGGTGCAGGATTTGGCGGCCGGGTCGGCCGACGACATCACCTAGACATAGGATGCGAAGGGGCATGGGGGATAGAATACAGGGGAAAATCCGAAATCCGAAATCCGAATGACGGGTTTGGGGTTTCCGCCCGCACCCGCTTTTTCTAATGCCCCATCGCCCCTACAATCGAAATACGGAATATGGCTCATTCACTGGAAATTCTGCCCAATTCACCCGATCAGGGACGAAAGCCGCCCTGGCTCAAGATGAAAATGCCCGCTGGCGAGGGATATAGCCGGCTTTTGAACCTGGTTAACACGAACAAGCTTCACACGGTTTGCCAATCGGCCAAGTGTCCGAACATGGGGGAATGCTGGGCTGTCGGGACGGCCACGCTGATGATTCTTGGCGATGTCTGCACGCGAAGCTGCGGGTTTTGTCATATCGCGACCGGACGTCCGCCGACGCTGGATCTGGATGAGCCTCGGCGTGTGGGCGATGCGGTCCGGACGATGGGATTGAAGCATATTGTTGTCACCAGCGTGAATCGAGATGAATTGCCGGATGGCGGAGCCGGGGTGTGGGCGGAGACGATTCGGCAGATTCGGATTCAGTCGCCGGGCACCAGTGTTGAAGTTCTGATTCCGGATTTTTGTGGCGATTGGGATGCGCTGCAAAAGGTGCTGGATGAAAAGCCGGAGATTCTCAATCACAATATTGAGACGGTGCCGCGGCTATATTCAGTTGTGCGTCCACAGGCGAAATATCATCGCTCGCTCAAACTGCTTCAGATCGCCAAGGGGCAGGGATTTATTTCCAAGACGGGGATGATGCTCGGGCTTGGCGAGCGGGACGATGAGATCGATCAGGTGCTGGACGATCTGGTGGCCATCGGATGCGAGATTCTGACGCTGGGCCAATATCTACGTCCGACGACGCAGCATCTGCCGGTGGTGCGGTGGGTGCATCCGGATGAATTCGCGAATTGGAAAGTTCGCGGAGAGGCGAAGGGGATTCGACACGTGGAATCCGGGCCGATGGTTCGCAGCAGTTATCACGCTGAGCAGCAGGTGCATGCTCATGCGGGGTCCTAAATTGTTCGCCTCGCTTATGCCGCTCGCTTTGAAGCGATGATCTTGCCGATGGCCCGGCGTGACACTCTCATTGCAAACAAGGCCTTGCAGATGAGATCAAGGCTTACATCGGAGTCCCCCGCTTCCATCTTTGCTACCCGTGATTGACTCGAACCGATGAGTTTCGCGAGGGCATGCTGGGTGATGCTCGCTTGTATTCGAACCGTCTTTAGCATTCCAATGAGACGGACCTTCAACTCGATCAATGCCATCTCCTCATCGGAGAGGTTCAAAAACTCCTGAACGCTTCCGACTTTGAATCCGGCTTTTTCAAGCTTGTTTCGTTTTGACTGTTTCATACACACCTCAATGACTTACCCCATCGTACAATTTGAACCGGCGTTTACAGGCATCAATGATATTTTGAGGGGTCTGTTGCGTCTTTTTCGCAAACACATCGCCGATTACAATCGCATCGACATCGATCCGATAGACTATACGCCACGTCACTCGGTTCTCAGCATCTCTGATTCGCAGTTCATGACACCGAGGCGCTATGGCCGGCATTGGCCTCGATTCCGGCATCTGTAGCGATGTGCCTCTTTGGACAAGCCTGAGCAAGAATCCCGCAGTGCTGCGGGCCGTGGTTGAAAATGGCGGGCTTTTGATCTCTCCATGAAGCCAAACGAGAATCTTATCCGTCATGCCATGTGCGAGTATATGTCAGATACGACATAATTGCAATAATTCAAAAAAAGCTCCGCCCATTTGTTCTCCCGTAGGTGGAAAGAAGATACTATTTGGCTGGAAAAAACAGTGGCGTGGTCGCCACGTCGTTGATTCATGGAGGAATCGTGCAGGTCAAATTTTCCCGTTGGTCACTTTGGATCCCTGGTGTCGCCGCCGCGATTTTTTGTGCTGGTTGCAAGCCGGAATCTCCGCCGCCTGAGCCTCGGGCGATTGATTTTCGCAAGCCGCTGCCCGAGGGAATGGTGGCGCTGCGGAAGATCAGTCCGAGTGAATATCCGAATTTCGCGGAACAGCCGGTTGATCCGGTGCGGCTGCGAGCGGCGATCGACAACAGTTTGAAATATCTTTCCGCGCCCAGCAGCCGGCAATATTTCCCTTATCTCGACATCACGCACGCTCGCGCGGCGGCGACGTTGCAGCGACTGCGCGGGATTTGCGATCAGGCCATCGCCATGGGCGGATGGAACGGGGCTTGGTTTAACGAACAGATCGTTCGGGATTTCGAGGTTTACAAGAGCTATGGAGCGCCGTCGCCGGATGGGACGGCTTTTACCGATCGCGTGCTGTTCACGGGTTATTTCTCGCCAATTTATGACGCAAGCCTGCATCGGGGCGACGAATATCAATGGCCGCTGTATAAGTTGCCGCCCGATCTGGATCGCGATCCGATGACGGGGCAGGTTCATGGCCGAAAACTTCCAGATGGCGGAATCGTTCCGTATTACACGCGCGGCGAAATCGAAACCGGCAACGTGCTGCCGGGCGATGAATTGGTCTGGGTGAAGAGCCGGTGGGAAGCATATGTGATTACGATTCAAGGCTCGGCTCGACTGCGATTGGTGGATACCGGCCAGATTTACGATATCGGATATGCAGGGACCAATGGATACGCATATACCAGTCCGGGGCTTCAGATGGTTTCTGATGGGGTAATTACTCAGGATCAATTGAGCCTGCGCGGGCTCGGTGCGTTCTTCGCGGCTCATCCGGAGGTGATGGATAAATATCTGCCGCTGGACCGGGCCTATGTTTTCTTTACAGAGCGACCGGGAGGACCATTCGGAAGTTTGAATGTTCCGGTGACGCCGCTGGGGACGATCGCCACGGACAAGGAGCAGAAAGACATTTATCCGCGCGCGATGCCGGCGTTTGTGAAGACGAATATCCCGAACGCCTCAGCCAATGCCCCCGAGCCGTTTAGTAGCTTTTTGCTCGACCAGGACACCGGCGGCGCTATCCGGGCCAGTGGGCGATGTGACATTTACATGGGCGTCGGCCCGCAGGCGGAGGCTATGGCGGGATATGAACTGCAACAGGGCGAGCTTTACTATCTGGCGGTGAAACCAGAACTTATGCCTATACCCGCTGATTTGTCGACCGACGGAGCCAATTCAAAGTAAGATTATCTGCAACTTTGCTAGAATTCGCTGATTAAACCTCTGGTATCCTAGGGATAGGATGAGGGGCTCGGTATGAAATTGAACGGAATCATTGCTGCCGTTTTATTGGGATTTTTCGCAGCTGGGACTGCGCTGGCTGATGTTGCGCCAACGACGCAGCCGACCGGAGCGAATCTTGCCAATGAGCTTCAACTCCGCGCGAATGAGGACATGGGGCGGAATGATTACGCCTCCGCCCTGCCGCTGCTGCAAAAGGTCTCAGAGTTGCTGGCGGATCAGCCGGACCAGCTTGGGCCGATCCTGGAGCAGATTCGGGTTTGCCGGCACCAGATGCTGAATCCTCCAGTTAAGCCGATGGCAGCGATGGCTCAGCAATCCATGGCCGTCGTGGTGGATGGCGGCCCGCGCCATATTCACCCAGCCCCGGTGGCGGGCCAAACTATCGAGATGGCGATCAAAGAGCTTGGCAATTTCGATTACGATGCCACTGCCGGAGGCGATATCCCGACGGATGTGCTGCGTCTGGACGGATGCCATTTCAAGACGACCGGATACATGATTCCGCTGGATCAGGCGGAGAGCATTTCTGAATTNNGTTCCGAGTCTTTTTGCCTGCTGCTTTGGCCAGCCGCCCCAGATCCAGCATACAATTGTCGTGCATTGCCCCAAGTCCAAAGCCGTCAGTTATTTCCCCGATGAATTGATTGTTGAGGGAACGCTGCATGTGAAGGAAGTCAGGGATGGCGGATTTATCGTGAGCATTTATCAGATGGACGCGTCGAGCGTCCGCGTGGCGCCGCAGTAAAAATAGATCGAGAATTGTGATCATGAGCACCGCAACTCCCCCATCCGTCCCGCCAATTGGAATTTCCTATCAGCCCCGCCCATTGCCCGCGGGGAATCCTCCGTTGCTTCAGCGGNNTGTGGCGGTTATCATATTGCCGATCGCCCTGCTGTTTTTTTGGTGGCTGAATGAAGCACTGAGCGGCGGAATTCACGATCACGGGGCGTATAAAGAAATTGATCTGAAGGCCATGAGCAGCTTCGATATGGATCAGACGAACGCGAAAATGGAAGATATCCCGGAGAAATGGCGGGCGCTTGAGGGGAAGAAAGTATTGATGATGGGCGAGATGTGGGCGCCTAATTATGCCGGAGATAGTGCGCGGCTGAACTATTTTCAACTTGTCTATTCAAAGACAAAGTGCTGCTTTTCCGGGCCTCCGCTGGCTCAGCACTTTGTGGACGGAAATGTCGTTAAGGGATCGCATGTCTATTACTATGACGTTCCGGTAAAGGTGCTTGGAACGGAACATATCTTCGTGCGGAAAGATCCGACTACCGGGGTGATCAAGAGTATCTATCATGTTGATGTGGAAAAGGTCACACCAATTGAATGATGACTTCTGCCATGAATAGTCGTGCACATGCCGCCATCAACGCGCAGCGGCAATGGGCTGCGTAGTCGCGGATGGGGTCGTGGTTGGCAGCGTGGTTGGCGAACTATTCTCCTGTTCGGAAGGAGCGTTTGCCTCGGCGTCTGTTTTGAATCGGGCCAATGGGCCACGGCCGCCGTCGAAAAGCAGGGAGAGGCCAATCCATATCTGAGCGGCCATCGCCAGGACGAGCAGGACTGAAAGGCCGCTTAAAATGACGCGGCTCCGAGGCGAGAATCGCGTGAGCAATGCCATCGCGAGCACAAGCACAAGAAGCGATGCGCCGACGACAATGTGCATTCCTTCACGTGCGCTGCCGGCATCTTTGATATGCTGAAGCGACCAGCGGAGGTGGGTTTGGTCGATAATTTTCGGCCACGGCTCAACGAATCCTCCAAACCACAAACCGCTGGCGATGGCACCGATGACGACCAGCGCGGCCAAAAGCCAGAACCTGGCCGCCGGAACGCGCGGGACCACGGGGATTTCATCACCCGGATCGTTGAGGGCCTGAAGCAATGAAATGGGCTTTATCGGCTGACCCGCGACGTTCTTTGGCACGTACGTCGGCGGAACGCGCTCAACAACGACGGCATCGGTCATGACCGCCCGGCGAATCGACAGGCCGAGTGATACGGCCGCCAATGCAAATACCAATCCAGCCATGAGCAGGTGGATTTCGCCTGCTGGCGCGTAAAACTCAATTTTGTCGTCGAGATTTTGCGGCTTAGTCGGACTTTCAGGAAGAACGGCTTGTCGGCCCTGAGGGGCAAAGCCGAGACGATAGACCATTTCCCCGCCGTGCCAGGCGCCGTCCATCATCAACCCCATGGCGGCCAATAGCATGACGAGCGCCGGCACGCGCAGGATTTTTCGCCATTGATCGGAGGCTCCGAGCCACATAACGACGGCAATGAGCGAGAGAACAGTGGCCCCGGAGTTGAGGAGAACGTGATTGCGAACGAATTCCCAATCGCGGGCCGTGAAATTACTGCCGGCTTTGAGTTCCATCCAGGAATCCGCCTCGTTGCCGTGGCCGATGACGTCGTGAAGTGCGTATAGACCGCTGGTGAGGGCCGGGACGGCCGCAAGGGTTCCGAGCAGGATCATCCAACGACCGGCTAACCGAAACGAGCTGCGTGGCCAGAGGAAACTGAAGAGCTCGATGATGACGCCGATTCCGAGCATTCCTATGGGGAAATGAATCAGAATCGCGTGAAAATTAGGCAGGATGAATTTGTCCACGGAGTCTCCAGTTAATAGGTGGCCGAGGGGGCCAGCATAGTCCTGCATCGGCTGAAATGTCTACCGATAACCAATACTGGGGTATGGCGTTTGGTTTATCGGACGTGTAAATCGGCCAGATTGCAGAAACGAGAGGGTAAAGCCATTTAGGCAACTGCCGCAGTGGTCGTCTCGCGGAGTTGCCCGCAGGCGGCGGCTACGTCATCGCCTCGTGCTATGCGAACGTGCGTCACCAAGTCTGCTTTGCGTAGGATTGCGGCGAAATGTTCCACGCGCGTAGCATCCGGGCGACGATATTCGACGCCGCTGATTCCGAGGCCAATCGGGTTGTGGGGAATCAGATTCACATGAGCGGGAAAGCCGCGCATCAGATTTGCGAGGAGATTTGCCTGATCCAGAGAATCGTTGACGCCCGCGAGCATGCAGTATTCGATGTTAACGATCCGGCCGGTGATGGATTGGTATCTCCGGGCGGCGCCGAGGATTTCCGCAACGGGCCAGCGGCGATTCATGGGAACGATCCGGGTGCGCGTCGCGTCGTCTGGTGCGTGGAGCGAAAGAGCCAGATGAACCGGAATCTTTGCGGCGGCCAACGTATCAATCGCCGGAACGATTCCGACGGTGGAGACCGTGATGTGCCGCCAGCCGAGGTTTCCCATTTCCGGGTGTGCGATACGCTCGATCGCGGCTAATACATTAGCCAGGTTATGCAACGGCTCCCCCATCCCCATGAAGACGAGGGACGCGAGTCTTCTTCCGAGCAGACCAGCTTGATTGCGCAGATACAGAAATTGCTCGACGATTTCGCCGGCTGTCAGATTGCGGGTCAGACCCCCGCGGGCGCTGGCGCAGAAATCGCAGCCCATAGCGCATCCGACCTGCGAGGAGATGCAGCCGGCTGCGCGATCGGGCCGGAAAGCCGGCATCAGCACGGATTCCACCGCCTGTCCGTCAAGTAGGCCGACGAGGAGTTTGATCGTGCCGTCGGCACTGCGGTGCTGACCGGCAATTGTTGTCTGCATCAGCTTAATATTGCCGGATAACTTTTCGCGGAGCCTCCAGCCAAGGAGTGATTCGGGCGGAAAAACCGGAGGATTCTCTCCGTAAAATGTGCGCAGAATTGTCCGGGCGTGGCTGGACTTAAATCCCAATTGGGAGAGAAGACCTTTTAGACTGTCGAGATCAAAATCTGAAATCGCTTGCATGGGACTAATTGGCGGGATGAGCCGCCAGATCTTTTTGCGCCTCTTCGAGGACCAGGACGACGTAAGACGTCACCAGCACCGGATTATCTTCCATCCATTTTCGCTGGCCGGCAAAGCTGCCATCGGGCCGTTGCAGCGTGGCGATCTTGCGAATGAGCGCGACTCGCCAGTCATGCTTGTTTCCCTGCGGATCGACGATGACCGGCTGGCGATAGGCGCTGAGCGCCCGAGCCATGGTGTAGAAGTAGTAATACAATCCGCCTTGCGCACTGTCCGGCCCTAGGGCGGCCATTCCGGGATTCTCATCGACTGTGAAATTCTTGCTGATCCAATCCCACGCCGCTTTGACGCGCGGATCATCATGCGAAAGTCCGGCGTAGATCATGCTTTTGAGACCGGCGTAGGTCATCGATCCGTAACTGCGCAGCATGCGCCTGCCACCGATGCCTGTGAATTCTCCTGCCGCCGAATTTCCGCCGTTGGCGGGCGTGTAGATGAATCCCCCGTCGTCGCCGGCCCAGGGCTGATCGTTCGTTTCGGAAAAATTCTGGCAATGCGAGACGAATTTGGTGGCCGCCTGAAACGCCGGATCGTCTGAGTTGAGTCCCGCATCATGCAGGGCGTCGAGTGCCATCTGTGTGTTACTGAGATCGGGTCGGGCGCTGCGGCCATATCCGAAGCCGCCGTATTTGATGTCCTGAGCGCTCTTGAGGCGAACCTCTTCGGAAACGCCGGAGATTTTGTCCGACCATTGGAGGGATTTGAGATAGTCCAGCGCCTTCATCATCGCGTCGTGGTAGGCCGGGTCTTTTGATTCGGCCAGCGCGCTGATGGCGATGGCGGTGTTGTAGCAGGCGAGAACATCCTTATAGATGCCGCCGTTCGCGACCTGGTAGGAGAGCAGTTTTCCGAAGCCCTTTTGCAGGAAGGGTTGATCGGCCGGGTATTTGTCATCAGAGATGAATGCGCGAAGAACCAGGGCGGTGATGCCCGGCGGATCAGCCTCGTCCTGCCAGCCGTTGTCAGGCTTCTGCTTGCTCTTGAGATAAGCCAGCGCTTTGTCAACAGTGGCTTGTGCGAGCTGTCGATCATCGACAGCTTCAGCCGCCGCGACGTTGAGTCCGGTCAGCAATACCCCGACAGTGAATAACGACCCCAACCATTTCATACTCAATCTCCTCGTCAAAGATTGACCAGCTTATCGCGCGGACGGGGCGACGGCGATGCGTCTCGGGCAATATTTGCACGATGGGAAATCGGCTGATTCCAGCGACTGCAATCGGAACGGCCCGCAAGCGGGCCGGCTAAGCGGAACTACTCCGTTTTCAGGCCGATTTATGCGATGATATTGGTTCGTATGATGACTCTGCGCCGAAAGCTGGCGTATCAAATTATCGCGATGGTTGCGAGCCTGCTGGTGGCGGGCGTGGCTTCGTTTTGGGAAATCGACGAGATGCGGTCGGATTTCAATGCCGCTCTCGACGGGTATCAGCGGCTGCAGAAGGTTTACGAGGTGGGGACGCATGTGGGGGCGGCGCAGCTTTATCTCACGATCCATCAGCCAGCGCCGGCAGCGGCCCATGTGGAACTGGGCCGGGCGCTCGATCAGTTCAATCGTGGGTTTCCGCCGGATGCAGCCTCGCGCGATACCGCACTCGAACAAAGCGTTCGCCGGGCACTCGATGAAGCAGCGCAGGCTGATCTTTCAACCGATTCGGGCCAGCCCGTGAATCTTGATTCGGTTGTGAAGCCGATGGTCGATCTCGACACGGAATGCCGGCGGCAGATCCAACTGGCATACGAACGGGCGGACTACCATCTGAAATTTTTGATGTTTTCGATGAGCGGCCTTCTAGCCGGGGTGGCGCTGATGGCGATGATCATCGGCATCGTGCAGTACCGCTCAATCCTCTGGCCGCTCGCGCGCATGAAGCTGGCGGTGGAGCGTATCGCCGCCGGGCGATTCAACGGCCGCGTCGATACCGAGGGAACGATGGAATTCGCCGAGCTTGCCGCCAACTTCAATCGCATGGCCGCGCGGCTCGAAGATCTGTATCACAATCTCCNNTCGCGCATGAGATCAACAACCCGCTGAGCATCATGACCGCGCACGCGGAACTGTCGCTCGGCGCGATCCAGCGCGGCGATGAAAGTGCCAAGGACGAATCAGCCCATTCGCTCCAGGTGATCTGCGAGGAGGCGTTCCGCTGCAAGCGGATCGTTGAAAAGCTGCTGACGCTCGGCCGCGCGCCGCAGGATGCGCCGTCGATCTTTTCGCTCGGCAGCCTGACGCGCGAGGTGGTTGCGTCGGTGACGGCGATGCCGGAATATCACAATCGGATTTTGAGCGTGACGCCGGCCAATGGAATCGACGACCGAATCAAGGGCCGAAGCGACGAGATCAAGCAGGTCGTGCTGAATCTCGTGTTCAATGCGCTGGAAGCCGTTTCGACTGGAGGAGAAGTGCGCGTGGATATTGCGGCCGATCGCCGGGAAGTGGATCTGAGCGTGACCGACACGGGACGGGGAATGCCCCACGCCGTGCTGGATCAGATATTCGAGCCGTTTTACACGGATTCCCGCGGAAAAGCCGGCGCCGGCGAAGACGCCCGCCGCGGCACGGGGCTGGGGCTGTC